>CAYXTN010000022.1:0-25947 GCA_964468085.1 uncultured Clostridia bacterium | reverse complement strand
GGCGGGTGCGGTGCGGCAACCCTCAGTCATTTACTTCATTGTAAACTCCTTCGGGCTTTCCTCCCGCGCCTTGTCTTGCTCGCTTCTAATCGGAGGGACTACCATAGTTTAATAAGGAATTAAGTATGGCTAAAAAATCAATTATAATCAACCCCCTCGACAACGTTGCGGTTGCTCTTTGCGACTTAAAGAAGGGCGAAACCGAACAGGGCGTCAAGCTCGCCGAGGACATAACCAAGGGTCATAAGTTTGCTCTGCGCGCAATTGCTAACGGCGAAAATATCATCAAGTACGGCGTGCCCATCGCGCACGCTACCGAAGATATATCCGTCGGCAAATGGGTGCACACGCACAACGTTAAGACCAATCTTTCGGAAAACTTGGAGTACGAGTACAACAAGGTTGACTGTACTTTAAAGCCCGCCAAAATGCGCAAGGTCAACGTATATCCCCGTGCAAACGGCGACGTGGGTATACGTAACGAGATTTGGGTTATACCCACGGTCGGCTGCGTAAACGGACAGGTCAAGGAAATCGTCGAAACCTTTAAGGCGGAGTGCGGCGAGGACGGCTTCGACGGCGTGTTCACATACACTCACCCTTACGGTTG
Source organism: uncultured Clostridia bacterium (assembly GCA_964468085.1). GTDB lineage: Bacteria > Bacillota > Clostridia > Christensenellales > Borkfalkiaceae > Coproplasma. Next base: position 25,337 of record CAYXTN010000022.1, on the reverse strand, counting down.
CTCGCAGCTGGGCGACGACCACGAGAGAACCAAGCTCATTTTGCAGAAAATGGTCCGTCACCCCAACGCGGGCGGCGTGCTCGTCGTCGGTCTGGGTTGCGAAAACAACCAGATGGCGGCTTTCCGCGAAACTCTCGGCAAAGTCGACGAAAAGAGAATTAAATTCCTTGTCTGCCAGGAAGTTGCCGACGAAATCAAGACGGGCGTTGAACTTTTAAAGGAAATCGCCAAGACCGTCAAGACGGACAAGCGCGTTGAAAAGGACATATCCTGCCTCAAAGTAGGTTTGAAGTGCGGCGGCAGCGACGGACTCAGCGGTATTACCGCCAACCCTTTGGTCGGCTATTTCTCCGACTATATCGTATCGGTCGGCGGCACGTCGGTGCTTTCCGAAGTGCCCGAAATGTTCGGCGCGGAGCAACAGCTTATGAACCGTTGCAAGGACAGAGCGACTTTCGAAAAGGCGGTCAAGCTCATCAACGACTTCAAGGACTATTTCCGCTCCAACGGTCAGCCCGTGGGCGAAAATCCTTCCCCCGGCAATAAGGCGGGCGGCATAACCACGCTTGAAGACAAGTCGTGCGGCTGTACGCAGAAGTCGGGCTCGGGTCCCGTTTCGGACGTCGTATTCGACGACGGCTTCGTTACCGAAAAGGGTCTGAACCTTTTGAACGGACCGGGCAACGATATGTGCGCGGTAACCAATATCGCGTCGGCGGGTTGTCATTTGGTGCTCTTCACTACGGGCAGAGGCACGCCCTTCGGCGGCTTCGTTCCCACGGTCAAGATTGCCACCAATTCCGAGCTTGCCAAAAATAAGGCTAACTGGATAGACTTCAACGCGGGCGCGGTACTCGAAAGCGATTTTGACACCCAGCTTGAAAAGTTTATCGATTTAATAGTCGATATCGCCAATGGCAAGAAGACCAAGAACGAAATCAACAACACAAAAGAGATTGCAATATTCAAAACGGGAGTAACCTTATAATGAAAAAATTTATGGATAAAGACTTTCTGCTTGAAACGGAGACGGCTAAAAAGCTGTATCACGAGCACGCGGAAAAAATGCCTATAATCGACTATCACTGCCACTTACAGCCCAAGGAAATTTACGAGGACAAGAAGTTCCGTAACCTCGCCGAGGTTTGGCTGGGCGCGGGCGACAGATACGGCGACCACTACAAGTGGCGCGCGCTCCGTGCGAGGGGCTATGAAGAGGACAGCATTTCCGGTCCCGACGACGACTACAAAAAGTATATGCAGTTCGTCGAGAGTATGCCCTACTTTGTGGGCAACCCCTTATATCACTGGTCGCACCTCGAAATGCAGAGATATTTCGGCATCGACGACATAATCAATTCCGCCAACGCCGAAAAAATTTGGAAGAAGGCTAACAAGGTTCTCGAGACGCTGACCGCGCGCGAGATGATGTACAAGTTCAACGTTAAAACCGTGTGCACCACGGACGACCCTGTCGACAGCCTGGAGTGGCACAAGAAGATGAACGAGGACAAGACCTTGAAAGTTAAGGTTCGTCCCGCGTTCCGCCCCGACAAGGCAATCAACGTCGAGCTTTCCTGGTTTGCGAGCTGGGTAAATCAGCTTGCGGGCGTAGTCGGTAAAGAGATTAAAACTTTGGAAGATTTGTGCTCCGCGCTTGCAGACAGAATCAAGTACTTCGACGAAATGGGTTCGCGCCTTTCCGACCACGCGCTCGACGTAGTGTGCTACGCTCCCGCAACCTACGAGGAGGCAAACGCAATCTTTTTGAAGGGTATGAAGGGCGAGAATATTTCCGTTGAGGAGCTGGATAAGTACAAGGGCTACGTGCTTATTTTCCTCGGCAAGGAATACAAGAAGTACGGCTGGGTACAGCAGTATCATATCGGCGCGCTTCGCAACAACTCCAAGAGTATGCTTGCTAAAATCGGTCCCGACACGGGCTTCGACGCTATCGAGGACGCCGTTTATATGGAAAAGCTCTCCGCGCTTTTGGGCGAGCTTGACGGACAGGACGCGTTGCCAAAGACAATTTTGTACTGCCTCAACCCCCGCGACAACTACGCGCTTACGGTGCTTTCGGGCTGCTTCCAGAAGGAAGGCGTAAAGGGCAGGGTACAGGTCGGCACGGCCTGGTGGTTCTTGGATCAGCAGGACGGCATGAAGACCAACCTCGAAACGCTTATGCAGGTAGGACTTGTGGCGCAGTCGGTAGGTATGCTCACCGACAGCCGTTCGTTCCTCGCATATCCCCGCCACGAGTATTACAGAAGAATACTCTGCAATATGCTCGGCAACCTTGTTGAAAGCGGACAGTATCCCGCCGAAGAGATTAAAACGCTCGGCAAGATAGTAGAGGACGTCTGCTACAACAACGCGCAGGAATATTTCGGATTTTAATTAAAATAATAAAGCCCCGCGGCGATTTCGCCGCGGGGCTTACTTTTTTGTGTATTATTCGCCAAAATATTTCTTTTTCAGCGCTGTAAAACTATTTATAATATCATTTGCGTTTTCAGGTGTGATTTCTTGCGCCCAGGGTACGGGCGCAAGATTTCCGCCCTTTAAATCGCAATAGCCGAACCTTGCCGTCTTGTCGCGGCAGGTGTCGTTCCACTTGTCGAAGAGCAAGGGCGAAATATGGCTGTCAAGCGTGCAGTTAACAAAGTCGCACTTGCCGAAATCGCGCCACGGGCGGGCAAGATACACGCCTCCGTTGTCCGCGCCGCCGTTTACGAAGTCGCACTTATAGAAGAGATAGCCCAGGCTCTGTTTAAGGGAGTGGCAGGGGGCGGCGACAAAACCCAGACCGCGCTTGTCTTTAAGCGAGATAAACTGACAGTTCTCGAACAGCGCTCGCGCGCCTCCGAAAACGTAATCGACCGTGCCGTAAACGCGGCAGTTTTCGAAATAGTGGAACGACTCGCCCTCCATATATAACTGCTCGCGCGGAATAAATCCGTCGTAATAGGTGGGGTCGTCGGTCAGTCCCGAATATCTTATTATCAGGTCGTCAGGGAAAGGGGCGGTGAAGAGAGTGTCCTGCGTGGACTTCAAGTCCACGTTCTTCGCGTGGAACACTTTTGCGTTCACCGACAGAGCAACGCACTGTCCGACCTTTTCGGGCGCGGTATTCGTGTTGGCGATTGTAAGGTTTTCAATCACAACGTTTTCACCCGTTACACACACGGTGAAAGTGCGGAAGGTGTTGTATTCCCTGCCGTCGATATGCGGCTTTTTCGCGTAATCGTCGTAGGCTATAACCGTTGTTTCACGGTCTTCGCCGATGAGCGTTACGTTGTCGGCGGCAATGACGATTTTGGCGTGATATACTCCTTTTTTAAGATATATTGTGGTCGGCTGAACGATTTCAGACAAAATATCGGGCAAATTATCGTCGGGAGTGACGTGTAAAAAAGTCATAATCAATACCTCGTTTTAACGGTTATATTGTAGCACAATTTTTTTTGTGAAACAATTAAAAAAAGTATTGATTTTTAAATTTGCGCGTGTTATAATAAATAAGCTAAATGTGATAATGTAACATTATGGCGTTGTAAAATTTGTGCGATTTGATAAACTATGCGAAAAAACGGTTCAAGACTGATATCTGTGAAACAATATAAAGCGACTGATTTATTCGTTTTCGCTTTAATACTCGCAGTATCCGAACTGCTTTCTTTCATGGCTGCCAAGTGGTTTCCGTCTTCGGCAACCTTCACGTTCTCGCTACTTGTACCGGTAACGTTAACGGTTATGATGAGGTGGGGCTGGCAGGGCGTTTTGTACGCGGTTTTCGGCGGTCTGTTCAAGTGCCTCTTGTTTATAAGCACCGCAACAGGGTTGCAGTTTGCTACATATATAATAGGTAATGCGTTTATTGGTCTTATGCTTATCCCTATGAAACTTATCGGTAAGGATAAGATAAGGTCAAGATGGTGGGCGTCGGCGTTGCTTTTTGTGGGTAGCTGGCTGTGCGTGTATCTGGGCAGGGCGACCGTCTGGGCAATAGGTTATTCGATTTCGCCGATAGCGAACTCGGCGGCGTGGCACGGCTTTATAAGTTTTGCGTTTAGCGAACTGTTTTCGCTGGTTGTGGGGTTTGTGTTGGTGTTGGTGCTTCGGCGCATCGACGGAATGTTCGAAGACCAGATAACCTTTTTAAAGCGTGTGGACAAAGAGCGCAAAGACAAACTTCGCGTCGACCAGTTCGGCGATAACGACGGAATAATCGACGAAGAGAGTTTTAATATATTGAAGAAAGATAACGATTTGTTTTAGAAATCGCTACGATAAATCAAAAACTAAGTGATATGGAGGGGAAAAACTCGATGTCAAAACTATTAAAGTACGATGACTTCCTTGACTATGACGAAGCGACAGGCACATACAGCATGCCGCAGGAGCAGAAGGTAAGGGACGAAACGGAAAGAAATCGTTGGAAGACGACCGGATTTACGCTACTCAAAGACTGGCGCTTGTATTTAATGCTTGTGCCGATGATTGTTGTGTACGTACTCTGGAAGTACTTGCCGATGTACTCGCTGACCGCGGCTTTCCGCTACGGTACTGAGGACGTGCCTACCGACAGATATTGGTCGGGCATCAGTTCGTTCGAGACGGTATTGGTAAGAAACTATTCGACAACGTTTTGGATGGCATTCCGAAATACGTTCGTTATAGCGTTCTACGGCTTGTTGTTCGGCTTCCCTATGCCTATAATTTTGGCTATCTTCTTCAATGAGGTGCGCTCGAATGTGGCGAGAAGCGTAATGCAGGTTTGCGTATACCTCCCCAAGTTCATTTCGACCGTTATCGTTACCACTCTCGCGCTTGCACTCTTCAAGGGTGACGCGTCCGGCGGTTCGCAGGGTGTTCTGAGTAAATTATTCGGCGTTCTTTCGAAGTCTCCTATTCTCCACGGTCCTACCGAGGCAATGGAGGCAGAGGGTGTATCGTTTACCGGAAGATTGTCTTTAGGACTTCTCTATTCGGCGGAGTACTTCCGTGCTTTATATGTCGTGACCGGTTTGTGGGAGCATGCGGGCTACGACTCGATAGTCTTCTTCGCGGCGGTTATCGCTGTTTCGCCTACTTCTTACGAGGCGGCGCAGATAGACGGCGCGGGAAAGATGGCGCAGATGAGATACGTCGTACTTCCCAGCATACTTTCCACAGTTATAATAATGCTTATAATGAAGATTGGCTCGCTCCTTTCCGTAGGCTACGAAAAGATTTATCTGTTGACGCCGAGTATATCATACGGCAACTACAACGTTGCGGAAGTAGTTTCGACCTGGGCAAACAGAATATCCACGGGCGGCTCGGCGCAGAAGAACCAACCTTACGGTATGGCTGCCGAAATGTTGAACAACCTTATCGGAATGGTATTGGTAATCGGCGCAAACAAGATAGCGCGCAAGGTTTCCGACGTATCGCTTTACTAAGCAGTGGGGGATAAAAAGATATGAAAAGAAAAATGGAAATATCAGAGCTTATCTTTAAGATAATCGCTTACGTATTTTTGATTATTTTCGCTACGATGTGCGTATACCCTCTGATATTTGCGCTTAGTTCTATGTTCAGTAGCTATGACGCGTTGGAAGCGGGCAAAGTTGTGTTGTGGCCGGTCGGTTTTCAGACCAACGCGATGAAGTTCGTTTTATCGAGCGGCAGGTTCTGGGTAATGTACGCAAACACGCTGTTTGTAACGTTCGTGGGTACAATCTGGTGCATGGTTTATTCGATACTCGGCGCGTACGCACTTTCCAAAAAGCGTTTGATGGGTAGACACGGCTGGAACTTTTTCCTCGTATTCACAATGTGGTTTTCGGCGGGCATCGTTCCCACGTTCATAAATTACCAGCAAACCGGTCAGGTTATGGCGGCTTTAATAGGTAAATCCGACGCAAGTGCAGTCGATATGAAGTGGCTGATAGTTATTGCGATGGGTATGAACGCAACCAACATAATACTTTTGAGAAACTCGTTCGAGGGTGTTCCCTCCGAAATAGAGGAAGCTGCGAGAATAGACGGTGCAACCGAATTGCAGGTACTTTTCAACGTATATATCCCTATGAGTAAAGCGACGATTGCAACCGTTGCGCTCTTCTTCGGAATTTCCCGTTGGAACGGCTACTTCTGGGCGTACAAAGTTACGAATGACGTAGGTCAGAACTATTCATGGCCCGTGCAGGTCTATATCCGAGACTTCATGGAAAAGAACACTTCGCTGACTTCGGATTTCGTTTCGGAAGAGGCGGATGTTTCCAATGAAGCTGTAGGCACTGCGGTAACCTACGCGTTGGTCGTATTCTCGATGATTCCTATTCTTATAATATATCCGTTCATTCAGAAGTATTTCGCCAAGGGCGTAAATATGGGCGGCGTAAAAGAGTAACAAGTTAAAAACAGGGCAATACCTGAAATATAAAACAAAAATAAATTAAGGAGAAAAATAAATGAACAAGAAACTCAAAATTGCCAGCGCTGCGGTTGCCGTAGTTATGGCAGGAACAATGGCGTTCGGTATGTTCGGCTGCGGTGGCGGAAACGGCGGCGGTGGCGGCAAGACTGTCGTTACTCCCAACCTTGACGAGGCTGGTAAACTGACCTATACCGATAACACGACGATAACGACCGCTATCGGTTATGATAAATTGGCTACCGGTATGAAGCTTAAAGCTACTGAAAAGGGCGCCGGTGAAGGCGGAAAAGATATTCCCGGTAACGCGTTAATCGGCGACACGTTTATGGGCAAGGAGTGGAGCGAAGGCAACTTCAAACCCGCTTGGCAGGAGGTTCAGAATAAGCTTAAAGTTTCGTTCAACGACGTTTGGAAGTACAGCGACGACGGCAAGGCTTCCAAGAACCTTGCTACCGTTAAGGCGATGAATACAAACACGGGTCTCAATACCGTTGACGTACTCACGGCGGGTTTGGACGCGGCTAACTCGGAAGCTGTCGAAAACGGCACTCTGCTTAACTTGGCCGACTACCTCGACTATATGCCCAACTTCAAGAAATTCCTTGAAAGCGATATTATCCGTATGTCCCTTATGGCGACCACTAAGGGCGATATGTACGTAGCGCCCTACTTCGACGGCAACAACGATATAGAGAAGTTTGTGCTTATGCGCAAGGACATCGTTGAAAAGATTCTCGACAGAGAGTTGCCTGCAACGGGCGACGGCGTCTTTAATAAGGCTACCGCAATTACCGCTTATATGGGCAGCACTAACTATACCGTAGCGACCACCGACCCCGCTTCTCTCAGCAAGGCTAAGGATGAGGAGGAGGGAGCTCCCAGATTCGGTAACGATGCAATCACTGCTACGAACGACAACACCGTAGAAGTAAAGGTAAACTATGAAGCAGCTTTGGCGGCGGCTAAAGGTGAGGGCGCTCTTCACGACGCGCTTGTTGCTGCGAATGAGAGCTTGGATACGAATACTCTTGAAAGCGGCAACATTGTTGACCTTATGAACGCGGCAATCGGCACGCAGACCACGGTAACCGGCACGCAGCTCATCAATATTTTAAGAGCTTATATCGACGTTGCTTATACCGTAGAGGTGGAGGAAGGCGAAGGCGCTAACAAAGTAAAAGTAGATAAGCCTTTCTATACTTCGGAAAACGGACTTACGAGAGCGAGCGTATTTAACAGTGCGTGCGCTGCATGGGACGTAGACCTTTACGCTGCAATCGGCAGATGCTACGTGGCAAGTGGCACTATGTTCGATAACGTCAGCGTAGCTACCGGTGCGAACGGTAAGCCTAAGTTCCTTGTTTCCGGTCGTACAAACGATAACCAGAGACAGTCGGATATCTATTCGCTCGTAGGCGAGCTGTACGGCGTCCGCGGTTTGGAATCGCGCTACAATTATTCCTATATCGGTGCGGACGGCAATATCAAGGACACCCGTATGAACGAAGCAACCTGGGATGCGTTTAATGCGTTCTCGGCGTTTGCTAAAGAAGGTCTTGTAAATATCGGTACCGACGGCGCTGATACAGGGTTGACAGGCGGTGACTACGGCAAGCAGACTACGTATGATACGCTTTCGCTTCACGACTACGTTCAGACTCAGACCGGTACTGTTGGATTTAACGTAGATGCAACCAAGGTAAATATGAATATGGCTCCCGTCGTAACTCCCGTATCCAAGTGGGATACTAACGACGACGGCACGAAAGATACCATAATGAGATTTACCGAGAGCTGGCGTTCGGTTAAGACCGAAGGTTTCGTAGTTTCCGCTAACGTAACCAAAGATATCAATAAGCTTTCGGCAGTACTCGCATTCATCGACTATGTATACTCGTCCGACGGTCAGATTGTTTTGACTTACGGACCTCAGTCGACTAACGGCAACAATAGCGCAACTGTAACGGCTAACGGCACTTGGTATGCTACTGAAGCTACGGGTGTTACGCTTGCGGAAGTTGCAGACGTAAACGTTCCCGCAACTAACTACCTCGGTGCGCAGTACAAGGTTAAGGACGCTTACAAGAAGCAGTACTTCATTTATGAAGGCAAGGTTTATTCGGGAACTTACTACAACCAGAGACAGATTCCCACAATCACCGACGAAAACAAAGCATTGTTCAAAAAGGGTAATTACAGCTTCACTAACCATGCGCGTCAGAACCTCGGCACCACGTTCCCTCTCGGAAACAAGGACCAGGGCTTCGAATATCAGTGCACGGCGCCTTGCGGCCTCGACGGTTCGGATATAGTTAATATCTGCCTCGGTAACGAAACCATCAAGCATCCCGTCCAGACTATCGACAAGGCAAATATGTGGTATACGCTTCTTCCCACCCAGCTGCCGTACAGCAAGGCTGAAACCAATGCTTTGAAAGCAGGTGACACCGCATTAGTATCGGGAAAGGGCGACAAGACTAAGACTTGGTACAACAAAGACAGCAAGGAAAAGGGTTCGAACCTGTTCTTGAGACTTATCCAGAGCGGCTATAAGGCAGAGGGCAAAATCACAATCAACAATGAAGCCTGCAAGATTGATAATGCTGCGGCAATTATCGCGAGCCACAAGGGTATGACCACGTTTATGAACCTTTCCTCGAAGGCGTTTAACAGTCTTATGACGTGGTACGACGCTCAGCAGCAGGACTAAGTAGCAAAAGTATTTAAAACTCAAAAAATTTAATGATCAGCAATGCGCCCGCTTTCGGGCGGGCGCATAAAAGCTGATATTGGGGAAATGATATGAAAACTCAGATGAGGTTTCAAAAAATCTTAATGATTGTCACCTTAATAATAGGTGCGCTCGGTGTGGTTTTCGCATTGGCTTTCTGTAGCGGCGGCTTTAACCAGCTTTGTCTTTTGGACGGAGAGGATATCGACGGTTTGGAGGATTTCATAAAGACCGTACAGTCTGCCAACGACACACTCTTTATTTTAGGCGTAGTTTACGTGGTTGTCTGCGTACTGCCGCTAATTGCCGCTTGTCAGAAGAGACGCAATTATTATATCACTAATTATATCGCAATCGGTATAGTGGTGGTTTTCCAGATTGTTTTTTCGGTTGTGGTTCTCATAACGGTTTTGAATGTTTTGCAGTCGTTTAACGCCGTTGACCTTGCCGAGTGTCAGTCAACGTGGGAGTTTTTAGATAACTCAGTTGAGTTCGGCAAATTCAACTCGGACCCTTGGACACCAAAGGTGGGCTATGCATTGGTTGCCATATCACTTGTTGACGCGGTTCTGCTTGTCTTGAATGCCGTTTGGAAGTTCTTGCTTATGAGGGGCGAAAAGAAATTGCTTCAAGGCAAACCCGAAGAACCCGTAGAAGGCGTTGATGCGAACGATGAAGTCGTATCGGAGGTGGTTTAAATGAGAAAGCTTAATGCTAACGAACAGATTATTGCCGACGATATTTTGAGATATAAGAAGAATAAGCTTGCTTCTACGCTCGCGCTGTTGGGGCTTGTATTTAACTGCTTATATTTTCTCTTGTTATACGCAATGCCGAAAAACGAATTTACGACGTTCTCTATCGGCTTGTCGGTAATTTTAACTTTGGTTATGTTGCTCACGATTTTCCTCTCGTCAGAGGGAGTCAAGGGCTATAATAAAAAATTCAGCATAGTGCTTTTGGTATGTGCTGCATTCCAGATTTTAAGAATTTTCTACTATCCTTTAAAGGGTATTAGAGACGATTTACTGGTCGCTTCGGATAACTTACATTATATAGGTTATTTCGGTATATATCCCAGTTACTCCAATCCCACTTCGACCGGATATTTCATTTTAATGTTGTTATACTTATGCCTTTCGGCTGCATGCCTTATCGGCTCGGCTGTATGGGGATTTATAGTTGCGACGAGACTTGAAAAATTCCAGAAAAGAGTAGACAACGGTGAAATTTCAATAATGGATACTATTGAGGCTTTGGACCGCGAGGAAGCGGAGACTGCTTCTCAGGCGCAGGTTGCATCTCAAGCCCAAGTTGATTCGGTGCAGGATGACAGCGCAGAAAAGGAAGTTGAAAGCGATGTTGAAACCGTTCAAGTCGACTCTGACGATAAACCGTCTTCGGAGGTGGAATAATGCCCCAGGTAAATATTCAACACATTGATAAGATTTATGACGGTGGAGTACAAGCGGTCTGGGATTTCAATCTCGACATTGAAGACGGCGAGTTCATAGTTCTCGTAGGACCTTCCGGTTGCGGTAAGTCCACTACGCTGAGAATGGTTGCCGGTCTTGAAGATATTACTAAAGGTAAGCTTGTAATTGACGGCAAGGATTGTACGCGTCTTCCGCCTAAGGACAGAGATATAGCGATGGTTTTCCAGAACTATGCGCTGTACGGTCATATGACTATTTACGAAAACATGGCATTTTCGCTCACTCTTCGTAAAGAGAAGAAGGACATAATACATAGAAAGGTTATGGCGGCGGCTGAAATTCTTGACTTAAAGACTCAGCTCAACAAAAAGCCCAAGCAGCTTTCCGGCGGTCAGCGCCAGCGTGTTGCTATAGGACGTGCAATCGTTCGTAACCCCAAGTTGTTCCTTTTCGACGAGCCTCTTTCCAACCTCGACGCAAAGCTTCGCGGTTCGATGAGACGTGAATTGATGCTCCTGCACAAGAAGCTCAATGCAACGATGATGTACGTAACTCACGACCAGACCGAAGCTCTTACGCTTGCCGACAGAATCGTATGTATGTCAATGGGTCACGTTCAGCAAATCGGTAAACCTATCGATTTGTACGAGCACCCCGCAAACACTTTCGTTGCAACGTTTATCGGCTTGCCTCCTATGAATATGTTTGAGGGCAAAGTCGAGGGCGGCAAATTCGTTTGTGATTTGTTCACTTACGATTTGACTGCAAAACATCTTGAAACATTGAAGGACTATGACGGAAAGGAAGTCATTCTGGGCGTAAGACCCGAGAATGTTACAACAGACGGCTCTATACCCTTCACCGTTACAAACAACGAAAATCTCGGTATGAACACACTTGTTCACGGTAAAGTTGCAGGCGCAAAGCTGATTGTTTGCAAGATTGCCCGCTGGTGTGATTACAAATTCGGCGACGAAATAAAGATTGGTTTCGAGAGTGACAAAATTCACTTCTTTGATAAAGAAACCACAGCAGCTTTGAGATAAGGAGGGCGATAAGATGGCAGAAAATGAAATTGTAAATGATAATACCGTTGAAGTCCCTGTCGAAAATCCTGTCGACGATTCGGTCGTAGTTGACGATTCGGTCGAAACCGCTACTGTTGATTCGTCCGAAGCCAAAGAAAAGAAGCCTAATGTTTTAAAACGCGTTTGGGCGGCGGTAAAGGAGCGCGGCAGAAAATTTATCGTTAAATTGAAGCGCAGACCTATGAATATAGGGTTGTTTGTGTTATTGATTTCAACGATTTTAATTCTCTGCTCGCTTGGAAACTTGTCACAGTTGGGTCTGGGCAGTCAGTATCAGAAAGAATATCAAGGCCTTTGTATATTTATCGATATCCTGTTTGGCATATTGGTTTTGGTACTCTATCTGAATGCGTTCCCCAAGCGTAGCAAGCACCCCAAGTGGGTTATGTACGCGCTGACTATAGTATTTATGGTAATACTTATCGGTTTGGATTTGTACCTCTATATAATGTGGGGCAAGAACAGAACTGCCGACCTTGTCAGAGCACCTGAAGACTATAATTATTGGAATGTTGACCCTGGTATAAACAATTTCTTCTTCAAAGCAACAAACGCTGTATTGGCGCATGCAATCTTGGTTGCGATTTCGCTTGTGCTTATGGTGTTAAGTCCCGTAATCGGCAAGTTGCTTAACAAGATTAATACAAAGGTAGCTCTCGAGGATACTCAGCTGAAAGACGAAATCGATGTCGAAGAAGACTAATATTTCTTTATAAGACAGTAATTATCAGATAACCGACAAGATTTATTTTTGTCGGTTATTTTTAAAAGTGACAAATGGCAAAAAAAAAGAAAAAGATTAAAGAGACCACAATCGAAAATTATTACGATTTGAAGGTCGAAGAAATGGACGAGCTTGTTGCTGCGTTAAAAGGCGACACTCAAGACGCTGAAACGAAGCCCCTCACGATGGATATTGCCGAAATTACGGGTGAAGAGGTTAAAGGCGGAAGCGAAAAGAAGAGAAAATTCGATCCGTACCGTCGCGACAAATTTTCCGCTATCCCGGGTTGGATAAAGGCAATATTTATTAAGTGGTGGTTTGCAGGTTGTGTGTGCTACTTCTTCGTAATGGGCTTGGGCACGGGCGTCGACTCGCTTGATATGGTTTTTCTGGCGGGAGTTACGCTCGGCATAGTGACTGATGTCTTTGTCAATCCAGCGTTGCGGTTTATGGAATCGGATGATAAACAATACGACGCGTATATGATGTTTCCGTTTCCGTTTAAAAAATATTGGACGTTTCTGACGAATGCGGTGTATTATCTGATAGTAGTAATATTGGTCGGTTTGCTTTACACATTTTTCAACAGATATGTGCTCAATATTGTTTTCGGAGTCGAGCCGTTGCTGTTCGGAACGTTCTGTGTTATCGTGGATATGTTCTTTATCGGAATAAAGGATTTGATTGTGTATTTGGTTAAGCGCAAAAAGCGTAATAAGGAGGAGATTGAGAATGTTTAAATTACTTTTCGTTTCAAGTACGACTGCGTGCTTCGAACTGCAGAATAAAAATCCTTACTATTCTCCCGAAAAGTATTTCGTCACGTTAGGCGGCAAAACCGTCGGTGAACAGAAGGACAGCAACGTATTTTCGCTTTTCAATCTTTCGCCCGATACGGTGTACACCGTAGGCACGACTCTCGGCGATTTTACGCTCAAGTTCCGTACCGAAAAGGAGACGGGCACGGTCAACGTCAAAGAGCTCGGCGCTAAGGGCGACGGCGTAACCGAGGATACTTTCTATATTCAGATGGCAATCGACAGTTGCCCCAAGGGCGGCAGAGTCATCATTCCCGAGGGCAGTTACTATACCCGCCCCGTGGTGCTCGCGTCCGATATTACAATCGAAATTTTAAAGGGCGGCGAGCTTTTGGGCGACATCGTCGAAGAGCATTACCCTTACATACCCGGAAAAATCGACGAGGACGACGGAGAGGACGTTCTGGCAACGTGGGAGGGCAATCCTTATCCTTGCCATCAGTCGTTCGTTTCCGCTTATAAAAAGAAGAATATAAAAATCGTCGGCGAAGGCGCAATCAACGGCAACGCCGACAAGTCCACCTGGTGGGCTAAACCTAAGGGCAGAGCGGTCGCGAGACCCCGTCTTGTAACCTTAAATAAATGCGAGAACGTAGTTTTCCACGGTGTTACGTGCAAAAATTCGGCGGCTTGGAACTTACACCCCTTCTTCTCGAAGAACCTCGGCTTTTACGATTTGCGAGTACAGAATCCGTATACGGGTCCCAATACCGACGGACTCGACCCCGAAAGCTGCGATAACGTAGAAATTGTCGGCTGTATTTTCTCTGTCGGCGACGACTGCGTGGCGCTCAAATCGGGCAAGCTGTACCTCGGCTCGAAATATAAGACGCCCGCAAACCACCACACGATTCGCAACGACCTCTTCCAGGACGGACACGGCGCAATTGTGCTCGGCAGTGAAATCTCGGGCGGCGTAAAAAATCTCACCGTTTGCCAGTGCGTGTTCAAGCATACCGACAGAGGCTTGCGCATAAAGTCGCGCCGCGGCAGGGGCAAGGACTGCATCATCGACGGCGTTGTTTTTGAAAATATCAAGATGATTAACGTCATTACGCCGCTTGTAATAAATCTCTACTATTTCTGCGACCCCGACGGTCACACCGAATACGTCTGGTCGAGGGAAAAGCGCCCCGTCGGCGACGACACTCCGTATATGGGCAAGTTTGTGTTCAAGGATATCGAGTGCACCGATTGCGAGTGTATGTGCGCGTATTTCGACGGACTTGTCGAACAGCCCGTCAAGGAAATCGTGCTCGACAACGTGAGCTTCACGTTCAAGGAGGATGCGAAGCCGTTCAAGCCCGCAATGCTTGAAAACGTGCGCGATTTCTGCAAAGAGGGACTGTATATCGATAACGTTGAAAAGGTCACGCTCAAAAACGTTACGTTCAACGGCGTCGAGGGTGACAATATAATAAGGAAGAACTGCGGAGAACTGACAGTCATTTAAGGAAAAGAAAATGAATTACTCAATAATTGACAAATACATAGACAGACTTATTGAAGAGACTAAACCCGAAGCTCCCATATGGAATATCGAGAACATACAGATGGGCAAGAAGCCCGCGTGGAATTATATCGACGGCTGTATGATGACGTCGCTGTATTCCATTTATAAGTTGAGCGGCGAGAAAAAATACCTCGATTTTATCGACAATTTCGTAGATTACTATGTGTTCGACGACGGTACTATACGCGGTTACAAGCTCGAAACTTACAATCTCGACAACCTCAACGAGGGCAGAATCCTGTTCGATTTGTATAAGGAGACGGGCAAGGAAAAGTATAAAAAGGCAATCGAATTGTTGCATAAACAAATCTTGGAGCAGCCGCGCACGGAGTACGGCAACTTCTGGCACAAGGCGATTTATCCCAATCAGGTCTGGCTTGACGGTATGTATATGTCGGAGGTGTTCTACACGCGCTACGTGGCGGAAGTCGGCAACGGCGACTTTTCCGAAATCGTAAAGCAGTTCAAAAGCGTGTTCGACTACGTGTACGACAAAGAGAAACGCCTTTACTATCACGGCTGGGACTGCTCCAAAGAGGCGTTCTGGGCGGATAAGCAGACTGGCTTGTCCAAGAACTTCTGGCTGCGTTCGATTGGCTGGTATACGGTCGGACTTATCGACGTGCTGTCGTATCTTCCCGATGGTGCCACCGCGGCGAAAGAAGAGTTGGGCAAGATTTTCAAGACGACAATCGAGGGGCTCGAACAGTATATCGACCCCGAAACGGATATGTTCTGGCAGGTTGTCAACCATATCGGAAGGGAGGGCAACTACGCCGAAACTTCCGGCTCGGCAATGATAGCCTACGCTATGATGAAGGGCGCGAGACTGGGTTACGTTGACAAGCGCTTTGCCAAGGTCGGCGAGAAGGTGTTCAACGGCATTTGCGATAAGTATTTAAAGGAGACGGACGGCAAGCTTAACCTCGGCGGTATCTGCCTTGTGGCGGGGCTCGGACCGGAAACCAACCGCCGCCGCGACGGCTCGTACGAGTACTATATTTCCGAGCCCGTGGTGGAAAACGACGCCAAGGGTACGGGACCGTTCGTTATGGCGTATACCGAAATCAAGCAACTTTGAGGCGTGTCGCCTCCGCCGATTCCTTTAACTGCTTGGCGGAAGAACAAAACTTAATCACAACAAAACGGAGCCCCGCGGTTTAAACCGCGGGGCATACGTTTTCTTGTTACAAAGTTACAAATAAAGTAATTAATTTTCACATAAATCTTGACACTTTAAGTAATTTGTATTAAAATAGAAATGATAAATTATAGCTGAAATTCTGCAAATCGGATTTATTCGGTTTAGGAAAGACGGCGAAAAATCGGGAGGGAAAACAGCAAACCATGAAGAAATGGAGAATTGTACTTGCGGCGGTTTTGGCAAGTATTGCCGCCGTTGCGTGCGGAACTGCAATCGGCTGCAAGAAGCAGCAGTCGAGTCACGACGCCCATACCTATTCGTCGGCGTGGTCGAGTGACAGGTATACGCACTGGCACGAACCTACTTGCGGCGATACGGACAAGAGAGGCGACGAGGAAGGTCATACCTGGGGCGCGGAAAACTTGTGCGAAATATGCGGTATGACAAGAGCAAACGGTATAGAAGTCAAGAAGACGAAAACGGTGTATAAAATGGGCACTTCGAGTACTATCAGTGTGCCCGTAAACGATTTAACGGTAAATCTTCTTAAAGATGACGGCTCTGTCGACAGAGCTATGTCGGCAGGCGAGTATACCGTAAAATATTATAAGGGCAAGACGGAGCTTACCGATTTGAGTTCGGTAGATGCCGGTTCGTATAATATTTGGGTTGAAGCCAAGCTCAATAATCAGGTAGTCGATTCGTGCGTCGTCGTTTACGTAACCGATATTTTGGCCGATTTGGTTAAAACCGCAGGTGAAACCACGCAGGATATCGGCGGCGACCACATCAGCCCGACGTGGAAGTTCCGCGCTTCGTTTCTGAGCGGAAATACTGTCGATTTGGATATTTCCGACGTTCAAGTGTCGAGTTTTTCTACGTTTGAAATCGCCGATGACCACAAGGCAACCGTAACGTACGCATACGTAAACAGTTTGGGTGAATCGGCGTCGAAGAGTGTTTCCGTACCCTACGTAATTACTGCACCCGCAGGCAATGTTGAATTAATTGAAAACTCCTTTAATTATGACGATATTACAGGCGTGACTGAGAAAGCTCAACTGAAAAACGAGCATATGACGGGTGCAAACTCTTTCATTACCGTTACAGACGTTTCCGATTTCCAGTGGAGAAGTGCTAGCGGCAAATACGTTGAAATTCAGGGACCTTCACTTCAGGTTGAATTCCAAGGCACGGGTGTATTTAAAATAAAATGCGCGTCAACCGGCGGCACTAACGTTTCGGGACTTGCACTAATGGACGAAGACGGCAACTACGTTACCGCAACTTATTCGAGCAAGGACGTTTTTGTTGCGGAAGAATATGCTATTTACGGTATAAACGGCAACACAGGCGTAGAATTTTCTTTCACTATCAACAAGCCCGGTAAATACACGATTTGTTCTGTAGACGAAGTTCAGACTGCCGAGGATATCATCGACACAAAGCGCTATCTGAGAATATGGAATATCTCAATGATTGATATAGCGATAAGTGAGTAAGGGGGAACAGAGCAATGAAGAAATCTATATTAAAGAAAATTAATCTGGCACTCATTGCCGGAGCCCTTGCGACAACGGTTGCTGTAGGCGGCTTGGCGGGCTGTACAAAGGGCTCGGGAGGCGACGGCGTCAGCGTTGCCGACCTGCCCACAATATACTCGTTCAAAGAGGGAGCAATCGGTTCGGGCAAAACGTATTACGTCGCTCCCGAAGCGGTTAACGGCGACGATACCGCCGACGGTTCGGAAGAGCATCCTTACAACGTTGCCTGGTTATTGGCGAGCAGCAATTCGCCTCTTGAACCCGGCGACACCGTATTGGTAAAAGACGGTATATACGAGCTGTCAGAACGTATTCTGATAAGCAGGAACGGCGAAAACAACAAGTACATCACCGTAAAGGCTGCCGACCCCACAAAGAAGTCGATTCTTTCGTTCTACTCGATGGCGTTCGACGGCAATGCGAGAGGCGTTCAGCTCGACGCGAATTATTGGTATTGGTACGACGTCGATATCTGCGGCGCGGGCGATAACGGCATGTATATAGGCGGTAGCTATAATATCGTTGAAAACTGCGAATTTTACGATAACCGCGACTCGGGCTTACAGCTCGGCAGAAAATATTCTCCCGAAGTTACGCTGTCGGATATAACCGAGTGGCCCAGCTATAACCTCATTAAAAACTGCACGTCATATAACAACTACGACAACGAAACGGCTGGCGAAAACGCCGACGGTTTTGCGGCTAAACTTACTATCGGCTACGGCAATATATTCGACGGCTGTATAGCTTACCGTAACTCGGACGACGGTTGGGACTTGTTCGCAAAGACGGATACTGGCAACATCGGCGCGGTTATACTATACAACTGCGTGGCATTCGAAAACGGTTACCTTCTCGAAACACAGGAGGATTTCCACAAAAAATTCCCCACGTTTAACGCCGGATTAAAAGAGCCCAACACGAACAGCTATTTAACGCGTGACGGCGACGGCAACGGTTTCAAGCTCGGCGGTTCGGTAATGGAAGGCGACGTATACCTGTATAACTGTCTTTCCTTCAATAACCGTATGCACGGCGTTACCGATAACTCGAACCCCGGCGTACTCAGCATTAAAAACGTAACGGCTTACAACAACTCTGCGCCTGTTGACAACGACCCCGACAGCGATACTTTCGGTCATATTGTTTTAGAGGGTGCGGGCGTTGACCTCACGAATAAAAACGGCAATATCAATTTGGCGAGACAGGAATACAGTTATAACCTGATGTCTCATATACTTTCGGTTACCAAGGACAGCTCCAGCACGGCAGCCGACGAGTACAGAGGCTCGGTTGAATATTCGTATTTCGATATGGGTGCCAGAAGGGCTAACAAAATCGAAACGTATATCGACGCTTCCAACAGAGCCGAATCGTACGCCGTAAGAGGTACGTCTACTACCGCAATTTCGGCGGATATTTTCGAACAGCTTCCCGCGACATGGACGAAGGACGGCGACAGTATAACTTATACGTACGAGCTCAGCGGCAAGGGTAATAATACCGTTCATGACGTTTACCATAACAAAAGCGACGGCTCGATTAATATGAAGCAACTCTTCAAAATCACCGACTATTCGGGACTTTTCGGCGACGATAACAAGATAGGCAGTGATTTGTCAAAGAGTAGCTGGGATGAGTACACACATTACAGCTATTATAACCCGTCTTACGCGAGCGATGATGCCGACGTAGCGGTGAAAGCGGCAATATCGACGCTCGATTTGAACACGCAGACCGACGCAACCTTCCAGGATTTCGACCTGCTCGTAAAGATGAAGGACGTAACCATTACGTGGACTTCGTCCGACACGAATATCATAAAGATAGATTACGATACCTATCTCAGTCCGTCGGGAACGCACGACGCTCGTGCCATCGTTTACCGCCAGGCTGAAGACGTAAAGGTTGTTCTGACGGCTGTCGTAAAGCATAACACCACCGGCTTATCTATGGCTAAGCAGTTCGAGATAACCGTTAAAAATGACGTTCCCACAATCGGCGAAGCCGTATTTGCGGGCGTTGAGGACGGCAGAATTATTCTCGATATGTTCGATACCGTAAAAGAACCTGAAATGGTTGTTTTAAATGCGGCAGACTATAACGGCAAGATTTTGGATCCGAGCGTGTACAATGTTGAAACGACTGTAGAATACTCGGTAAACAAAAACGCCTATGCGGCAGAAATTCATCATTTCTCAACCAACATAGCGGGCGTATATACTATACACAAGAGAATAACGATGGGCGAAAGCACCAAGACGTTCAGCTACATGATTTATGTGGCAAGTGCCGCGGCAGACGTAGACTTTGTCGGCTCGCCTTCCGTAATGGTCAACCAGTACGGCTATTCCATTTCGGGCGAACTTTCCAGCCCCACAGGTAAATTGTACGCATATTCGAGTAAGGAAGACATTGCAGAGCCTACGGCTGAACAGGTAATTTCTGGCGGTAAACGGTACGTGTTCCGCGATGATAAGATTAATCTCCAGTTTGAAAATGCTAACACTGAAAACTACTTTATCTACTATGTAATGACCAATCTTAACGACGACGTTACAACCGAAGTCGGCAAGATTCCCGTAACTACGGTGGAGATAGACACTGTTGCAAAGTTCAAGAATATACTTCTTAACAGCGACCCTTCGACGATTTATACGCTTACGGCAGATTTAGATTTGTCCGGTGAAAGCAATTGGGTAAGCGAGATAACCGAGCAAAAGAAGCCTTTCGTAGGCGTACTTAACGGTTTAGGTCATACCATAAGCGGTTTGAACGTTACCGTTTCCGGCAACCAGAACGAGCTCGGTGGCATGTTCTACAAGGTTGCGGGCGGCACGATCGAAAACGTTAAATTCAAGGATATCAATATCAGTGGTAACCAAAAGACGGGTATTGTTGCTACTACCGAGGGTGGCTACTTCTACAACATTTCTATGGAAAATGTAAACGTAGTTGGCACGCAAAGAGTAGGCGGACTTATCGGTCAGGCTTCGACTGGCGATTTGTACGTCGATCAGGTTTCATTGGTTAACCCCGTTACGTACGTAAAAGCCACGAGTATTGATATCAACAACTTCGCCAAGGGCGGATATCACGTTAAGACGAACGACGGAGAGAAAGACGTCTACACGCTCGTTTCCGAGTATGTGGAAGGTACCGAGTATTATAAGCGTAAAATGTATATCACCGGTCAGAGAAGCGGCGGTATAATCGGTTTCATTCAGGCAAGTTCGGCGCTCGACGTAACGCATACGTATATTTCCAACTGCTTTGTGGATTCCACGATTGGTAATGTAGACGAGCAGTATCAGGGCGGTATTGTAGGTTCGGCGGACGACAGAAATGTTAAGGACTACTTACAGATTGACGACTGCTACTCGATTGCTACGGTAATGGGCAAGACGTACGTCGGCGGTATTTTGGGTAGCCACAACAAGGGTACCGGCAGTATTGCAATAAATAACTGCGTATTCTTCGGAAGTCTCTACTACAGTAGCGACGCGAATACCAGAATCGACACGGCGCTCAAGAATTGTTCGGGTATCGTCGGAAGATCCATCGGTGGTGCAATTGCAAACGTAAAGAACTGCTATGCTAAGTTTGCCGACAGTAACTCCAACTTCGACGTCGATGGTGAGGCTTATATGTACAACTATCACCTGACCGTAAGCTTCTGGGAATACGAGTACCTGAAAGTGGACCAGACAAGATGGGAGATTTTGGTCAATTCGGAGAACAGCAACCGTTGCGACGAGCCGTTCTTAAGATGGAAGTTCCTAGGTGAATGGGACTGATAGTCAAATAGTCTAAACACACAATTAAGCGCCCTGCGGCAAAAGCCGCAGGGCGCTTATGCAATTCAAAAGTTACACGGAGTAAAGCGGCGGATATTGACTAATGCCCGATAGAGTAGTATGCTAAGAGGGAAAGGAGAAATGATATGACGACGGGTGAAAAAATCAGCGAGGGCAGAAAAAAGCTGGGGCTTACGCAACAGCAGTTCGCCGACGAGTTGGGCGTTACGCGGCAGGCAGTTTCGCGGTGGGAGAGCGATATTGCTTTCCCCGAAACGGATAAGCTTATAAAGCTCAGTGAAATGTTCGGCTGTTCTATTGACTATTTAATCAAGTACAATCAAGGCGACAGCGCCGAAACAAAGCAAGAGGTATACGGCGGCTTTAATCCGCTGAAGTGGAGCTTCGAATATAAGAGTAAAAAGACCGTAATGGGTATGCCGCTCGTGCACGTCAATATCGGCCTGGGCAGAAGAGCGCACGGCTTTTTCTCGTTCGGGCTAATTTCTACGGGCATATTTTCCGCGGGACTTTTAAGCGCGGGCGTCTTTTCAATCGGTTGTCTGAGCCTGGGACTGATAACGCTCGGCGCGTTCGCACTCGGCGGTTTAGCCTTGGGCGCGATTGCCCTCGGCATGCTTGCTTTCGGCGGCGTGGCTGTCGGTTTGATTTCTTTCGGCGGGCTCGCCATAGGGCTTTTCAGCTGCGGCGGGTGCTCGATAGGACTGTTTGCCGTGGGCGGCTATGCCGACGGTTACTACGTGGCAATCGGCGATTATGCCGTAGGGCAAATAGCGTTCGGCAAGACGACGGCACAAGGCAGTGTGCTCTCGGTTACGGGCGAAACCTTTACCGAACTAAAAGAAAAGGCGTGGCAGCTTATGGATAATCTGCCCGCCTTCTGGAAAGGGTTTATTAATATGTGTAAGAACTTTGCCGTAAAAATGATGGCGTGACCAACTATTTGGTTGTAACCGTGTATTTGGAAACGTTTAGAACCGTTTCGCCGTCAATTTGCAAAGCGCACGGCTTGTCGAACTCAACCGTTACTTGTTTGCCGCTTAAAATGCAAACGTTCTTAGTCTTTTTAATGTGTTCGCCCTTGAATATCTTGGGGAATATAGTTAAAATCTTCAGCCTGCCCTTGCCGTGGAAAACGCAGACGGATACGGTGCGCTCGCCGTTTAGTCTGTCCTGAGCGGGAGTAGGCAGCATACCGCCGCCGTACATTCTGCCGTTCATCGTGGGCGCTATCCACACGTTTTTAAAGACCTGAGTGACGCCGTCGACGGTCACCGTTGCTTTAGCGGGCTTAAAATGGAATAAGAGCCCCTTAATCGCAATGCCTGTGTAATTGACTTTCTTGTCCGCGGCTTTGAGCTTGTCGCCTACCTCGCAGCAGTAGCCGTCGATGCCGAAGCCAACGCCGTTGATAAACTTGTACGTTTTGCCGTTTACTTCCACGGTCGGCAAGTCCTTTAAATAAGGCGCAAGCTCTACGGGCTTGTCGCCCGCTTTTTTCCCGATATCCGTCCAGAAATCGTTGCCGTTGCCCGCCGCATAGTAGTACACGGGCGCGGCAATTTCTATATTGTCGGTCTCGTTGATAAAGCGGTTGAGCGTGCCGTCGCCACCCGCGATAATGACCGCCTCGCCGTCATTCAAGCCAGATAAAAACTCGGAGTACGTAATTTTGGTAATGTCGTAAAATTCGAGTTCGTCGCCTTCGAGCGCGGT
The DNA here is from genome assembly GCA_964468085.1 of uncultured Clostridia bacterium. Taxonomy (GTDB): domain Bacteria; phylum Bacillota; class Clostridia; order Christensenellales; family Borkfalkiaceae; genus Coproplasma. The sequence goes on along the minus strand of CAYXTN010000022.1, from coordinate 2,378 downwards.
TTTGAGTTCGCCGAAAAATGCAGTGTCGTTGATTCTGCCCGCATAGGGGTTGTAAAGTACTTTGTATTTCATAATTTTTTCCTCATAAGTTTTTCAGATAGTGGGAGGGCGCAACGCCGTAGTACTGCTTGAACACCCGCGAAAAGTACAAAGGCTCGGAATACCCGCACGCCTCGGCAATCTGCGTTACCGAATAATTGGAGTAGCGGTTGGCCACGCCCGATAAAAGTATGGTTTTCGCCCTGAGCATACGCGCTCGCGTGAGGTGTTCGTGCGGGGTAACGCCAACCTCTTTTTTGAACAGCTTGCGCACGTAGTCGTAGTTTAGCGGCAGAGTGCGGATAAAGCTTTCGAGCGAATAGGTGGAGTCGCCGATATGCTTTTCCAAATCGTCCAAAACCGACTGAACGGCGGGCGAATAGCCGTTGGGCGCGGCATATGCCGCAATCAACGCCCCGATAAGGTTGCCGTAAGCGGAAAGTAGTCCCTCGTATTTAGTAGCGTTTTCTTTAAAAAGTTTATTTGCGCGCGTAACCGCGTAGCGTATCTCTTCCGCATTGTCCGCTCCGATTATCAAAGCCGATTTGACGGGCAACAGCGCCTTGTCGAGTATTGCGCGCACCGCGTTATCGCATTCCGCGCGGTGTTTTAAAAGCGGCGGAATGACCGCAACTCCGCCCGCGGCAACGGAAGCTTTCACACCGTCGGCAAAAAGTAAGCCGTCACTTTCGAATAAAATTATTTCGAAGTCGCCGTGAAAGTGCTCTTTTGCCTCTTCCGCGAGGATAACCGCGCCCGCAAAAGTAATGTCGTTCATATCCGTATTATATCATATTAAATCCGATTTGTCCATATTTTTACAGAACACTTTGTTGTCCGCGTCGGCGCAGTACTCGCCGCTGTCGGTGTAGCCGCGCGCGGTGAAAAAGCTTTCGCTCTCCTCGACGGGCAGAGTGTAAACTTCGCGCGCGCCGCTAGATACGAGCGAAGTTTCGGCAAACCGCAAAAGCGCAGTGCCCAAGCCTTGGCGGCGGAAGGTGGGAGCAACGTACAGCTCGCGCACGTCGCCGCAGCCCTCTTTGAAATTCCAGTCGTTCAAAATGTCGTCAATCTGAAAAATGACAAAGCCCGCAACAGCGCCGCCAACCTCGGCAATACCTACCTCGAACAACTCCGCCTGCAAATCGGGCAGAAGGTAATCGTCAAAGAGGTGGAGGGGGTCTTCCTCGCAGTCGAGCTCGGTATAGTAGTCGCAGAAAAGTTTTTTGAATGCGGACAGGTCGCTTGTCTGTATAGGGCGCACGTTCATAAAGTTACCTCAAATATGATAAAAGCGAGGGCAAAATGTCCTCGCTTTATTTATTGGTTTAATTATTCGGCTACGGGGTAAACGGAAACCTGCTTGCCGTCCTTGCCTACTCTCTCGAACTTAACAGTGCCGTCAACGAGGGCGAACAGAGTGTCGTCCTTGCCGATGCCGACGTTGTTGCCGGGCTTGAACTTGCTGCCGCGCTGTCTTACAAGGATATTGCCTGCAAGCACTTTCTGACCATCGGCACGCTTAACGCCGAGATATTTGGGATTACTGTCTCTGCCGTTATCGGTAGAACCGCCGCCCTTCTTGTGGGCGAATAACTTAATAAGCATCATAATCGTTGGTCCTCCTAATTACTCAGCCGCGGGCGTTTCCGCAACCTTTTTGGTTGTCGTTCTCTTCTTGGGAGCGGTAGCGGGCTTTTCGGCGGTAGCAGCCTTTTCTGCAGCGGGAGCCGTTTTCTTGGCAGCCGCTTTCTTAGCCTCAGCCGCACCGATAGCCGTAACCTTTACGGTGGTGTAGGGCTGTCTGTGACCCTGCTTCTTTCTCTCGTTCTTCTTGGCCTTGTACTTGAAGACGATAATCTTCTTGTCCTTGCCGTGCCCGATTACCTCGGCGGTAACCACAACCTTTTCAACCTCGCTGCCGACCGAAACAGCGCCGTTGTCGTCCGCCGTCATAACGACGGGGAAAGTAACGGTTTCGCCTTCCTTGGCTGCGAGTTTTTCCACCTTAACGGTGTCGCCCACGGAAACCTTGTATTGCTTGTTTCCGTTGTCGAAAATCGCGTACATAATTTGTCCTCCTCTAACCAGTCTCGTCGGAATCGTTTTGCCAAAGGCATAGGCGGCGCACTACGCTTAAAATGCGCACTTATAAAAGCCCGTTCCGAACGGCTCGAGGATAAATATACCATATTAAAGTATTCAAGTCAAGCAATTTGCGCGCGGGTTGCATAAATTTCGGGGGTTTACACAAAGTATTAGTAACAAAATTTCAAGGAGAACAAAATGGACAATCTTAAAAGCGACAGCGAAGTTTTAGCCGAAATTTACCGCAACGC
>CAYXTN010000021.1:0-26665 GCA_964468085.1 uncultured Clostridia bacterium | reverse complement strand
TCTGCGAGAAGTTGCTCGCCGTTTCGTCTAAAACGGTTGCCGAAAGTCCCGAAAGACGGGGGTCGGCGGGAATATTCTTCTGCACGAAATTGCGGTACACGTTCTTGCGGAACGCCGAAAGAATTTTTTCGCCGCTTATCTGTCCGCTCTCCAAAGCGTCGGTAATGAAAGTAAGACCGTTGTCGTTCAAGTTCTTGGCGGTCGCCTTGTACATAGCCCACGCGGGCAACATATCGATATTGTCGATAAGCGCCGTGCACTTCGCGTAGTAATAATCGTAGATATCCTCGTCGGAAATGGACTTTTTGTCCGCCTCTATGCTGTCGGCAAAGTAGTCGCAGCTCTGCGCAAACGATTTCGCCGAACCGAGCACGCCTAAAAACAGCGGCTTTAAATGTCCGTCGGAAGCCTTTACGCACACCGAGTTGAACGAGTCGGCGTTGTAGTCCATAAACACGCCCGAGCACAAGCTGTGAAATTCGTACAACGGCGCGAGAAATTCGTCGCGCTTTTTGTCGTTAAAGCCGCCGACCAGTCCCACGAAGTTAGACGAAAGCGAGGTGTAAGCCAAAATTTTCAGCTTGTCCTGCTCGATTTCCAAAGCCGCCTTTACCCACTCGAGCTCCTCGCCCTCTTTAATGGGCGTGCGCGCAAGGTGCATAATGCGCTTTACTATCGTGTTCAATATCTTGGACGACTGCCAGTCGCCGCCGCAGTTTTCGATTTCGCCGTCGATTTTGTCGGCAAACTTGCCCAAATCGGGCAGTCCTTTAAAGTGCACAAGCCAGTTCTTCACGCCCGCGTCGTAGCGCAAATTGGCGTTGTAGAAGGTGTAGAACTCCCTCTCGTCGCAGCTGAAAAATACCTTTAAGTCCTCGTGCGAGAGCGTTTTTACAATCTGCACCAGGTTAGAAAGCTTTTTCGAGGTGAACGTGCTGATTTTCTGATTGAACGTATTCAAGAACAGCGCGAGGTAGTTTTTGAGGTGCTTTAATTCGGCAAGCACGACTTCCGCCGCGTAGAAGACCGAACGCTTAATCTTTTCGTCGCACTCGGTCAGGTTGACGTTTGTGAACGGCGAACGGTAAACGCCGCCGCACTCCCTTGCCGCCGCCTGCGCCGTAAGCAGCATATTCTCGTACTCGGCAAGCTTTTTCGCCGTTAAATTATCGTAGAACGTGCTCTCTATATTGACTAGCTCGGGCGCGGACATATTCGCAAGATAGTTGACTATGCCCTCGTACACCGAAACGCCCAACCCGCGCTTTTTATGCAGTGCGTAAAGCGGCTGATAGAGCGTGTCGCGGTATTCGGTGATAGTTTCGCTGTCCGCCAGAAACCGCGTTTCGTCGTACTCCGATTTGAGCGACAGCGTATTTTCTATCGAGCGGATAATTTCACCCTTGTCAACCGTTTTGCCGCTGTGAAGCTCTAAGCAGAAATCGCCTATACCTATCTCGTTCAAACGCTTTTTAACGACGTTGAGCGCCGCCTGCTTTTCGGCGACGAACAGCACGCGCTTGCCACTATCGAGTGCGTTGGCTATTATGTTGGTAATGGTCTGGCTCTTGCCCGTTCCGGGAGGGCCGTGCAGAACGAAGGTCGTGCCCTTTGCAGACTCGGCAACCGCCGAATACTGCGAGCTGTCGCAGGATAGCGGCGTCAACACCTCGGTAGGCACAGCGTCGTCCTCGTCCGCGCCGCTCAGCTTGTTGTCGGGGAACTTGTTCTTATTTTCCAGCAGTCCCGCAATGAGCGGGTTCTGCCTGTACACGTCCATATTGTCCTTGACGTCACGCCACATAGCGTAGCCCGCAAAGGTGAACTGCGCAAGGTACACGTCCTCGTACACAAGCCAGCCCTTCATATTCGCCGTCTTTGCGCGGAACACCGCAAGTATTTCCGCGGGCGTAAGGTTTTCGTCCTCCACGCCCCTTATGTCTATGTCGAACTCCTGCTTCAAAAATTCGAGCAGTGTCGTATTTACGACGAAGTTATCGCCGAGCTCCAAAAGTATGCCCTGCGTTTTGGTTCTTTTCAGGTTGACGGGCAGAAGCACGATGGGCGCGTATTTGAACTCCTTGTCGTCGGGGTGGCGCCACTTTAAAAAGCCGAGCGCAAGGTATATGGTGTTCGCGCCGACCTCTTCCATCGACGACTTGCCCTTTCTGATAAGAGTCTGCACCGCCTCGTTCAAGCCGCTCTCGCCCGAGTACGAACGGACGAGCTGTGAATTGAGCTCGATTTTGACGAGCTCGCCCAACGTTTTGACCTTGGCGCTCGTTCCGAAGTAGAGCGCGTCGTCAAGCTTGGTCTGGTTGGGCTGAAGCGTGAGCGTGCCCTTGTCCTCGATTTTTTCGAGGAACACTTTCAAATCGGTGATTAAAATGTGCACGCAGTCGCGCAGATATTTAAAGTTTAAAAGATTGTTTTTGAGGGATAAATCTAAAAGCCGCCTTTCCCAGTTTCTGTTCTTGGTCGCCTTCCGCTTCAACGCAAGGCTGTCGGCGTCAATCAGCTTTTCGGGCTTGGCGTCGTATGAATAGCGGTTGTTGTCGAGAATCTCGTACGAAGAGCCGCCGCCCACCTTAATGGGCATGGGGAATATGCCGCCTATACGGCAACGCTTGATATCGATACAGCCGTCGAACTTACCCTGCTGTAAAGCCGTGGTAAAGTGAGTGGACGCGGTGGCAAAGCTTGCGTTTCTGTGCGCGAACAAATCGTCCACGTCGACGATTGCAAGGTTGTTTACGCCCGCGGATACGTAGCGCTCGATAACCGACATATCGTCCTCGATAGGCGAGTTAAAACAGCTTTCGTGAAGCCATACTCCCACGCCAATGTGCTTTTTACCCACAACTATTACGGGGTTGAACTTCGCCGCTTCCAGACACGAAGCCATATACACCGCCATTGCGTGCGGGGTAGCCACTCTCGAAGGAACCAAGTCCGCGAGGTTGCCCACGCGCACGATATCGGAGTTATCGCCGCTCTCGTCCTTTTCGATATTCAGGTTGCGAATCGCCGAGAACATTGAAGCGAACGCGTACATCAAAGAGTTTTTATCGTTGCCCGAATAGCCCGACCATTCCTTGGAATAGCCCCAGGTTTTGAGCTGAAGTCCCGCCTCGGCGAGAATTTTCTGACAGTCGGAAAGGCGGGGACGGACGAAAGCGGCAAGCATTTCGCCGTTGCCCTCCGTGCCCGTCCAGCACTCCATGGAAATAGCTTTAACGGGTGCTTCAATCGAGCACACCACCGTCTTGCCGCTGATCACGGTAACGGTGACCTCGCACGTTTCGGGCGCGTCGATTTCCGCAAGATACTTGGGGTTCAGAAGCGACGGAGTTTTTACCTCCATACTGCTTTCGGCGGGAATTTCGTCGATTTTAATCTCGGCGGGAAGAATGAGTCTGCTTGCGCCCGTAACCTGAATTACCAGCTCTTCGATAGCCTCTTCGCCGTTGTTTACCACCCTGAAAGAAGTGAACAGCGGTATACGGTTATAGTACGTTGCGTACGACACGCAGTTTAAAAGTTCGCCGTCCAGTTCCAGAGTTTCGACAAGTTGTTTCGCCTTTTTATTTGCCGCCATATTAATTCCTTTCTCTAAGCTTTTTTAGAAAATTATTCCAAATACATTATATCACTTATCCGCTTAACTTTCAACAGTTCAGAGAAAATTATTGACCCTTTTTCTCATAATATATCCGCCCCTTTCAGCGCACGAGCGCCAAATCTTTCAACGCGCGGGTATAGGCGATATATCTCTCGTTTTCCGACATATCTCTATCCGCCACGGCGACGGCGGTAAACTCCAAGCCCTTGCTCTCGTAAACGGTCAAAAGATTGATTTTCGTCTTGGAAATTTTACCGCTATCCCTCACCACGTTGTAGCTCTTTTTGGTGAACGCAGGCAGATTTTCCTCCGAGCATATGACCGCGCGAAGCCCCGCTTTATCGGAAAGGAACGAGGATATGCCGCGACTATTGATAATCTTTACCTCTTCGCCGCCCAGACCTATCGCCTGCATTTCCACGTTTAGGTTTTGCGAAACGTAGTACACTATCTGATTTGTATTGCGGTAATTTAACTGCAATCTGCTTACGGGCAGGGACAGACAGCTCCAATCGGAAATGCCGCGGTAAGGCGTAACGTTCTGTCTTAAATCGCCGAAGATGTTGAAGCGCGCGTTTTTATTTACGGTGCGCAACACCTCGTACTCGGCGGGGGATATATCCTGCGCCTCGTCCACGAACACGAACGCGTACGACGGCGTTAAGCGGTAACCCAGCTCGCACAATATGCGGCAGATTGCGTACGCGTCGCTTTTAATGAGGCGGGTCGTCGGCTCGCCGTATTTGAGCTTTGCGGGCTTGACAATTTCGCGGTAAAAGAGCCGCGCAAGCTCCACCGTGTTTTCGCACTTTCCCACCTTTACAAGGTATTTTTCGCCGCGCACTACCTCGGCAAAATCGCAGGTTATATCGAACGCCGAGCTTATTTCTTCCACCTGCGCAATCGTCTTTTCGATTTCCTTTTTCGTCTGCTCACGCTTTTCTATCCGGTCGGGGTAGGTGTACTCCGTCTTGCCGCCGATATGCTGTTTGTACCTCTTTAAGTCCTCGATTTCCTTGTCGACTGTAACCGACAAACCGTGCAAGTCCTGTACCGCGGTAAGGCAAATCTGACGGCCGTGCGCCGCAACGAATTTGAGCGCCTTGTAAAACGACAGCAACTGCTTGAAGAAGTAATAGTAGCCATCCATTCGCGCGTCCTCGCCCAAAATACTTAAAAACTCCCTGACCTCGTTTACGCAGTTGAAAAGCTCGCGCATACGCTTGGTGTAAAACAGACCGCCGTCCTTTTTTTCCTTTATCTCGCCGAGCACACAGCGGCGCACTCTCTGCCCCGCATTCTTTATGCTCTCGTACTCCTTTAACTGATTATCGATTGCCTTTAAGATAGCCGCAACGAACTCGTCGCTTCTATCGGGCAGCATACCGCGCACGCCCGAGTAAATTTTATCGAGCTTCTTGCGCACGTCGGAAACGAACAATGGCGAATACACGTAATTTAAGTAATCGCCGCCGACGGGCGCAAAGTAATCTATTCTGTTTTCGAGCTCTACTCCCGCGCCCTTTAAAAGCCGCAGATAATAGCTTTCGAGCGTGACCGTCTTTACTCGCTCCAGTTCGAGTATCTGCGCGAGCTCGTCTATGAACGCGTTGAAGCTGTCCGACGGCGTTATGACGAGCACGGACGAGGGTTTGAGGCTCTCGTTGTTGTACATTAAATAGGAAAGCCTGTGCAGTAGTATCATCGTCTTGCCGCTGCCCGCAACGCCCTGCACTATCATTTCGGCGTCCTCGGGCGCGGTGATTATCTCGTACTGCTTTTCCTGAATGGTTTCGATTATGTCGCAGATTTCCTGCTTTTCCTTACGCGAGGAGAGTATCTCTTTTAAGAACGGGTCGAAGATGACCGCGGCGTCGCGCCCCGCGATTTCCTCTTTTGAAAGGTTGTCGCCCACCGACAGATATTCGTTTTTGAAGTCGAGCACTTTTCCGCTCTTGGTGCGCAGTGCGCGGCGCAAAACGAGCTTATAGTCGAAGTCGTTTATAGTGAACGACAGCTTGCTTTTTTGGTAGTATCTGCGGGCGAGCGGTGCGCGCCAATCAACGATTTCCAGCCCCTCGTCGCCCTTCTTGCCTATATAGTATGAGTTGTAGCCGTCCTGACTGTCGACCAAATCCATACGCGCAAAGTACGGCTCGTCGAAAAAGCATTTATACGAAAGCCGTTTCGCCTTTGCCGCGTTGATTTGCGCGGTGAGCTCCAAAACCCGTCTGTACTTTTCGGCGTCGTAGTCGGGCGAAGTTTGCAAATTTTTTCTTTCCTCCTCCGCCTCGCGTATCTGCCTTGTGAGCTTGTTCAAATGCAGAATTTTGAGCATGGAAAGCACGGCGGAAATATGCTTGTCTTCCCACTCCCTTTGCTTGTCCGCGTCCAGAAGCTCCAGATAAAAATTTTTATCGGCGCACCTGTTCGGATTTATTAAATTTTTTAAGTTTTCGATATCCGCCATAAAAAATTGTCCTGATATCTTAGTATAGCAGTAGGCGGCGGAAAAATCAACACATTTTTAAAAAATGACGGCGGGCGCGTGTTCACACGCGCCCGCCGCCTTGTCAGATTATATTCAATTTTCTTCATTGATAAGCGGTTCGTCGGCACATATGTCCGCATCAATCTCCGTTTTAGCCTTTCGGTTCATATCTTTAAAACAGATAACCGTAAGCACGACGGCGACTGTCATTGCCAACGCGTCGGCAATCGGCGCCGCCCATAAACAGCCCACTATTCCCATTGCAATAGGCAGAGTGCACACAAGCGGAACAAAGCAAACTATATCGCGCACGAGCGAAGCGATTACGGCAAGCACGGGTTTCCCAAGCGCCTGAAAGAATATCGAGCTCATTTTAATCGCGCAGGTAAACGTTACGAACATTAAGAATATGCGGAAAAGTTTTCTGCCGAACTCCATATAGGCGGGGTCGCTTTCGAGCGTCTTACCGTCTATAAACAGCCTTATGAACATATCGGGATAAGCTTCGAAAAGTACGGTAAAAAACAAGGTGACCACGGTCGTTGATATTAATACGTAAAAGTAGCACTGCTTGACGCGCTTATAGTTTTTCGCCCCGAGGTTATAGCTTAAAATGGGCTGACAACCTAAAATTATGCCGACTACGATATTTACGACGAGTGTAAAGACCTTGCTCTCCACGCCGATAAGCGCAACGGGCATATATGCGTTACCGTACTCCATAAGCCCGTATTTAACGAGCATACGGCTACAAACGAGCGAAATCACCACGATGGTCATCTGCGTTATGAACGACGACAGCCCGAGTTTTATTGCGGGAAGAATTTCTCTGCTCGGCAAAAAGCTTTTGACTTTAAGCTTAAACGTTTTGGAGCGGAAGAGATAGATAACCGAAATTACGCAGGATACGCACTGCCCTATTACCGTTGCCCACGCCGCGCCCGCGAGCCCCCATTTGGTTACGTACAGGAAAATCGGGTCTAAAATTATGTTTATTATCGCACCCGAGAGCATTGAAGCCATCGACCAGGCGGGCGACCCGTCCGCCCTTATAACGGCATTTATCATATTCATTGCCATAAAGACGGGGAAGAATCCCAAAATTATATCAAAGTATTCCACGGCGTACTCCAAAACTTTTTCTTCCTCTGCGCCGAAGAGCCACAGCACCTGTCTCTTTAACGGGTAGAAAACCGCCATCAAAATACCGCTTATTATAACTGTTACGACTATGCCGAAGCCGATAGCTTTGTGCGCTCTGTCCGCCTGCGCTTTGCCCTGACAAATATTTAAATACGCCGCCGTACCGTCGCCGAGGCACCAGGCGAACGCCTGCGCAATTATGAACAAGGGAAAGACTATGCCCGAGGCTGTGAGTGCCTCGCCGTTTACCGAGAGCCCCGAAAGCCCGATATTCTGCCCGACGAAAAGCTGGTCGACTATATTGTACAGCGCGCTGACAAGCAGCGACAGTATGCACGGTATGCAGAATTTGAGCATTAATTTTCCGAGCTTTGCCTTACCTAAAAAATCGTTCTGAGTATTTTCCATATAACCTCCTACTTTATCTGAAAGCACATAAAAAAGGCGCAGAAATTCGTCAGAATTTCTACGCCTTAATAAGCTGTTCGACTAAATTATTATATCAATTTATTTTGATTTTGTCAACTTTTTTACTCCCACTCGATGGTTGCGGGGGGTTTACTTGTTATATCGTAAACTATTCTGTTTATGTGCTTAACCTCGTTTACGATGCGGTTCGAAGCCGCTTCCAGAACCTCGTAAGGGATACGCGAGAAGTCCGCCGTCATAAAGTCGGTCGTCGATACGCCGCGAAGCGCCAGCGTGTAATCGTACGTTCTGCCGTCCCCCATAACGCCTACCGAGCGCATATTCGTAAGCACCGCAAAGTACTGATTTATCTCTCTGTCAAGGTGCGCTTTAGCTATTTCCTCTCTGAATATCGCGTCCGCGTCTTGCAACGTCGCAACCTTCTCGGGCGTAATCTCGCCGATTATTCTTATCGCAAGTCCCGGACCGGGGAACGGCTGACGCCATACGAGCTTTTCGTCAAGCCCCAATGTAATGCCCAAAGCTCTTACTTCGTCTTTAAACAACATTCTGAGCGGCTCGATTATTTCCTTGAAATCGACGTAATCGGGAAGTCCGCCCACGTTGTGGTGGCTCTTTATAACCGCCGCGTCACCCAGACCCGACTCGATTACGTCGGGATATATAGTGCCCTGAACGAGGAAATCTACCTTGCCAATCTTTTTCGCCTCGTCCTCGAATACGCGGATAAATTCCTCGCCGATTATCTTGCGCTTGCGTTCGGGGTCGGACACTCCTTCGAGCTTTCCCAAAAATCTCTCGCCCGCGTTTACGCGTACGAAATTAACGCCGCTGTCTGCAAACGCCGCCTCGACCTCGTCGCCCTCGTTCTTGCGCATAAGACCGTGGTCCACGAAAATGCAGGTGAGCTGACTGCCTATCGCCTTTGCAAGCAGTTTGCACGCAACCGAGCTGTCAACGCCGCCCGAGAGAGCAAGCAACGCTTTGCCGTCGCCCACTTTTGCGCGGATATCGCGGATAGCCGTCTGCGCGTACTCCTCCATCGTCCAGTCGCCCTTGCAACCGCACACTTTATAGAGGAAATTGCCGAGCATATCGAAGCCCTGTTCGGTGTGGTTGACCTCGGGGTGGAACTGCGTGCCGTAGAATTTCTTTTCGGCGTTCTCGATTGCGCCGTACGGGCACTTATCGCTGTGACCTACCGCACGGAAGCCCTCGGGAAGGGTTGCGATATGGTCGTTGTGGCTCATCCATACGACCGATTTTTTCTTCAAGCCCTTGAAAAGAAGCGACTTGGTATCGAACGCGCAATCGGTTCTGCCGAACTCGGCAACCGCCGTTTCGTTGGCTTTTTCTATCTTGCCGCCCAGTCCGTAAACAAGAAACTGCGCGCCGTAGCAGATGCCTAAGATAGGCACGCCAAGCTCGAAAATTTCCTTGTCCATTCTGGGGGAATCGTCGAGATAAACCGAATTGGGCCCGCCCGTAAAGATGATACCCTTAAGGTTCATTGCGCGGATTTCCTCAATCGGCGTTTTATACGATTTGACTTCGCAGTAAATCTTGTGCTCGCGCACTCTGCGCGCGATAAGCTGATTGTACTGTCCGCCGAAATCTATAACGAGTACTTTTTCGTGTTGCATTTTTAACCTCTTTTTAATTCTTTTCTCAATTCGCTTTGTTTATTAATTTGACTTTCGTCAAGGTTTTCCATTATAAGCTTTCCCGCTTCGCGACATTCATCGACTTCAAGCCTGCAATAACGGTTTTCTATCATAAATTCAATAGTGCCGTATTTGAAATTTATATACTTTACTTTTTTACCCTTAACTATACCGCCTTCACGCGTAACTCTGAAATCTCTAATATCGCCAAAGTCGGCTTTCTGCCATTCGTAGAAGAACAGTTTTCCGTACGGGATAAACTCGAATCCGTCGTCGTAAACTCTGAGAACGGTTTTATGAGAATAAACCGTTTGGTTTAATCCTACGAGAAATATCCCCGTGCCGCCGGCAAGAAACATTCCGCCACCGACTATGGCTACGGCAATTTGCTCCGAGCTTACCGATAAATAAACAGCTAAAACCGATAATGCAACGAATACAATGCCTATTATCAGGAATGCTAAATTAAATCTGAATTTTCCCTTAAATTCCTTCATAAAAATTTTCAGGCGCAAGCACGCGGCTTACGCCTTATAGTTTTTAACCCTTGGGTGAATAGTTGGGAGCTTCCTTCGTTATCGAAATGTCGTGAGGGTGACTCTCTGCAAGCGAAGCCGCCGTCATCTTGACGAACTTGCCGTTCTTTCTCAGTTCGTCGATAGTCGCGTTGCCCGTGTAGCCCATACCTGCGCGCAGACCGCCCATAAGCTGGAAGATAATGTCCGCCAAAGCGCCCCTGTAAGGCACTCTGCCTTCGACGCCCTCGGGTACGAACTTGATTGCGTTCGACTGGAAATATCTGTCCTTGCCGCCCTTTGCCATTGCGGGGAGCGAACCCATACCGCGGTAGGTTTTGAAGCTTCTGCCCTGATAAATTTCGAGCTCGCCGGGCGCTTCGGTAGTGCCTGCAAAGAGCGAACCGAGCATAACCGCACTGCCGCCCGCCGCGATAGCCTTTACGATATCGCCCGAATACTTGATGCCGCCGTCGGCAATTATGCGCTTGCCGAACTTGTCCGCCTCTTCCGCGCAGTCGATAACCGCGGTGAGCTGAGGCATACCTATGCCCGCAACGATACGCGTCGTGCAAATCGAGCCGGGGCCTATACCCACCTTAACGACGTCCGCGCCAGCCGCGAACAAATCGTGCGTTGCCGCCGCCGTTGCGACGTTGCCCGCAACCAGGGGAAGGTCGGGATACTTTTCCTTAGCCTTTGCAACGTGGTTGATAATGTTTTTGGAATGACCGTGCGCCGAGTCGAGAACGACTATATCCACATGCGCTTTGACGAGCGCGTCGATTCTGTCGAGCATATCTGCGGTCGCGCCTATTGCCGCGCCGACTAAAAGTCTGCCCTTCTTGTCCGTTGCGCGGTTGGGATACTGAATTGCCTTTTCTATATCCTTAATGGTAATCAGTCCCTTTAAGTTGCCGTTCTTGTCGACGATGGGCAGTTTCTCTATGCGGTGCTTGCCCAAAATCTGCTGAGCTTCGGCAAGCGACGTACCCTCGGGAGCGGTGACAAGGTTTTCCTTGGTCATAATCGCCGAAATGGGCTGGTCGAAATTGGTTTCGAAACGCATATCGCGGTTGGTTAAAATGCCGACGAGCTTACCGTTCTTGGTGATGGGCACGCCCGAAATGCGGTACTTTTCCATTAAAGCGCGCGCCGCGGAGACAGGCTCTTCGGGAGTTAAAAAGAAGGGGTCTGTGATAACGCCGTGCTCGCTGCGCTTTACCTTGTCGACCTGCGCCGCCTGCTCCTCTATGGACATATTCTTATGTATTATGCCCAAGCCGCCCTCGCGCGCGATTGCGATTGCAAGGCGGGATTCGGTGACCGTATCCATAGCCGCGCTGACAAGGGGAATATTGAGGTTAATGCCTTTGCAGAGCGTCGTTCTCAAATCGACCGTCGAGGGCAATACGTCGGACGCCGCCGGTATAAGCAGTACGTCGTCGAATGTCAATGCTTCTTTTACGATTTTACTCATATGTCTGTCTCCTGTAAGTTTGAAAATTTATCCTTGATTATCCTTGACCGCCGACAGAAGGACCATAACCTTATTGAGATACTCGCTTTCCTTCTGCTCGGTCGGAGTTATAAGTTCCAGCACGTCCAAAAGCTCTTTCGCCGCGTCCGCGTCCTTTGCCGAACGTATGCGCGCCGCAAGCGACATAAGCGCGTTGCCGTAGGGGAACCTGTCTTTGCCGTTGTCCTCCGCTGCCATTTTGATAGCTTTTGGCGTATCACCCGTATTATAGTACGATACGGCAAGCTTACTTTTAACCCAGTGGTTATAGTCGTAACCGCTGCCCGTCTGCTGCGAGTTCTTGCGTTCGCACACGTACTCGTAGTCGCGGTGGTCTATGAGCTGTTCGCCGTACTGTAATATGTACTCGTCCTTGCCCAAGAGCACGCTGTCGTCGAAGCACCGCGCCAAATCACTGCAATCTTTGGTATAATAATAGCGCAGCGACGCGTATTTAACTGCCAGGTCATAGTTGCCTATGCTCTCGGTTGCCGTTGCCATATGCTGGGGGAAGGCGAAGTTAAATACCGCAAACACCGCGATAAGTATTCCCAAAATTATGAGGACGGTTTTTACCGCCGTTTTTACTACTAACTTCTCCAAAAATACAACCTGACAATCAACAAAAAAATATTTTAACTATTTTATCACAACGCTAAAAAAAAAGCAACTGTTTAATCATATTATAAATATTGCCGCAATAAATTTTAATATGAAAAAATTTTTGTTGAGCCTCGCTTTAAGCATTCCCGCTTTAATGTTCCTTTCGGCGTGCAAAAAGAGCACCGACTACTTTTCGTACGTCTCCGAATACCGCAAAAGCGTTTACTTTTACGAGGACGACCTTTTATCCGTCAAAATTTATTCCGTTGACAAGGAAACGCCCTACTCTCTCGACGGCTTTAAGGGCGCGGTGAGCAACGTTACCGAAGCATATTTCGAGTACAAGAGCGGCGCGAGCGAGGTTGAAATCGAGCTTTTGGGTCAGGGCGGCGAGATGAGCTGGCTTGCCGTTTCCCGCAATTTTTATTTAAGCTTTGCCGGCGAAACCTTGAGCGGCGCGAGCATACCCGTCACCTTGAATATCGACGGCAAGGAAAAGAAGGTCGACGTTTTCAACGTTGCCGAAGAGGGCACGATAGACGGCAAGACCGCCTTGAACTGCGTGCGCGAGTACGACGGCGATACCTTTAACGGTTTAACCGACGGCAACTCCTTTGCGGGCGAAATTATTATCCGCCTTTTATACGACGACGGCTGTTACTATTACGTGGGAGTTTGCAACCGCGAGGGCAACGTTCACGCATATTTGGTCAACGGCACGGACGGCAGAATTATCGCCGAGCGCGAAACGACGGCTGAATAATTACCTCTAAAAGCATACAATTTTGGAATTGTTGATAACTTTTTTGTTTAATTTGCCCAAACACCCCCTTTAAAGGGCGATTTTAGTCGAATTAAAGCTGAATTGTTGATAACTTTTACGTACCTTTGTTCTTTTTTATTGTGAACAGGTGTTTTTGTTGATAACTTTTTGTGCATAAACGCGCCTTTTTTGCCGTTTATACAGTGTAATTATACAGTTATACACAATAAAAGCGCCCGCATTTGCGGGCGCTTTTATTTAAGAAAGAAAATCACATATAATTGAATTTTGTACGTACAGGTATTCGTCCTTTATGCGCAGGCGGTCGCCCTCCCTTTCGAGATACGCGGCGTTTTTCGCAAGTGCGGCGGCATAAATCTTGTCGAAGTCGCAGTCAAATTCTTTGTTGAACGCGGCAACGTTCAGCCCCGCGCTCGTTCTGAGAGCGAGCATAACGCTCTCCTCCGTCTGCCCCGCTTTGTCAATCTCCTGACTGTCCACGACGGGGAAATGATTGGTCATTATGCACTTGTAGTATTCGTCCAAATCGAACGTGTTGGTAAACCGCACGTTCTTGATATGCGACGAGGCGGAAACCCCGAAGCCTATATATTCGCCCCGCCGCCAATAGTTTAAGTTGTGGCGGCTCTCCTTGCCCTTTTTGCTGAAGTTGGAAATTTCGTACCGCGCAAAACCCAGCTCTTTTAACTTGTTAACTCCGAACGCGTACATTTCGGCAACCTCGTCACCGTCGGGCAGTTCGCCGTTTAAGTAGTCGGTGTAGATGGGCGTGCCGTCCTCGGGAGTTAAGGCGTACATGGAAATGTGGCTAGCGCCGCTTTCCGCGGCAACCTCTATAGATTTAGCGATATCGCCCGTCGTTTGCCCCTTTAAACCGAGCATTATATCCACGCTGAAATTTTCGCCCTTTAAAAGCTTTGCGCACGATAAAAACTGACTTAAATTGTGGCATCTGCCCAAGTCTTGAAGCTGACTGTCGACCGCCGTCTGCAAGCCTACCGAAAAGCGGTTAATGCCGCACTTTTTGTACAGCGCGATTTTGCTTGCGCTTACCGTGCCCGGGTTCATCTCTATCGTAATTTCGGCGCCTTTTACAAGGTTGAAATGCTTTTTCGCCGCCGCGACGAGCATTGCTATATAGCTTTCGTCAATGACCGACGGAGTGCCTCCGCCTATGTACAGCGTATCGAATTTGTAATCTTTAAGCTCTGTCGAACGCATAGCCATTTCGTGGTAAACGCAAGCCATATAGCTTTCGGCAAACCCGATTTTGTCGGGGAACGAAGCAAAGTCGCAATAGCGGCATTTCTGTTTGCAAAAGGGTACGTGAACGTAAATTCCCGCCATTATATTAACCACCCGAATTTGTTTAAATCTACCTTATAATCTTCCGAAACTTCCACTCCGTCACGCTCTAACAAAGCTTTCTGAACGTCGCGCCCGCCGAACGCAAAGCCGTCCGTCAGCGAGCCGTCTTTGAAAATTACCCTGTGGCAGGGAATTTCGCCGAACGCGGGGTTGGAGTGAAGCGCCCAGCCCACTTGCCGCGAGCACCTCGGCGCGCCGATAGCGCGCGCAACCTGCCCGTAGGTTACAACCTTGCCCGCAGGAATTTGCTTTACCACTTCGTATACGCGTTGATTGAAATTAGTCGTCATTGGTCTTTAAAATCTGCATAAACACTTCGCTCGGCACTTCTACACTGCCTATCGTGCGCATACGCTTTTTGCCCTCTTTCTGCTTTTCCAAAAGCTTTTTCTTTCGCGTAATGTCGCCGCCGTAGCACTTGGCAAGAACGTCTTTCCTCATTGCCTTGACCGTTTCGCGCGCGATAATCTTGCCGCCCACCGCCGCCTGCACGGGTATTTCGAAAAGCTGTCTAGGAATTGCGTCTTTCAAATTTTCGCACAGCGTTCTGCCGCGGGTGTACGCGGAGCTCTCGTGCACGATTATGGAAAGCGCGTCGCAGACATCGCCGTTTAACAGTATGTCGAGCTTTACAAGCTTACTCTTTTCGTAGCCGATGAGCTCGTAGTCGAAGCTTGCGTACCCGCGCGTGCGCGACTTTATTTTATCGAAAAAGTCGAAGATTATTTCGTTTAACGGCAGTCTGTATTCGAGCTTTACGCGGTTTGCGTCAAGGTAAGTCATCTGCTCGAAAATGCCCCTCTTGTCGCGGCACAAGTCCATTATCTGCCCTAAATAGTCGGGCGGCGAGTATATGTCCGCATGCACGATAGGCTCTTCCATACTATCGATTTCCGAAACGGGCGGCAAGTGCGACGGGTTGTCGACGAATATCGTTTCTCCGTCCGTCTTTATAACCTTGTAGCTGACCGACGGCGCGGTCGTGATTATGTCGAGATTGAACTCGCGCTCCAACCGCTCCTGCATAATTTCCATATGCAACAGCCCCAAAAAGCCGCAGCGGAAGCCGAAGCCCAGCGCCTGCGACGTGTCGGGCTCGAACACGAGCGACGCGTCGTTTAACTGCAATTTTAAAAGCGCGTCCTTTAAATCGCCGAACTTCGAGCCGTCAAGCGGGTAAATTCCGCAGAACACCACCGACTGCACCTTTTTATAGCCCGGCAATGGCTCGGCGGCGCGGTTGTCCGAATTGATTACCGTATCGCCCACCGCGACGTCCTGAATTGACTTTATCGATGCGGCGATATAGCCTACCTCGCCCGCTTTCAAATCGTCCTTTGGAAGCATTGCGGGCGCAAACACGCCGACCTCGGTTACCTCGTACACCTTATCACAGCGGAAAGTGGTTATCTTATCGCCCACCTTCACGCTTCCGTCCTTTAAGCGGACGAACAAAATTACGCCCTTGTAATTGTCGTAATAGCTGTCGAAAATGAGCGCCTTTAAGGGCGCGTCCTCGTCGCCGTCGGGGGGCGGGAAATACTTGACCGCGTCCTCTAAAACTTCCTTGATATTCGTGCCGTCCTTGGCGGAAACGAGGGGCGCGTACGAAGCGTCAAGCCCGATAACGTCCTCGATTTCCCTCTTCGCCTCGTCGGGGCGCGCGGACGGCAGGTCGATTTTATTGACTACGGGCAGAATTTCGAGATTGTTCTCTAATGCAAGATAGACGTTTGCAAGCGTTTGCGCCTCTATGCCCTGCGACGCGTCGACTATCAAAATTGCGCCCTCGCACGCGGCGAGCGAACGCGATACCTCATACGTGAAGTCGACGTGCCCCGGCGTATCGATTAAATTGAATACGTACTCGTTGCCGTCGTCCGCGTCGTAGAACATTCTTACGGGCGTGAGCTTTATGGTAATGCCGCGCTCGCGCTCTATGTCCATACTATCGAGGAGCTGTTCTTCCATATCGCGCTTGGACACCTGACCCGTCTGCTCCATGAGGCGGTCGGCAAGCGTCGATTTGCCGTGGTCAATGTGCGCTATTATGCAAAAATTGCGAATAAACTGGTTGGGCTTTTTCATTATGACTATATTATAACATAGCAATGCAAAAAATCAAAGATTTTTTTGCGCCGCTTTTGCGCCACTGTTTTGCCAAAGCAAAACGCATTTAAGTTCGAATACTTCGTGCAAAAACCCTTGCAAGCAAGTTTTTTCGCTTGTATTATAAAAAAAATTGCTGTAAAAGTAAATTAAAAATAATAGCCCGCGCGGCAAAAATTGCCGCGCGGGCGCTTGTATGTAATTTTACGCGAGCTGCTTACCCTCGCCGATGTTGCTCTCGATAAACTCTAAGAACTTATCCTTGGGAATAGGGCGCGAGTAATAGTAGCCTTGCAGGAAGTCGCAACCGAGCTCTATCAAAGCGTTAGCCATTTCGAGCGTTTCCACGCCTTCCGCCACTATGCGCGAGCCGAGGCTGTGAAGCATAGGCATATAGTGCTGTAAAATCGGCTCGTACTTCTTGGTACTCATATACGCCCACACGAGCGACTTATCCAGCTTTACAACGTCGAAGGGGAAATTGATTAAATACTCAACCGAGGCAAAGCCCGTGCCGAAGTCGTCCAAAGAAATGGTGAAGCCGTTGGAATGAAGCTCGTTGAGCTTTGACTGCAACATTGCGTACGAGCCCGCCGAAGCCGTTTCCGTAATTTCCAGATTGACCATAGAACGCGGCACTTCGTACTTTTCGAGCGTCTGTTCGATATCGCTTATGATTTCGGGGTGCATACACTGGATAACCGAAAGGTTGATATCCACGAACGCTATTCCGCGCTCTTGCAACCTTTCCGACTTTATAAAACTGCACACCTCTTCAATTACGAACCTGCCGACTTCTATTATCTTGCCGTTCTGCTCGGCAATGGGTATAAATTCGTCGGGGCTAATAAAGCCCAATGTTTCGTCCTTTAATCTTATCAGCGCCTCGCAACCGCTGAACGCGTTGTCCTTTACGCAGTAAATGGGCTGATAGTACACCTCGAACGTGCGGTTGTTGATTGCGTTCTGTATTGCGTAATCGACCATCTCGCGCCGACGCGCCTTTATTATCGCGTCCTTGTCCGCAGTAATAATTTCTTCAGATACGTTTATGCTGTTGCGGTAATATCTGATTAAATCTTCCACTTCCGAAAGCTTATCGGTAACCTCGGGCACTGCAATCACGCACGCGAGCGCCGTTATCTGCACCTCGGTTTCGTTGACCGATACGGGCTTGTCGAATATGCCCTTGCACATTAAGGCAAACTGGTCGTAATCCTCTTTGCTGTCGAACATTACCGCAAAGCGCACGCCGCTAAGTCTGTACAGGTGCTGATTTTTTCTCAGCTTGGTCATAAACCTTTCGGCAACTTCCCTTATTACCTGATTGCCGCCGTTCAAGCCGAACGACGAATTGACCATCGTCATATTGTTGATTTCGGTTGCGTATATCCAGAACGGCTTGCCGCTGTCCAGACGCATATGTCCGCGGCGGTTGAACGAACGCGCGTTGAAGGCGCCGCTCGCCGCGTCGAGTTCGTCCTCGGGGCGCTGTAACGTCACGTAAATGAGCATTACCGCTATCGCCAACGCGAAGTTGCTTATCTGAACTTTGCGCACGAAGAACTGAATGAGAACCGCAACCATATTGAGTATTGCGAAGAAGAAAATGTTGATACATCTTGCTTTACTCAGTTTCTTGCGCTGTAAAACGCCGATTAAAAGCGAGAACGCAAGTGCGATAAACTGCACTCCGTAAATTACACCCTCGTAGCCGTACTTTACGTAATTGGGCACTCTGCCGTTATACTTAAACAGGAATACCGTTGCGGCTATTGCGCCGCCGACCGAGAGCACAAACAGAATATTTGCTACCGCGTAACACCAGCGGGGTATTTTTACATTTTCGTAAATGACCGCAACCGCGTAAACGACGAACACCACGCCGACGATATTGTAAGTAAGATAATTGAGCGACGTTAAGATATTGCCCAGCCATACGGGGCAACCCGTTACGCTCAAAGCGATGACCGCGGCAAAATCGAACGCGGACGATATTATCGTGCAGATAGCGAGCGTTAAAAACAGATAAGTTTTTCTGCCCTGTATCTTTTTGCTTAATATGTAGTTAATCAGCACGACTACGCCCAGAATGAGCGCGCACATATCGAAGCTGGCGTAAATAAAGTTCTGCGGTTTCACGGTATAATTTCCACCATTTGACATTATGTTGCCGAACATAACTCTTTTGCGCCTCCCCTCGATTTTATATTATTGTATAACACAAACCGAAATGCGGGCAAACAAAAAAGTTAAATTCTTAAACTTTTCATTTTTAGGTAAATTAACACTGCCTTAATTGGCAATTTTAAATACTTATAACAATTTACGGTCGGAATTGTTGTTACTAAAACTGTTAAAACGAAAATTATTTTCACGCGGCAGTCAAATTAACAAACAAGATGAAAGCCGTTAACAAATTCACACTTTAAATCAATTTACAGTTGCCGTTTTCGAGCAAAGATAAGGGCTGGAAAGCACCGTACAGCCGCCTATTACCGAAGCAAGGGACGGCTCTTCGCACACGTTGACCTTGATTTCGAGTCCCTTTTCGAAATACTCGGCAAACCCGTCCATCTTGGAAAGTCCGCCCGAAAGATAAATTCCGCCGCCCACTACCGCCGACGAAACTTCGGCGGGCAAATCGGAGAGCACCGCGCGCACGTACTCGATAATTTTGTCCACGTACAGCTTGATAACCTCTTCGATTTGCGACGAATTGACCGCCGCCTGCGTGGGTTCGCCGCTGTCTATAGAGCGACCTATTACCGCCATCATCTTGTTGTCGTCCTCATAGAGGCTGCCGACGACGTTTTTGAGTTTTTCGGCGGTGAGCGCACCCACCTTTATGCCGAACTCCTCACAAAGGAGGTCCATAATGTGCACGTCGATATTGCCGCCGCCGAGGTTAGCCGTGAAGCCCGAAATTATGCCGTCGAGCGAGAATACCGAAATATCCGTCTTTCCGTAGCCGACGTCCACGCAGAACACGGGCGAGGTCTTAGACAGCACCACGTTATGCCCGAGCACCGCCGCAAACGGAGTGCGCGTAAAATACGTTCTGCCTATACCTAAGTCTTCGGCTATTTTAAGGTATGTTTTTCTCAGTTTTTTAGTTGCACTGCAAGGCACTATGAACATTATTTCCGCCTGCTTTGCCTTGCGCGGCGTTACCTCGATTTTTTCGAGGAAGTATCTTAAAAGCTCCGTTAAGAGAGCGGGCTGAACTATTTCGCCCTCGCACACGGGGTTGACTATGCGCGTGTTTTTAGCCGCCTTGCCCGAAAGCGCGCGCGCCGTATCGCCGTACGCTTTAATAGTGACGTTGCCCTTTATATCGCTCTGCAACGCCACGCAGGTCGCCTCCGAGAGCACGACCCCGCAACCCAATATACAAATTTTAGTTATCCATGAACCGACGTCCACAACTAATCTTATCATCTCAGTACTTCTTTCAACATTTTTTCCACGAGCTCTACGGGTAGCCCGACGACGTTGGTGTAACTGCCGTCGTAGCTTTTGACAACCCCTTCGTCCTGTATTCCGTAGCACCCCGCCTTATCCATAGGCGAGCCGCCGTCTACGTAGTTTTTAATAAATTCGTCCGAAAGACGGTTGAACGTAACTTCCGTCCTTTCGTATTCGGTGAGGCACTTTTCCGCAGTCCGAACGCACACGCCCGTGTACACGCTGTGTACGTTGCCCGAAAGCTCTTTCAAGGTCTGTTCCGCCTCCGCTTTCGATTTGGGCTTGCCTAAAACCTTACCTTTGAAATATACGATTGTGTCGCAACCTATAACAACGCAGTCGGGATATTTTTCAAACACCTCGCCGCACTTGTGCTTTGCGAGCGCGCACACGATTTGTTCGGGCGGCGCGCTTTTATCCGCCCTTTCCTCGCCGACTGCGGGTATTATTTCGAAATTTTCCACAACTTGTTTAAGCAGTTCTTTGCGCCTGGGCGACGCGCTTGCCAAGATTATTTTCATATCCTTGTAAAAAATGCCGCCTGTGTAAAGCGGCATTAGCATTTTTTTACAGTATTTCCAAATTCTTTCTGAACGACTTTTTAAACTCCGCGCTTGCGGCAAGTGCGTCACGGATTTCAAGCGACGCGTCGCCCTCGACCTCGGTCTTCATAATTACCGAGTCGCCGAGAATATCGCAGTTTATCCCCTTGACAACGCCCGCGTGACTTCTGTCTAAGCTTTCGGCTATTCTCAGCATAACGCCGAGCCGCTTTACGATTTCAACGTCGTCTTCCTGCAAGATATCACGGTACTGGTTCCAGCTGTACGGGTTGATGTCCTCCTTTTTGTGACAGCAAGCCGTAAACGCCGCGAGCACAATTTCCCTGTGACTTACGCCGTACAGCGTTGAATTTAAAATCATATAGCAGCTGTGGCGCTGATGATTGTAATATTTCATACGCATACCGCAGTCGTGCAACATAGCCGCCACCTTCAAAACCTTGAGATACTGGCGGGGGAATTTGTGCAGAACGCGGAGCTGCTTAAAGAGCTGAACGCTTAAGTTTACCACGTGCTCAACGTGCTTTTCGTCGCAGTCGTAGTACTTGACGAGCGTGGTGAGCGAGTAGTTCATAACGTCCAAAATGGGTTTGTCGACAGTCGAAGGCAGTGCCTGATTGAACATTATGCCCTCTCTGAGGCCCGAGCCCGAGAAGGTGAAGTTGTCGAAATTCAGCCTTGTTATAAAGGTCTTGATTATCGCAAGCGCGGCGGGAAGAATGTCCGCACGCTCCGCCGATAAGCCCTTTATCTTCTTTTTCTTGTCGAGGTCCAAAACCTTTATCATATCGTACAAGGGATAGAAAGCCTCGGTTTCGAGATTGAAGTTATGCACGATATCCAAGGGATACTTGTGCACCATTTTATTGATTTTAAAAAGATTTCTGAAAGAGCCGCCCACGCCTATCATCTGCGCGTCGGGGTCAATCTCTCCCAGCCAGTCGATTTCGTTGAGCTTTTCCAAGAAGAACTCTTCCATCTTCGCCGCCTGCTCTTCTGGCTTCAAGCCCTCGGACGCGAACATATCGGTAAGCGTTACCGCGCCGAAAGGAATTGTGGCAAAGCGCAACATATTTCTGCGGTTATAATATATTATTTTGGTACAGCCGCCGCCGATTTCCAGAATTACGCCCTTGGGTATATCCATGGTATTGATAACGCCGCGGTAAACCAAAACCGCCTCTTCCTCGGCGGATAAAACGCGCAGTTTTACCCCGCAGCTCGTCTGAATTTCGTCCAAAAAAGAGCGTTGGTTTTTGGCCCTGCGCACCGCTTCGGTGGCAACGCCTATAATGCGGGTTACTCCGCTTACGTCGCAAAGGCGCTTGAACATACGCAAGGTCTTGATAGTTTCGGCAACGCGCTGAGGCTTTAAAAAGCCGTCGCGCTCCATATCCTGACCCAAACGCACGCTCTCTTTCAGCTCGTCGACCACCATAAAAAACCCGTCCTCGAACAGGTTGACGATTACAAGCCTTGCCGAATTCGACCCGAGGTCGATAATTCCGATCTTTTCCAAAATATTACGCTCCTTATCCGACTGAAAAACTCAGCCGAAATGACAGTAAAATAACGATTTACTAGCGCCGTTTTAAGCGCTTTCCCGTGCGGAAAAATATTCTTTCCACTATGCGAAATTATAACACCCGAAGTCGGTTTTGTATATACGTTATGAAAAAGATTGTGCAATTTGCACAAAAACAAGTGCGAAAAATGACGAAAATCGGTAGTAAAAACCTATTACAAATCGGACATGCGTTTACGGTTTAAAGGACAGACGAAATCGGGAGCAATCTGCTTGACGGGTATTATGAC
Source organism: uncultured Clostridia bacterium (assembly GCA_964468085.1). GTDB lineage: Bacteria > Bacillota > Clostridia > Christensenellales > Borkfalkiaceae > Coproplasma. The sequence goes on along the minus strand of CAYXTN010000021.1, from coordinate 4,572 downwards.
GAAATCACGGTTAGAATAGTCGGGGTGAGGCACGCACAACCCCTCTTCCGCTATTATTTTATTGCCGAAAAAAACTATATCGATATCGAGCGTGCGGTCGCCCCAGCGGGTTTTACGGACGCGCCCGAAATCGCTTTCGATTTTGTGGATATTTTTCAGAAGTTCGCGCGGAGGAATAAGGCACTCCGCAGTCAACGCGCAGTTTAAAAAGGTGTTTTTAGCCGCGCCGCCGTAAGGTGCGGTTTCGATACAGTCGGAAACTTTCAGGACCTTAAAGCCGTCGAGCGCACCGAGCGCTTCTATCGCACCGTCCAAGGTTGCCTTTTTGTCTCCCTCACTCGAACCCAAAGACAAAATTACGGTATTTCTTTCAGCCCTCGCGGTGACGGAAATATCCTCGAAGGGCAGACCCACGGGCGCTTGGGGTTTGTGGACGGTTACTTCGACTGCGGAAATTAACGGCTGTTTTTCAAGCAAAAGGCGCGCGGTACGGTGGGCGAGCGTTTCGATTAAGTCGAACGAATTGTTCTTGCAAAAAACGGTGACCGTTTGACAGACCTCCACGTAATTTACCGTCTTTGTAAGGTCGTCGCCTGCCGCCGCCAAATACGTGTCGCAGTCCATTTTGATATCGAAAACGAATGCTTGCGGATTGATTTTTTCCTCGGGCAGTACGCCGTGGCGCGCCGTGACCTTTAAGCCCTTAACCGAAATTTCGCTCATACTCCTCCTCAATTGCCTTTACGTTTTCCACGACGTCGTGCACGCGGACGAACAGCACTTTTTTCCTCACCGCAAGGCGGGTGCTTTCTAACGTTTGGGGCAGTCTGTCCTCTACGTTTCCGCCGAACATAGACTTGCGGCTCGCGCCGAGTAGCAGCGGATAGCCGAGCCCGTGCAACCGCTCGTAGCCGTTTAAAAGCTGCCAATTCTGCTCTCTGTCCTTAGCAAAACCTATGCCGCCGTCGAGGCAGATTTTTTCCTTGTCTATGCCTGCGGCGAGCGCGGTTTGAACCGAGCTTTTCAAAAACGAATTTATCTGCGGAAAGATATCGCCGTCGAGCTTTTGCGGAGAATTGTGCATAACGCAGACCGCCGCGCCCGCCCTGGCGATAACCTCCGCCATATCCTTATCGTGAGTTAAGCCCCAAATATCGTTTATCATATCCGCGCCGAGTTCGAGAGCGGCGCGGGCGCACTTTGAAAAATAGGTATCGACCGAAACGGGAATATCGAACTCGCGCTTTATTGCCGCGAGCGGTTTTTCGAGGCGGGCGATTTCCTCGTCCGCTGAAACCTCCGTATAGCCCGGGCGGGTGGACTGCGCGCCTAAATCGAGTATCGCCGCGCCGTCCTTTATCGCCCTCTCCGCACGGAACAGAATATCGTCGCAATTTGCCCTGCTCTCTTTCCAGAAACTGTCGGGCGTAAGGTTGATTATCGCCATTACAAAAGTGCGGTTTTTGAACGGTTGCCCCCCTACTATCATTTGATTAACGCCAAAACTTCCGAAATTTTTTCCTTGGGGAAATCGCCCTTTACCTTGTAAGTTACGGTTTTACTGCCCGCCTTTTTTACGCCGCGGCAGGTCATACAGGTGTGCTCCGCCTCGCACCATACCATAACTCCCTTGGGCGCGAGATACTCCATTATCGCGGCGGCAATCTGCTCGGTCAATCTTTCCTGCAACTGCAATCTTTTAGCGAAAACCTCCACGCAACGCGCGAGCTTGGAAAGCCCCACCACCTTTTTGTCGGGGATATACGCTATCGCCACGCGACCGAAAAAAGGCATTAAATGGTGCTCGCACGTCGACGAAAAAGATATATCCTTTTCGATAACTATATCGCCGCCCTCTACGTCGAACGTCGTGGACAATATATCCTTTGCACTCATTTGGTTGCCGCTTGTGAACTCGGCAAACGCGTCGGCAACGCGGCGCGGAGTTTCCTTAAGCCCCTCGCGTTCCGTGTCCTCGCCCAACGCTTCGAGCAAGTCCTTCACGGCTTTCATTGCCTTTTCTCTATCCATAATTTTGCCTCCTTTAAAAGGGTGAACGAACCGCAGACAACCACGGTTTGAGTATGAGCTTTATCCAGCGCTTCCGCAACGCTTTGCGCGGTAGAAACTTTGTCGAAATATTTTTTGCAGGCTTGTGCCGTTTCTTCCAAACTTCTTGCGCGCGGGCTCGGACACTTGACGGCAATAATATTATCGCACACACCCGAAAGCGTCGCAAGGTTGCCCCCGATATCCTTGTCTTTAAGACAGCCGAAAATCACGGTTATTTCCTCGCGCGGCAGGTCTTTGAGCGACTTGACCAACGGCTCGAAAGCCGCGGGATTGTGCGCGCCGTCCAGAATATACTCTCTGCCGCCCGCCGTGAGCTTTTCGACGCGACCAGCGGGTCTTGCGTTTTTAATCCCCTTGCGGATAGCCGCTTCGGGTATGCCGAGAATTTTCGCACCCTCAGCCGCCGTCGCCGCGTTGTATTGCTGCAAATCCCCCGCGCCTTCGGCAAAGCGCGCGCCAAGATTTCCGAAATATTTCCTTGCCTCGTCGGGTTGAAAGCCGTTTACAACCACGGGGCAGTTCTTTATTATCCCCGCCTTCTGCGCGCAGATTTCCTTAATAGTGTTGCCGAGGTATGCGGTATGCTCAAAGGATATGGAAGTTATTACGGCAAGCTCCTTTTTGTTGATTGCGTTGGTGGCGTCGTTAAGCCCGCCCATTCCGCACTCTATTACCGCCCACTCGCACCCCTCTTCCTTAAAGGCGAGAATTATTCCCGCAGTCTGAATTTCGAAGTCGGTTGCGCCTAACCCCTCGGCGGCGAATAAAGCGCGTTCGAAATACTTTTCCGCAACCTCGGCGGTAAGCGGCACGCCGTCAATTCTGAACTGGTCGTAAAAATCGTAGACGGCGGGCGAGGTGAACGTGCCCACCCTTTTGCCCGCGGCAATTAAAATGCGCGTGAAATATTCCGCCGTCGACCCCTTGCCGTTCGTGCCCGCTATATGAATTATTTTCAGCGAATCGTCGGGGCTTCCCAGATTATTTAAAATGCTCCGCGTAACGTAAGTACCCGGGTGAATTTCGGTATAGTCCTTATGTTCCATAAGTCTTGATATTATAACATAAAGTCGCGCGGGTTAGCAAGAATATTGAAAATAAAATTGTACAAACTTATTTTATGGCATTGATTTTTATCAGAACGGCGATAATATTTTTTACGCTACTCATAATTATGCGGCTTATGGGCAAAAGTCAGATAGGCGAAATGCAGCCCTTCGAGCTTGTAATCACCCTTTTAATTGCCGAGCTCGCGTGCATACCAATGGCGGACAGCTCCATTCCCCTCTTGTACGGAATAATCGCAATCGTATCCATTTTCATTCTGCACCAGATTGTCTGGCTTCTGGACTTGTGGTTCAAGCCGATGAAGACGGTTATCTGCGGCAAACCCTCGCTCGTCATAACAAAAGAGGGCATTGACAGCTATCAGCTCAGAAAGAACAATCTGGACGTTTCCGACCTCATCGAGAGTATGCGTAGCGCGGGGTATTTTAACTTGGACGACGTATACTACGGGCTCTACGAGGCAAACGGCAAGTTTTCGGCTCTGCCGAAAGAGGAGATTACGCCCTCTCTCCCTATTCTTTTAGTAGACAACGGCAAGCCCGACGAAAAGAACGCGAAGGTTGCGGGAATTACGCTCGACGACGTTAAAAACCTTGCGGAAAAGCAAAAGGTCAAGCTCAAAAACGTGCTGGTTATGACGGTAGACAGTAACGGCAGAGTTTACTTTCAGCAAAAGGGCAAGCCTTACAAAATTCTTAAAATGCAGGTGAACGGGCAATGGTAAAATCTATAATCTATACTCTGGTTGCAATCGCCCTGTGCCTCGGCGTCTTTTTGGGAACGCAGTATTATATAAGTCAACAGCTCGGGCAGTTTCACTCCGCCCTCGAAACGCTGTACGATAAAATCGAGGACAAAACAGCCACTCGCGAGGACGCCTACGCCGTCAGGGCTATGTGGGCGGACAAGAAAAGCAAGCTGCATATCTTTATTCCTCACAACGATATTTCCTACGTCGACTACTGGCTGAGCGAGGCTTGCTCGCTCGTCTACACCGACCAATTCGATTTGGCGCTCGGAAAAATCGAGGTGCTTTTGGAAATTACGCGCAATCTTCCCGACGCGTACTCCGTAAAACTCGAAAACGTGTTTTAAGGCTCTCGGTTTTCTCGCAAGGCGAATGCGAGAAAACGCTACGAATTTTAGGGCGCTGCCCTCGCGGCTGCAATCCCAATAGCACTAATATTATATAATTGCAGCCGCACACCCGCTGAGGCGCAGGTATGCGCAAATTGAGTCGCGCTGCGCAAAAACGCGGTTTTGCTTGCTACGTTTATTATTTTAAAGATTTAAATTCGGTTGACATTGTCGTTTGCCGTTGCTATAATTTTAACAACGGCAATGACTAAGACAGACGGGCTTTGCATAGGCGTTTACAGAGAGGATAATCCGAAAACGGCTGAAAGGTTATCCATTCGCTTTAAGTACGTT
>CAYXTN010000020.1:0-27693 GCA_964468085.1 uncultured Clostridia bacterium | reverse complement strand
TAAACTCATTGTACACATCCGAAAGGGGTGTAATTTTTTTGTACGGAGACCCATTATGAAGGCATCAACAAGGGCTAAAATTACTTTCGAGTGCACGGAATGCAAGCGCAGAAATTACGACAGCTATAAAAATAAGCGCAACGACCCCGACAGGCTTGTCATTTCCAAGTACTGCCCTTTCTGCAAAAAACATACTGAACATAAGGAATCCAAGTAATGGCTAAGGAAAAGGGTAAAGAGAAAAAACCCGGTTTGGGCAAAAAAATCAAGGACTGCTTTGCCGAGCTTAAGCGCGTAACCTGGCCCACGTTCCCCAAAGTCTTAAAGGCTACGGGCGTGGTTCTTATGGTCGTGCTCGTATTCCTCGTGGTCGCAACGGGTATCAATCAGGGCTTGCAGGCGCTCTTGCAACTTATTACACAGGCTTAAAAGGGAGGCGGATATATGGAAGAAAAACCTTGCTGGTATATTCTGCACACCTATTCGGGCTACGAAATGATGGTCAAGGACTCGCTGTTCCGTTTAATCGAGAACAACAACCTTAAAGACCAGATTTTCGACGTTAAAATTCCCATGGAGCAGACCATAGAGGAAAAGAACGGCAAGCGCAAAATCGTTGAGCGCAAACTGCTCCCTTGCTACGTGTTTATAAAGATGATTTACTCCAACCAGCTTTGGTATTGGGTAACCAACACGAGAGGCGTAACGGGCTTCGTAGGACCTCAGGGCAGACCTATTCCTATGAAAGAGGACGAAATCAGAAAGATGCGCCTCGAAGAGGTCGTCGTAGACGCCGATTTCAAGGTTGGCGATACGGTCAATATCGACGCGGGTCCTCTGGAAGGTTTCGACGGCGTTATTACCGAGCTGAACGACCTTTCGCAGAAGGCAAAAGTAAACATTCAGATGTTCGGTCGCTCTACCGATGTCGAAGTGGAATACATTCAAATAAAGAAAATAGAGGCTTAAAGCCTTTGTTATACGTGGGAGAATAAGTTAAATTTTTTCTATGGCTTATTCGTTACTACCACGATAGGAGGAACATTTAATTATGGCTAAGAAAATTACTGCGGTAGTTAAGTTGCAGCTCCCCGCCGGAAAGGCTACCCCCGCGCCCCCCGTAGGTTCTACGCTCGGCCCCCACGGTATCAACATTCCCGGTTTCACCAAGGAGTTCAACGCCAAGACGAGTGCACAGGCAGGACTTATTATTCCCTGCGTTGTCACCATCTATCAGGACAGAAGCTTCACGTTTATTTTAAAGACGCCCCCCACGCCCGTACTTATCAAGAAGGCGTTAGGGCTCGAAACGGCAAGCGCGCGCCCCAACAGGGACAAGGTAGGCAAGCTTTCCAAGGCTCAGCTTGAAGAGATTGCAAAGACCAAGATGCCCGATTTGAACTGCAACGACCTGGAAGCTGCAAAGAGCATGGTTAAGGGCACTGCCCGCTCTATGGGCGTTACCGTAGAGGAGTAAGCGAGAGGGCTTTTTACAAGCCTTTTCAAGTGGGAGAGGGATATAAAAATACAAAGTCGACCCCTCGGATGAACCACACGGAGGAATTTTAAATGAAAGTAGGAAAGAAGTACGCGGAAAGCGTAAAATCATACGACCGCACGAAAGCTTATGACGCGGCTGAGGCTGTAAACCTTGCAATTGCAACCGCAAAGGCAAAGTTCGACGAAACCATCGAACTCCACGTTCGTTTGGGCGTTGACCCCAGACAGGCCGACCAGCAGGTCCGCGGCGTTCTGGTATTGCCCAACGGTACAGGTAAGAACAAGAAGGTCCTGGTCATCGCAAAGGGCGACAAGGCTGACCAGGCTACGGCTGCGGGCGCAGACTACGTAGGCGCGGAAGAAATGGTTCAGCGTATTCAGAAGGACAACTGGTTCGATTTCGACGTCGTAATCACGACCCCCGATATGATGGGCGTGGTTGGTCGTATCGGTCGTGTCTTAGGTCCTAAGGGCTTGATGCCCAACCCCAAGAGCGGCACGGTTACCATGGATGTTACCAAGGCTGTCAAGGAAGTTAAGGCAGGTAAAGTTGAATACCGTTTGGATAAAACGGCTATTATTCACTGCCCTATCGGCAAGAAGAGCTTCGGCACGGAAAAGATTGTCGAGAACTTCAACGCGCTTATGGAAGCGATTGTAAAGGCTAAACCCGCGGCGGCTAAAGGTCAGTATATCAAGAGCGTAACGCTCACCTCGACCATGGGTCCCGGCGTAAAGGTTATCTACAACAAGGGTTAATTGAATTAAAAATTAAACGCCCCGCGGCATTTGCCGCGGGGCGTTTTTTTAATCGCTTAAACCTAGAAGATAATCACTTGTAACACCAAAAAATTTAGCAAGTATAATTATTGCTTGTGCGCTTGGTATTCTTGCGCCGATTTCCCAAAAAGCAATAGCACCGTTTGATATGCCAGTTAATTTGGCAAGTTGCGCTTGCGATAATCCTCTTTCAGAACGCAGTTCTTTTAATCTCTCGGAAAAAACTTTCATAAAAACATTGTACTACAATTGTGAGTAAAACGCTTGACTACTCACAAGTGTTAGTGGCACAATTGCGATGGAGGACGAAAATATGAAAAAGCAAAAATCGGCGGTATTGCAAATGTTTTACGGGCAAAGGGGTGACTGCGAAAAGGTAAAATGTGCTCCCGAATACAGAGAGTATGCGAATAAAGCCGAAAGCTATTACAATGAGCTATGCAAAAAGCTCAAAGATATGCCCGAAGCTTTGGAATTACTTTCGAATTTTAATGATTGGACGGAAAGAATGCACTGTGTGGAAATAGACGGCAACTACGCCGAAGGTTTTAAGTTCGGGCTTTTAATAGGCGTAGAGGCGGGCGAGAGCAAGTTCGAATAATAAACGCGGCGCGCAACGATAGTTGCGCGCCGCTTATAGCTTTGTCGTTATTATTTAATATTGATTTCGGAATCTGTGGGTATGTGGTCGGTCATTTTGCCCGCAAGGTATTCGTCGTACGCCTTCATATCGAAGTAGCCCGTGCCCGTAAGCCCGAATACGATTACTTTCTTTTCGCCCGTTTTCTTGCACTCCAGAGCGGCGTCCATCGCGCCCTTGATTGCGTGCGAGGACTCGGGTGCGGGCAGAGTGCCCTCTATGCGAGCAAACGTCACCGCCGCGTCGAATACGTCCGTCTGTGCGTACGACTTCGCTTCCATTAAGCCGTCGTCGTACAGCTTGGAAAGAATAGGGCTCATACCGTGATATCTAAGTCCGCCCGCGTGGTTGGCGCTCGGCATAAAGTCACAGCCGAGGGTGTACATCTTCGCCTGAGGGCATATTTTGCCCGTGTCGCAGAAGTCGTAGCGGTACTCGCCGCGGGTAAGGGAAGGACAGCTCGCGGGCTCTATTGCGATAATCCGCGGGTTGGTCTTGCCTTGCAGCTTGTCTGCCATAAACGGCGCGATAAGTCCGCCGAGGTTGGAGCCGCCGCCCGCGCAACCTACGATTATATCGGGCGTTCTGCCTATCTTATCGAGCGCGGTCTTTGTTTCCAGACCGATGACCGACTGGTGCAGAAGCACCTGGTCGAGAACCGAGCCCAAAACGTAGCGCGTCTTGTGTTCGGGGTCGGAAACGGCAACTTCGACCGCCTCGGAAATCGCACAGCCGAGCGAGCCGAGAGTGTCGGGGTGCTCCGCCAAAATGCGCCTGCCCGCCTCGGTAGTCGCGGAGGGGGAAGGTGTAACTTTTGCGCCGTAAACGTTCATAACGTTGCGTCTGAAGGGTTTTTGTTCGTACGAAACCTTGACCATAAACACGTGCACGGGCATACCGAAGTACGCGCCCGCCATTGCAAGCGCCGTGCCCCACTGACCCGCGCCCGTCTCGGTAGTGACCGCCTTCAAGCCCTGAGCCTTGGCGTAGTAAATCTGCGCGGCGGCGGAATTGAGCTTATGCGAGCCCGAGGTGTTGTTGCCCTCGAACTTATAATATATTTCGGCGGGAGTGTCGAGATATTTTTCCAAGCCGTACGCGCGCACCAGAGGGCTGGGGCGGTAGAGCTTGTAAAAATCGGTTATTGGCTTGGGAATATCTATGTATTTATCCGTACAATTGAGTTCCTGTTCGGCGAGTTCCTCGCAGAAAACCGCGCAAAGCTCCTCTTTCGTGCACGGCTGTTTGGTCGCGGGGTTGATGAGGGGAGCAGGCTTATCCTGCATAAACGCCTTTAAGTTCAACCACTTTTTGGGCATTTCCTTCTCGTCAAGGTAAATTTTGTAGGGTACGTTTTCCATATTTTTGTCCTCCTTAAGAAATAGCCCCTATGGCTGAAATTTCATTGATTATATTATATAATTATACGAATGTCAACGGTATTTATAATGTTTTTTAAATTTTTATGCAAAAACTTGCGGTTTTGCTTATAATTATTCATTTATGCCGTATATTGCGGCAAAATAGGGTTTGCAAAAACCTTAGGTTAGTGATAAAATATACGTGATGGAAGTTAAGGACGCTATAAGACAACTCGATATAGAAAAGAAGGCGAGGCTTTTGACGGGCGAGGGGTTCTGGAGCACGCGCGAGTGCCCGGAAATAGGTCTCGCTGCGGTTAAGCTTTCCGACGGTCCCAACGGTATGCGCGTGCAGGAAAAGCGCCCCAACCATTTGGGACTTGGCGGCTCTCTGCCCGCGACGTGCTATCCCACGGCTTCGGCGACGGCGTGCACTTTCAACCCCGAACTTTGCGAAAACCTCGGCAGACACATAGGCAAAGAGGCGGCGGCTCTGGGCGTTTCTATGGTCTTAGGTCCCGGGCTGAATTTAAAGCGCAGTCCGCTGTGCGGCAGAAACTTCGAGTACTTTTCGGAGGACGGTTATCTTTCGGGCAAAATTGCGGCGGCGTACGTCCGCGGCATACAGAGCACGGGCGTTACCGCGTGTATCAAGCATTTTGCGGTCAACAGCCGCGAGTACGCGCGTATGTACTGCGACAGCCGCGTGGACGAACAGACCTTGCGCGAAACCTATCTCACGGGCTTTGAAATCGCCGTCAAAGAGGGCGGGGCGAACGCCGTGATGACGGCTTACAACTTTCTCAACGGCGAGCACTGCAATCAGAATACGTATCTTTTAAATACGGTGCTCCGCGGCGAGTGGGGCTTTGACGGGCTTGTCGTATCCGACTGGGGCGGAAGCCGCGGACAGGTGGCGGCTATAAAAGCGGGCGCGGATTTGGAAATGCCGATGTGCGATTTCTCCGCTTCGGAGGTCGTGTCCGCGGTCAAAAACGGCGAGCTCGACGAGCGGTTGGTGGACAGATGCGTTGAAAGACTTTACGGGTTTGCCTCGCGCTCGCAGAGCATTTCAAGGGAGAATTTCGATAAAGACGAGCACGCGGAGTTTGCCGCAAAAGTTGCGGGCGAGAGCCTCGTTCTTTTGAAAAACGCGGGCGGCGCGTTGCCGTTAAGGGCGGACGAGCGGGTTGCGATAATCGGCGATTTTGCCAAAGTGCCGCGCTATCAGGGCGCGGGCTCTTCGCAGATAATTCCCACTTCGTTGGACAATATATTGGGGGTAATCGATAATTCGCCCTTAAAAATAGTCGGTTTCGAGCGCGGTTTTCACCGTTTCGGCAAAAAAAGTAGCCGCCTTTTTAAGCGCGCCGTAAAGCTTGCGGAAAGGGCGGATACGCTGGTTGTCTGCCTCGGGCTTGACGAAAATTCGGAGAGCGAGGGGTGTGACCGCACGCACTTGAATATCAATCAAAACCAAATCGATTTGTTAAAAGCTTTGCACGGGCTCGGTAAAAAAACCGTAGTCGTGCTGTCGTGCGGGAGCGCGGTTCTTACGGACTGGGACGAGTACTGTGACGGACTGTTGCTTGCGCATCTCGGCGGACAGAGCGGCGCGCGTGCGGTGGTCGCCGCGCTGTGGGGCCGGGACGAGCCGTCGGGCAGACTTGCCGAAACTTACCCCTTAAATCAGGGCGACGAGCCTTGCGCAAGCGTGTATGCCGACAGCCCTTTTAAGAGCGATTACGCCGAGGGCATTTTCGTCGGCTACAAGTATTACAACGCGTTGAACGTGCCCGTCAAATATCCGTTCGGATACGGTCTGTCGTACACGACTTTTTCTTACGACAGTTTTTCGGTGAGCGAAGAGGGAGCGCGTTGCACGGTCACCAACACGGGCAGTCGCAAGGGCGCGGCGGTGGTGCAGGTCTATATACAAGCGCCCCGCCCTCAGCTCGAAGTCAGCCCTTTTGAATTAAAAGCGTTTCTAAAAGTATTTTTGCGTGCGGGCGAAAGCAAAGAGGTGTTTTTGCCGTTCGACGAATACTCGTTCCGCGTATGGGATATAAATGCCCGCCGCTTCGTTTCGGGCGGCGTTTACGGGGTTTCAATCAATACCGACAGTGCGCACTCGCTGTACTCGCAACAGGTTGAAATCGCGGGCGAGGGCTGTGAAACTAAGTCCAAAATGAGCTACAAAGAGTACTTTGACAGCCACATATCCCTTAACGAACGCGAATATTGCCCGAAAAAGGGTATGGTTGCGGATATGGATACGGTGGTTGCCGACCTCGTTTACTGCAAGGGAATTGTGGCAAAAATTTTCGGGAGTATTGCGAGGATAAGCAAGAAGTCGAAGGATAAAATCAAGTCGATGGCGATGGACTGGCTGCGCGTGCGTTCGCTTATGCAGTTTATGAATTTAAACGATATTCAGGCGCAGGGGTTCTTGCTTGCGTGCAACGGGCATTTCTTTAAGGGGATAAAGAAGCTACTCTTTAAAAAGTAAATGAAATTTGGGTAAAATCATTGCCTTGCCGCCGTAGCGGTGGTATAATTGTTTAGAATAAATAAAGCTTTAACGAGGTGTGTTTTGCAGGAAATTTACTACCCTTCACACGACGGAAAAACTACTATTCACGCATGCATATGGCAGTGCGAGGGCGAGCCTAAGGCGGTATTGCAGATAATTCACGGTATGGCTGAGTACGCCGCGCGGTACGCGCCCCTCGCGGAATTTTTGACAAAGCGCGGCTTCGTCGTCTGCGCCGAGGACCATTTAGGTCACGGCAAGTCGGTTGTAAGCGAGGACGACTTGGGATATTTCGCCGCGCAAAAGGGCTGGCAGACGGTGCTCGCCGATATCCGCGGGTTAACCGAAATAGTCAAACCTAAGTACGAGGGCGTGCCCTATTTCGTAATGGGACATTCGATGGGCTCGTTTTTCTGCCGCAAGTATATCTCGCTGTACGGCGGCGAGCTTGCGGGCGCGATAGTTATGGGCACGGGCTTTAAGGGCGCGGGCACGACGGGCGGCGCGAAATTCATAACCAGGCTCATTGCGCTTTTCAAGGGCTGGCGTCATAGGAGTAAGTTTATCGATAACACGGCTTTCGGCGCGTACAACAAAAAGTTCGAAAAGCGCACGCGCTTCGACTGGCTGAGCGCAAACCCCGACAACGTGGACGCGTATATTGCCGACCCGCTCTGCGGAGTGCCCTTTACGTGCAACGCGTTCTACGGACTTTTCAGCATAATTTCGCAGGCGTGCAAGACCTCGACTATCAAGGCTGTGCCCGACAAGTTACCTGTGTTTGTGGTTGCGGGCGCGGACGACCCCGTCGGCGACTACGGCAAGGGAGTGGAAAAGTTTACCGACAAGCTTTTAAAGTACGGTAAAAACGCGTCGATGACTCTCTACCGCGGTTGCAGACACGAGATTGTCAACGATATCTGCGCGCCTCAGCTTTTTGAAGATTTAGCACAATTTATTGAAGAAAATGGTAATACGCAAAAAGATTAAACTGCCCGCGCTGACGGGCGATAAGGAACGGACGTCTTACGTCTATCTGCCCGTCGGCTACGACGAGGAAGACGAAACCCGTTATCCCGTTTTGTATATGTTCGACGGTCATAACCTTTTCACCGACGAAGAGGCGACTTTCGGCAAGTGCTGGGGGCTGGAGAAATTCCTTGATGAAAACGAAGTGCCGCTCATTGTTGCGGCAGTGGAGTGCAACCACGAGGGCAATTCCCGCCTTTCGGAGTACTCGCCCGTAACCTTCGATTTTCACGGTCAAAGGGTTGTGGGGCGCGGCAAGAAATATATGGACTGGCTTGTCGGCACGTTCAAGCCTATGGTGGACGGAAACTATAAAACGCTTTCGGACAGAGCGAACACTATGATTGCGGGCAGTTCGATGGGTGGACTTATGACCCTTTACGCGCTTTCAAAGTACGGCAAATATTTTTCGCGCGGGGCGGCGCTGTCGCCCAGCCTTTGGGTGCAAAGCGGCGAAGTGCCGTCGTTTATAGCTAACGCAACTTTTAAAAACGACACGGTGCTGTTCACCGATTACGGCACGAAAGAGTTTAAAAACCACTCGCCGCAGCGGGCGCTTTTCGGCGAAACGTTTAAAATTCTGTGCGAAAAGGGAGTGGCGGTTACGGCGCGCATAGTGCCGGGAGGCACACACTCCGAGGCGAGCTGGGAGAGAGAAATTCCCTACTTTTTAAAAACACTGCAAATATTATAAATTCTCGTTAATTGCGGCATATATGCCGCCCAATTAGCGCATTAAGGAATAAAAATATGAAAAATTTTGTATTTATTTCACCCAATTTTCCCGACACATACTGGCGGTTCTGCCGCGAGCTCAAGAACAACGGCTTCAACGTTTTGGGCATCGGCGACTGCGAATACTTTCAGCTATCCAATGAGCTGAGGGCGAGCCTTACCGAATACTATAAGGTTTCCTCGCTCGAAAATTACGACGAGGTTTACCGCGCGGTTGCGTTCTTCTCGTTCCGCTACGGCAAGATTGACTGGCTGGAAAGCAACAACGAGTACTGGCTTGAACAGGACGCGCGTCTTCGCACCGACTTCAATATCACGAGCGGCTTTAAGACCGAGGATATTATTAAGGTAAAGTACAAGTCGGAAATGAAACCCTACTACAAAAAGGCGGGCGTCAAGGTTGCGCGCTACTGCATTGCCGACGATATCAAAATCTGCAAAAAGTTCATAGAAGGCGTGGGTTATCCCGTAATCGTCAAGCCCGACAACGGCGTGGGCGCTAACGATACTCACAAGATTTCTAACGAGGACGAACTTAAAAGGTTCTTCGAAACCAAGCTGCCCGTTTCCTATATTATGGAAGAGTACATTCAGGCGGAGGTTAATTCCTACGACGCGATTGTAAACAGCGAGGGCGAGCCCATTTTCGAGACGGGCAACGTAACTCCGCTTTCACTTATGGACGTGGTGACGGAGAACGGCGATTCGCTTTTCTATATATTAAATAAGCCGTTCGAGGACGTGCGCGACGCGGGTCGCAGAGTGTTAAAGGCGTTTCAGGTGAGAAGCCGTTTCGTGCATTTCGAGTTCTTCCGTTTAACCTGCGACCAGCCCATGGGCAAGAAGGGCGAGGTGGTTGCGCTCGAGGTAAATATGCGGCCGTCGGGCGGCATTTCCCCCGATATGATGAACTTTGCAAACTCGACCGACGTCTACAAGATTTGGGCGGATATGATAGCTTTCGATAGGACCGATCTTACCTGCGGCGAAAAATTCTACTGCGCGTTCTTCGGCAGGCGCGACGGAAAGCACTACGTTTACCGCGAGCAGGATATTCGCGACAAGTTCTACAATAATCTCAAACTCGTCGGCAGAGTGCCGCGCGCGCTTTCGGGTGCGATGGGTGATACCATGTATATAGCCAACTTCAAGACCAAAGAAGAGCTGGAAGATTTCTATAAGGAAATGCTACAGGAAAGAAAATAAGCGGTACGACAGTGCGCCCGCGGCGAAAAATCGCCGCGGGCGCTTTTTGTATTAAGACCCACAAAGATAGTCAATCGGTTTAAAAAAGGATTTTTATTTTAAAAGCTGTCTGATATTAAAATTGTTAATGTCAAGAAATTCCTTTCGTTCTGCCCAAAAATCGCGCGCTAATTTTTGTGCGTCGGGTGTTGCGATATTATTTATAAATTCAGTCGTCCATTCGTCTATTTTAAAAAAGTTACCGCCTATATTTTTCAAACCCTTCATAAATTCGTCAAAGAACTTTTGTGTGTGCGCAATTATCTTTAATAGCAATTTTTTATAGCCGAAAACAATAGCGATACAAGCCAAACGAACATATTCGTCGACATCGTTCCTTTTGGCTTTCGACATTAAAATTTTGCCGTTCTTTTTTCCGCAGAGAAATAAAAACTGCGTAAGTTCATTTTCCAATTCCGATTTATATTGTTGTTTAAAATCCATAATTTTTACTCGCTTAAATAAATAATACCGTATATCTGTAATACAGATTATATATCTATAACACAGATATGTCAAGACTTTTTATGCATAATAGGTTAAAATATCTGTATGAAAGATTTTAATGCGGCGGAAACGGGGCGCAGAATAAAAGAATTGCGTAAAGAATTAGATATTTCGCAAAAGTTTTTAGCTGAAAAGGTTGGCATAAAACAAAATACTGTTGCTCAATACGAGAAAGGAACGGCAAAGCCCAGTTTAGAAGTTTTAGTTAAATTAGCGATAATATTTGAAACGACAACCGATTATCTATTAGGATTGACAGATTAAAGCTTAGTTGCCCGCGGCGATTTTTCGCCGCGGGCTTTTCTTATTTCAAAATAATAAATTCCGCTTGTCATAAAAGCGAACGGGGGCTCATAGAATATTAAACGTAACGATAAACAAGCGGAGGCAAAGTTATGTTTGACAGCGATATTTATAAGGATATAGCGGCGAGGAGCGGCGGCGAAATTTATATCGGCGTGGTAGGTCCCGTGCGTACGGGCAAATCTACGCTAATAAAGCGGTTTATGACCGAACTCGTTTTGCCCAACGCGGACGGCGGGCGCTTACAGGAAATGGTCGACGAGCTTCCGCAATCGGCGGCGGGTAAAACGGTTATGACTACCGAACCCAAATTCATTCCCGCGAAAGCTGCGGAAGTGAAAATCGACAACGCGGAGGCGAAAGTCCGCCTTATCGACTGCGTAGGTTTCGTGGTCGAGGGTGCGGGCGGCTTCGAAGAGGACGGCAATCCCCGCCTTGTGAACACTATGTGGAGCGACAAACCGCTTCCCTTTACCGAGGCGGCTGCAATCGGTACTCAAAAAGTTATCCGCGACCACTCGACGATAGGACTGTGCGTAACCTGCGACGGCTCGGTCACGGGGCTTCCCCGCGAGAGCTACGTACCCGCCGAGGAGCGTACGGTAGGCGAGCTCAAGCGCATCGGCAAGCCGTTCGTAATAGTTCTCAACTGCGCCGACCCCGCAAGCGGCAGAGCGCAGGAACTGAAAGCGGAATTGGAACAGAAATATTCTAGCCCCGTGGTTGCAATCAACTGCGAAAAGGCTTCTCTCGACGAGCTTTCGACCGTGCTTCGCGCGGTGCTCTTCGAGTTCCCCGTAACCAGCGTGGACGTAAAAATTCCCGACTGGATACGCGTTATGCCCGCGGACAGCTCGGCAATCTCCGAGCTTTTGTCGAGGGTGCGCCAGACCTGCGAAAGGGTGGAAGTTATGCGCGAGTGCTCTCTGTTCGACGAGGCGTTTGTCGGCAGTAAATACTGGAGGGGCGAGGTGAGCGTAAACCTTTCGCTTGCAACGGGCAGAGCGACTGTGGAAGTGGGCTTGCAGGACGGCGTGCTGTTCGATATGCTCTCGGAAATCTCGGGCGAGGAAATCACCTGCGAGGGGGCATTGATGAGCTACGTTGCGGCGGCAAGCGAGGCTAAGCGCGGCTACGACAAGGTCAAGGACGCGTTCGAACGGGCGAAGCTTACGGGCTACGGCATAGTCTGCCCCGGCGACGAAGATATGACGCTCGAAAAGCCGAGGGTTGTAAAGCAGGGCGCGAATATGGGCATCAAGCTTAAGGCGAGCGCGCCGAGCTATCACGTCGTAAAGGTGGACGTGAGCGGCGAGGTCAGCCCGATTATGGGGCTTGCGTCGCAGAGCGAGGATATGGTCAACGGCATTATGAGCGGGTTCGAAACCGACCCCGACGGCACGTGGAACACGGCGCTTTTCGGTAAGTCACTTCGGTGTATGGTCAAAGAGGGGCTGGACGGCAAAGTTAACGCCATGCAGGACGATACCCGCGCAAAGATGCGCCGTACAATTACGCGCATTGTCAACGAGGGCAAGGGCGGAGTTATCTGCATACTTCTTTAAACAAAATGAAAGCCCCGCGGCGAAATCGCCGCGGGGCTTTAAAATTACAAAGTTAATCAGTTGATACCCAAAAGGGCTTTTGCGCCGTCGGGGATAGTGACAGTCGTAGTGCCGAAGTTGGTGTATTTAACTTCCGTATTCGAAACTATAGATACTTTCGCGACGGTCGTCGAGCCGCCTTCCATCTCAACTCTTACCTGAGCATTGCCGCCGAAATGGCTGGTCATCTTGTAAAGCTTGCCTTCAACGACGTAGTAGTTGCAGGTGGGAGTATCGTAATTGATATTGCCGACAACCTCGCCCGTCGCGTTTAAGCCCGAATCGATAGCCAATCTCGAAATAGGTTCGATAAATTCCTCTTTCATAGTAAAGCCGTAGTTGGTCTTCGTGTGCGTAATGCACTCGACTTCGGTAATCTGCGAGTCGTACAAGTCGGAAATGGAATTAATTTCCAATTCGATGCTGTTTAAATCGAAATCGAAAAACTCCCCGTCCATTTCGGCAACGCAGTTAACGGTATTTCCCGACTCGGCAAGATATATGGCTAAGCTTTGCGTAAAGTTGAGCATACTCATCGTGTAATCGATTCTTACCTGCGTTTCGGTAATCGCGATATTGTAGCCGATTGTCATGGAAACGTTCACGCCCATTACGGTCGAAGAGGTGGTGTTGGTGCAGGTCACCGTGCAGTTCTTGTATTTGTCCGCTTCCATTACCGAGTTGAGATAGCTCATAGGCAGCGACTCGCCGCTCTCGGGAAGGGGGATATAGTACTTGTACTGCGAGGTCTCCGCGCCTGCGGGAGTAAATTTAATTAAGTAAACGGTTATGTATGTGCCGTTATCGCCGTCGGCTGCCGCATATGCGCTTGCCGCGTTGGCTTCGGCAAAGTAAGCTTTGCCCTTTTCAACCGACTCTATCGTGCCGTTGACTTCCGAGGAAAGGTTAAGCTCTACGATTTCGGTTTCGGTCAAATCTCCGACCTTCTGATAAGAGGTCATTTCGAGTTGTACGCCGCTGTCGCCGTTGAGCTCGGAGGCTACGCACGCCGCGATTGCCTCGCTCTGCGAAGAGTAAGCCTGCATGGAAACCGCGCCTTTAAAAGTTTCGCTGGGAGCGGGTTCGTTGGCGGTATTTTTATTGCAACCTACTGCGGTAACGGTGCATGCCGCAACCGCGGTCGCGGCAAACAATGCTATAAGTTTCTTTTTCATAATTTCTCCTTAACGTTATCTTATGACTCAATTTTACAACTTTGCTTTCCGATTGTCAAAAATATAGGCTGTAAAATTTTGCAGGTTGTCTGTAAATACTACAAGCGGAATAGAAAGACGAGAGGTTGTACATAATGTTAAGGACGATAATTTTGCGGAGGAGTTTATGTCAAAGAACAAAAAGAAAATACGCAAACTGACAGACGAACAGTACAACGAATACATTGCAGGCTTAAAGGATACCGCGGCGCTGTTTTCCGCCGACGGCAGTATGTTAGTGCCCGAACCTTTCGACAAGCCCGACAAGGACAATAAAAAGGGAGAATGAGGCGTGTCGCCTCTGCCAAGTCCTTTAATTGCCTGTACGTTAAACCGACTGACAGCGGCAAAACTTAAAAGCCCCGCGGCATTTCCGCCGCGGGGCTTTCGCTATGTAAAATTATATTACTCTGACTCTTACAACGCCGTCGATTGCCGCGATTTTTTGGGCAAGGGCGGGGGCGGGTCGAGCGTTTACGTCTATAATGCTGTACGCATAGTCGCCCTTGGATTTGTCCGCCATATTTTCGATATTGAGTCCCGCGGACGAAACCGCCGCAGTGAACTGGGCTATCATATTTGCAACGTTTTTGTGGTGTATGCAGATGCGCGCGACTCCGCCTTTGGGAGCGCTCAGCGCGGGATAGTTGACGCTGTTTACTATGTTGCCGTTCTCGATATAATCGACAAGCTGTTTAGCCGCCATAAGCGCGCAGTTGTCCTCCGCTTCGGGAGTGCTCGCACCCAAATGGGGCACACATATGGCGTTGTTAACGCCTATAAGCTCCGCTGTGGGGAAGTCGGTTATGTACCTTGAAAGCTTGCCGCTATTCAGCGCGGAAATGACCGCCGTGCTGTCCGCAAGCTCGCCGCGCGAGTTGTTTATGAGCACCGCGACATCCTTCATCATGCCGATAGTCTGCTCGTTGAACATACCCTTGGTATCGGGCGTGAGCGGCACGTGCACCGTGATATAGTCGGAGCGCTTGTAAATTTCCTCGCGGGTGGTTACCACTTTAATTGCGGGGTTTAATAAAAGAGCGTTGGCGGTGGAGAGGTAGGGGTCGCAACCGACTACGTTCATACCGAGCGCGCTTGCCGCGTTGGCAACCGCAATGCCTATCGCGCCCAGACCGATAACGCCCAAAGTCTTGCCCAAAATCTCGCCGCCGACAAACGACGACTTGCCTTTTTCAACAAGCTTGCCTACCGCGTCGCCCTCGCTTTTTAACGTTTTAACCCAGTCGATGGCGTCGGTGATTTTTCTGCCGCCGAGGAAGAGCTCGCAGATAACAAGCTCTTTAACCGCGTTTGCGTTTGCGCCGGGGGTGTTGAAAACGACGATACCCTTTTGAGTGTAGTCGGTTACGGGTATATTGTTCGTGCCCGCACCCGCACGCGCCACCGCAACCAACTTGTCGCCGACCTTATAGTCCGCCATAGCCGCCGAGCGCACCATTATGCCGTCGGGGTTTTCAATCTTGTCGCTGTAGTTATAGCCCTTGAAAATTTCGTCCGCCAAAGGGGATATGGCGTTTAACTTGAGTATATCTGCCATCAGCCGTTCTCCTTTTCGAATTTCTTCATAAATTCGATTAACGCCTTGACGCCCTCGACGGGCATTGCGTTGTATATGGAGGCGCGCATACCGCCGACTATTCTGTGACCTTTAAGGGAGACAAGCCCCGCCTTTTTAGCCTCTGCAACGAACTTCGCGTCCAGCTCCTCGCTGCCCGTAACGAAGGGCACGTTCATAATCGAGCGGAACTCGGGCACGACGTTGTTTTTGTACAGCTTGGAGTTGTCGATAAAGTCGTACAAGAGCGCCGCCTTGTATTCGTTTCTTTCCTGCATAGCCTTAACGCCGCCCTTTTCCTTAAGGTTTTCGAGCACGAGGTTAGCCATATAAATCGCAAAAGCGGGGGGAGTGTTGTACAGCGAGCCGTTTTCGTCCTGCACCTTCCACTTGAGCATGGTGGGGCAGATTTTAAGCGGGTTCTGAATGAGCTCGCGCTTAGCTATAACTATTGTAACGCCCGCGGGAGCGAGGTTTTTCTGCGCGCCCGCATAGATGACGCCGAAGTCCGCAACATTGACCTCGCGGGAGAAAATCTCCGACGACATATCCGCAACCAGCGGAGCCTTGCACTTAGGGAACTTGGAAAAACGCGAGCCGAAAATGGTGTTGTTCGACGTGATATGCACGTAGTCCGCGCCGTCGGTGTAGTTGAGCTTGTCGACGTCGGGGATATAGGTGTAGGTCTTATCCGAGCTGTCGCCGATTTTGTTCGCCGTGCCGTAAATCTGACCTTCCTGCCAGGCCTTCTTTGCGAAGTTGCCCGTCACTATGTAATCGGCAACGCCCGTCTGCATAAGGTTTAAGGGGATTGCCGCAAACTGGGTGCTCGCGCCGCCCTGAACGAAGATGACCGCGTAGTCGTCGGGCACGTTCAAAAGCTCGCGCACCAGACTTTCCGCACTCTTTACGACTGCCTCGTAAGCCTTGTCGCGGTGGGAAATTTCGCAGACCGACATACCCGTTCCCGCAAAGTCTAAAAACTCCGCCTGCGCCTTTTCGAGCACGTTCAAAGGCAGGGTGGAAGGACCTGCCGCAAAATTGTAAACTCTCATAATATAAACCTCTTTTTATAATATTTAACGTAAATGAGCGTCAAGTCTGTGCATAAAGCCGCAAAAATGCATATAATTTGAATTTTCGGCTGCATTTATGCACGAATTTGAATAAATTACGAGTA
Organism: uncultured Clostridia bacterium; assembly: GCA_964468085.1. Lineage (GTDB taxonomy): Bacteria > Bacillota > Clostridia > Christensenellales > Borkfalkiaceae > Coproplasma. The sequence goes on along the minus strand of CAYXTN010000020.1, from coordinate 11,486 downwards.
TTATACACCTTTATGAAAAAATATACAAGCGTTTATTACAACAAATTTCAAATTGCGTAAAAAATAAAATTTTCGCGGCGGGAAAGGTGCGGTAAAAAAATCTTAAAAAATGTCCGAAAAAATACTTTAATTATATTTACAATTGCGCAAAATTAGTGTAAACTAAATAGCGAGTACGTATCTTTTATATGGTAATTGGGGCGCATATATACCGCAATTAACACAATTTCGGGGGTAAAAACTCCGCAAATTGAGCAAAGATTGCGTGCAAACGTTTGAAGAGTATGTATTTCCGTAAAATTTTTCCGCCGTTTTGTCGGGGAAATCAAGTCGGAAATTATCAAATGAGAGGTGAAATATGGGTGATAACAAAAACGCAAAGGGTATGACCAAGGCAGACGTTATACTCACGAGGGTCGAGCAGCTTACCAAACAGGTTGCCTCGCTCGAAGCGCGGGTTGCCCGCGGTACGACGGGCGGCTCCGGTGCAGGTGCGAATAACGACGCGGTTATCCGCAAGCTTACCGAAGAGAACGCCACGCTCAAAAAGGAAATTTCTTATATTTCCGCACAGATAGAAGGCTTGTTCGCCTCGCTTTCCAAAATGATTAACAAGTTGCCCGAAAAGATGGGCGGCAAGGGCGGTAAGCTCGACATGGACGTCGACGACCTCGCTTCCCGCGTTGCGGCAAAAATCATTATTCCCGAAACCGATTTCTCAGGTCTGGATACAGGCAGCGTCGTTTCGGGCGCGGGTATCGACTACGACGCTCTCGGCTATTCGGTAGCAAAGAGACTGTACGTTCCCCAGGCTATCGCCGAGGAAGTCGATTACGACAAGCTCGCCGAGAAGATGAGCGAAAAGATGCCGCCCGTGGAAGTCGATTACGACGAACTCGGCTGCGCGGTCGCAAAGAAAATGTATATCCCTCAGGCGGTTGCCGAGGAGGTCGACTACGACGCTATTGCCAACAAGGTGCTCGAAAAGTTGCCCTATTCGTCCGTCATCTCCGAGACGGCTTACGCTTCAGCAGAGCCCGTATCCGTGCAGGCTGAAATCGATTACGATTTGCTTGCTTCCAAGGTTGCCGAGGCTGTTGCCGTGCAGGAGCCCGTTTCACCCGATTATATCGCCGCGCGCGTTGCGGAGCAGATTATAGTTCCGCAGACGGCAGTGCAGGCGGAGGCGGTTGACCTCGACGTCGAAGAGCTGTCGAGAAAGGTCGCCGACAAGATAGCGCTTCCCGCGTACGAACCCGCGGAGAGCGTGGACGAAGAAAGACTTGCAGAGGCTATTGCCGAGCGGCTTAAAGAGAGCGCGGAAACGGAAGAGGCGACCCCCGCTTCTTACGAGACCACTCTCGACGAAGAGTCGCTTGCCGAAAATATCGCCTCGCGCCTCAACTTCTCGCTTTCCGACGAACTCATTGCGGCGGCTGTCGTTAAAAATCTGTCCGACGCAATCGACTCTGACGAAATCGCCGACTGCGTTGCAAAGCGCGTAGGTTCGATTTCCCCCGAGCAGTTTGAAATTACCGTCGACGACGATGGCTGCGATTCGCTCGCTGCGGCGGTCGAAAGCAGACTCGACTACGACGCGCTTGCCTCCGCAGTGGCGGAAAAGCTCAACCCCGCGTTTATGGCTGCGGACGTTACGGGCGAGATTGACGCGGACGAACTTGCGAGAGCGCTTTCGGACAAGCTTTCGGTTAACGCCGACATCAACGAGGACGTGCTTGCCGACAAAGCGGCGGCTATACTTTCCAACTATATGCCCGAAGTCGACAGCGCAGACATTGCCGACAAGGTAATCGCGGGCATCATTCCCGCACTGCCTTCTACGCCCGTAATCGACGGCGACAGCATTGCGAACACCGTTTCCGAGCGTTTGGTTGAAAATCAGGAGAACAGCGATTTCGAAATAGTTATCGACGACGACGGACTCGCGAAAATCAGCGACAGCGTTTCCGAGGAGATTTCCAAGGACGAGGAAGAGCGCCACGCGAAAATCAACGAAGAGCTTGACAATATCAAGGAAGAGTACGGCAAGCGCTTCGACAAGATTGACGAGGATATCGAAGAGATTAAGCGTATGCTTCTTTCCGGCATAGTCGTTGCGGCGGGTACGACCGAAACGGCGACGACCGAGGTTATCGAAGAGGTTCAGCCCGAGGAAGAGCTTGTAACCGTAAGCGATTTGCTTGTCGAGGAAGAGCCCGTTGAGGAAGTAGTGGTTGTAGAAGAGGTCGAGGAAGAGCGCGACGAGGTTATCGAGGAAATCGTCGAGGATATCGACGAAAACCTTTCGGACGAAGAGGTTATGCCCGACGGTATGGACGGCGGCGTAGACTTCGCCAACATGATGAAGTACAACCGTTCGTTCATTGCAAGAATTATTCAGGGCACGGACGACCAGAAGAACTATTATGGTCAGGTTAAGACCGCGCTGCTTTCTTACAAGAAGGTCAACTCCAACGTTGCCTGGGGCGCCGAGCGTTTCAACAAGGGCAGAGAGACGATTGCGAGATTTAAAATCCGCGGCAAGACGTTGTGCCTGTACCTTGCTCTCGACCCCAACGATTACGAGACGAGCGTTTACCACCATGCGGACGTTTCGGACAACAAGTCCATGCACGGCACGCCTATGATGGTTAAAATCAAGAGCCCCCGCGGCGTAAAGAAGGCTATAAGACTTATCGACGAAATGCTCGCAAAGCGCAACGGCGAAAAGCACAATATTGCAGAGCGTGACTACGCGGCAATGTATCCTTACGAAACTATCGAGGAATTGATTGAGGACGGCTTGGTTAAGGACGTAAACAAGTAATTCTCGACTTATAAACGGCGCAATACTGTGTTGCGGTCCGCGCCGCCCGGGTCGTGTACGCCAAAAGTACACTCCCTGCGGTCGGCGCTCCCGCGCCTTGTCTTGCTTGTTTCCAAACCGAGGGATAAACATTACTAAAGATGAAAAAAGGGGGTTGGTTTAACGACCCTCTTTTGTTTGATTTATATAAGGACAATTTAATGGAAAAGGAAAAGAAAACCGCGCCGCAGGAAAAACCCAAGCGGCGTTGGAACAACAAAAATAAAGCCGAAAAAAAGGCGGTCAAGGAAACCCGCCCGCAACAGCCCGAAATAAAGCAACCCGTGAGCAAGGGTAAGAAGCCTGTAAAGAAAGCTCCCAAAAACGCAGTAAAAATAATTTTCCTGGGCGGCGTTGGCGAAATCGGCAAGAATATGACTGCCTTGGAGTGCGGCGACGATATTATAATTATCGACGCGGGCATAATCTTCCCCACCGAGGAGACCCCGGGTATCGACTTGGTCGCGCCCGATATTACCTATCTTGTGGAGAACAAAAAGAAACTGCGCGCGCTCTTTTTAACGCACGGTCACGAGGACCACATAGGCGGCGTGCCCTACCTTTTAAAGGAAGTGGACGTGCCCGTTGTGGGTACGAAATTGACCCTTGCTTTGGTTGACAACAAACTGCGCGAACACCGCCTCAATAACGTCAAAGAGCGGGTAATATCCCCGCACGAAAGCTATCAGGCGGGCTGTTTCAAGGTGGAGTTTATCAACGTAAACCACTCGATTGCGGGCGCGGTTGCTCTGTGCATACACACTCCTCAGGGAGTTATCTTCCACAGCGGCGACTTTAAAATCGACTTGACCCCCGTTGCGGGCGAGCCCATCGATTTGAAGTCCATTGCGGATATCGGCAGTAAGGGCGTTTTGTTGTATATGGGCGAGAGCACGAATATCGAGCGCCCCGGCTTTACTATGAGCGAGGCGGTCGTTGCCGAAACTTTGGACAGACTGTTCGACGAAAACGCAAAGCGCCGTTTGATTATTGCGACTTTCGCTTCCAATGTGCACAGACTTCAGCAGATTATCGATTTGGCGGCTAAGTACAAGCGCAAGGTGGCGCTCAACGGCAGAAGTATGCTGAACGTCGTCGAGGCGGCGGAAAAGATTGGCGAAATGTCGGTGGCGGAAGGCGTTCTTGTAGATATAACCAAGACGAAAAATTTGCGCGACGACGAAATCGTAATTGTCTGCACGGGCAGTCAGGGCGAGCCTATGAGCGCGCTCACGCGTATGTCCAACGGCGAAAACCCGCAGATAACCGTTGGCGAAAACGACACGATTATTATTTCCGCGTCGCCTATCCCGGGCAACGAAAGGGGCATATACGGCGTTATAAACAAGCTCTATCACCTTGGCGCGGACGTCGTTTACGAGAGCCTTGAAAAAATTCACGTGTCGGGGCACGCATGTCAGGAAGAGCACAAGATTATGCACACGCTGTTAAAGCCGAAATTTTTCGTGCCCGTGCACGGCGAGTACCGTCACTTAAAAAAGCACTCGCAGCTCGCGCAGAGCTTAGGTATGAACGAGCGCAATATCTTTCTTGCCGACATAGGCAACTGTCTGGAAGTTACCAATAAATATATAAAGCGGCTCAACGACGTGCCGTCGGGCTCGCGCCTTATCGACGGCGAGGGTATAGAGGACGAAAAGGCTTCGGTGGTAATGCAGGACAGGCGACAGCTCGCCGCCGAGGGCTTGTTTATCGTGTCCGTGGCGGTGTCGGGCGGCGAGGTTATCGGCGAGCCCGCTATCAATTCGCGCGGGTTCGTGTTCGATTTCCACCACGACTACAACCGCGAAATGCGCGAGGTCATAAACCGCGCGATATCGGGCTACGATTTGTCCGTCGGCACGGTGGACGAGCTTAAACGCACGATAAAGCGTGCGCTTCGCAATTACTTACAGAAGAAGACGAGGCAGTCGCCTATGGTAGTGCCCGTAGTGGTTGAGTTATAATATGAACGAAAAGACATTTAACTATGCCCACAACGACACGTCTTCGCCCGAGCGTAAAAGCAGGACGGCGGGGCTGAATAAGCTGCGTGTTTCCGACAATGTGGCTCGGTTGCGCCAAAGCGCACACGAGAGGGAAGTGCCCACCGCTTCCGAGGAAACGCTGAACTTTTTACTCACGCTCGCGCTTACGAAAAACGCGAAAAATATTCTCGAAGTGGGCTGTGCGGAGGGCATAACCTCGCTTGCGCTTTTAGACATATGCGAAGGCTCTCACTTGACGGCAATCGAACGTGAAGAGCAATTCATACGAGCCTTTACCGATAATCTGCACGCATATGAAAAGAGGTGCATTCTTTTGAAAGGTGACGCGGCGGACATATGCGCGGGGCTTGAAACGGGGGCGTACGACTTCGTATTTTTGGACTGCGCCAAGGTGCAATACATAAAGCTTTTGCCCGAATTGAAGCGTATATTGTCGAAAAACGGCGTACTGCTTGCCGACGATATATTAATGTACGGCTGGGTGAACGGCGAAACCGAAACTCCGAAAAAGCGCAGAATGCTCGTCGAGCATATCCGCGAATACATTACTGCGGTTACAAATGACGAAGAGCTGCAAACTTGCGTACTCGATATAGGCAACGGTCTGGCAATGAGCGTTAAAAGGTAAACAAATGAAGGTTGAATTACTTGCGCCTGCGGGCGGATTTTCTAAACTTAAAACTGCCGTATATTTCGGCGCGGACGCGGCATATATAGGGGGCAAAGCCTTTTCTTTGCGCTCTTTTGCCGACAATTTCGACGCGGAAGAATTAAAAAACGCGGTGGAGTTTGCGCACTCTTTCGGCAAAAAAATTTACGTTACGGCAAATATCTTTGCGCGCAACGCAGATTTTTCCGCGCTTTCCGACTACTTTAAATACCTCTGCGAAATAGGCGTGGACGCGGTCATTATATCCGACAGCGGCGTATTTTACGCGGCGAAAAAAGCCGCTCCGAACCTCGCGGTACATATATCCACGCAAGCCAATTTAACCAACAAGTACGCGGTTAAATTCTGGAAGGAGCAGGGCGCAAGCCGCGCAATTTTGGCGCGCGAGCTGTCCTTGAACGAAATTAAAGAAATTCACGACTTTGTGCCCGATATAGAGCTCGAAGCGTTCGTGCACGGTGCAATGTGCATATCCTATTCGGGCAGATGCCTACTTTCCGACTATCTGTCGGGCAGGTCTTCCAACCGCGGCGAGTGCGTGCAGGCGTGCCGCTGGAACTACACGGTCAAAAAGCACGACGTGGGCGCGGAGAGCGGCGAGCTGTCCGTGGAAGAGGATGACCGCGGCACGTACATTTTCAACAGCAAGGACCTCAATATGTCCGCACACCTTCAAGAGATGGCGGAGGCGGGCGTGTGCTCGTTTAAAATCGAGGGGCGAATGAAGAGCGAATATTACCTTGCGACGGTAATCAACGCGTACCGCCGCTGTATCGACGGCGGGTTTGACGAAACGGTTGCGCGCGAGCTTGTTACGGCGGCGCACCGCGACTATACGACGGCATATATGTTGGGGGCAAACCACGAAACGGTCAACTATTCGGACAGTCAGGCTAAGGGCGACTGCGACTATATCGCAAACGTTTTAGGCGGCGGAAACGGCTCGGCGGTTGTGGAAATGCGCGGCAGATTTAAGGTGGGCGATACGCTCGAAGTGCTTTCGCCTACGGATAATTTCGGCAAATCGTTCATTGTTGAAAGCGCGAAGACGAGCGCGGGAGAAAACGTTGACGACTGCAAGCTCGTGCAGGAGCACTACACGATTAACTGCCCCTATGCGTTGACTGCGGGCGACATTTTGAGAAGAAGAAAATGAATTACGAAGTAAGAAAAATTTACGGAAAAATCAAAAATAAAAGCGCGACTGTGCGCGTGCCCGGCTCGAAGAGCATTACGGCGCGTGCGCTGCTTTTGGCGGCTTTGGCGAGCGGTGAAAGCGTGCTGTACGGAGCTCAGCTCTCCGACGACTGCGCAACCTTTATCGAGGCGGTAAAGTCGCTCGGCATACGCGTGGAAGCGGACGGCACAACGGTTAAGGTGCACGGTTGCGGCGGGCGTTTGCCGAGGACAAGCGGCGAGGTGTACGTAGGCAGTGCGGGTACGGCGGCGAGGTTTCTGACGGCTATGCTCGCTTTAAGCGGCGGCGAATACAAACTCACCTCGTCCGAACAGATGCGGAAAAGACCGCAGGCGGCTTTGATTGCCGCGCTGAAAACTCTTGGCGCGCAGTTCGAGTTTTTAAACGAAGAAAACTGCTTCCCGTTCATTGTCCGCGGCACGAAATGCGCGGCGGGCGAAGTGACGGTGGATATAACCAAGTCCAGCCAGTTTCTGTCCGCGCTTTTAATGGCGGGCGTGCTTGCGGGCAAGCCTTTGAAAATCAAAACGGTCGGCAGTCACGGTATGGACTACGTAAATATGACCCTGGATATGATGTGGTCGTTCGGCGTCGAAGTCATGGCGGACGCGGGGTGGTATAAAGTGAGCGGCGGGTACTTAGCCAAGAAGTACGATATCGAGCCCGATATTTCCGCGGCGTGTTACTTCTATGCTATGAACAGACTGCTCGGCACGGATATCAAGGTTGCGGGCGTTATGCCGCGCACGATGCAGGGGGATATCAAATTTATTGAGCTAATCAAAAACTTCAACGGCGGCAGGGTGGATATGTCCAATTTTTCCGACCAGGCGTTGACGCTCGCGGCGGTTGCTCCCTACCTTGAAAACCACACCGAAATTGTCGGGGTTGCGCATATCCGCGGTCAGGAGTGCGACAGAATTTCTGCAATCGTACATAATCTTACCGCTATGGGCGTTAAGTGCGAAGAGCGGGAGGACGGCGTTAAAATTTACCCTTGCACCCCGCACGGCGCGCAAATTCAAACATTCGGCGACCACCGCGTGGCAATGGCTTTTTCGCTGTGCGGGCTTATGACCGACGGCATTATAATAAATAATGCGGAAGTGTGCTCGAAAACGTTTAAAGAGTATTTCGAAGTGCTCGACGACTTGATTGAAAAACTTACAAAATAAATAAACGCCCCGCGGCAATTTTGCCGCGGGGCAAATGTTTTGCAGTTGTAACGATTGTGTCACCGCCAAGCAATTAAAGGACTTGGGTGCAGGGACACCCTGCTTACATTGCAGGACCTGTGGTGGAAGGTGTATAAACCCTCGCGCCCAGCTCTTGATTTAAAGCGTACAAGCCTTTCGCGTCGTGACCGAACAGCTCGAACTTTCTTATCATATCCTCGGCGTTCTTTTCCTCTTCGCCCTGTTCTTTGATGAACCAGTCCAAAAACTGCATAGTTTTGAAGTCGTGCAGCTTAAACGCCTCGGCGTAAATGTTATTGATGAGCGACGTCACCAACTTCTCGTGCTCGTAGCCGAAAGCGAGGGGGTCGTCGTGCTTCTTTGCAACCTTGTCGGGCTTGTCGATAGCGTCGAAGGTTACGCGCACGCCGTTGTCGATAAGATAGCGGCGCATCATCATTGCGTGGTCGCGCTCTTCCTGAGCCTGAATCTGATACCAGTGCGCAAAGCCGTCGAGACCTTCCGCCTCGTAGTAGTTTGCAAAGTCGAGGTAAAGGTACGCGGAATAGAGTTCTTTGTTCACCTGAACGTTTATAAGTTCGGCGATTTTCTTGTCAATCATTTTATTGCCTCCAAAAAATTTGTTCACATATATTATAAACTCATTTTAAAATTTTTCAACGTATTCAGACAAAATTTTTCCTTTTGTGGTATAATTAAGTTGATGGAACGAATTGTCTTGCACTCCGATTTGAATAATTTTTACGCGTCCGTCGAGCGCATTTTAAATCCCGACCTTTCAGGCAAGCCCGTAGCCGTCTGCGGCAACGAGGAAGAGAGGCGCGGCATTGTTCTTGCCAAGAGCGAGGAGGCGAAAAAGTTCGGCATAAAGACGGGCGATACGGTGTGGCAGGCAAAACGTAAGTGCCCCGCTTTAATAGTCGTGCGCCCTCACTTTTCCGAGTATATGAGCTACTCCAAAAAGGTCAAGGCAATCTATGCGCGCTACACCGATTTAATCGAGAGCTACGGCATTGACGAGTGCTGGCTGGACGTCACGAAGTCCACCAAAATCTTCCCTGAATACGACGGCGAAATGTATGTTACAGAGGGTGGCGAAAAACACTTTTCCGACGGTTACCTGCGGCATATAGGCGACGTAATCAGGTTTGCGGTCAGAAACGAGCTCGGTTTGACGGTGTCCGTCGGCGTATCTTTCAACAAGATTTACGCCAAGCTCGGCTCGGACTTAAAGAAGCCGAACGGCACTTCGGTCATATCCCTTTTAAACTATAAAAACGTCATTTTCGGACTGCCCGTAAAAGAGCTTTTAATGGTGGGCGGCGCGACGGAAAGTAAGCTTTGCCGGATGGGTTACACGACGATAGGCAAGCTCGCCGCGGCGGACGACGATAAAGTTTTCAAGGCGCTCGGCAAGTTCGGGCAGACCCTTCTAACCTACGCGCGCGGCGAGGACGAAACGCCCGTGCGGGCTTTGGGCGACGACAGAGAGTTGAAGTCAATCGGCAACTCGACGACCTGCCCCAAGGACTTGACCGATTTGGGCGACGTAAAGCGCACGCTGTACGTTTTAAGCGAGAGCGTTGCGGCGCGGCTGAGGGAAACGGAATTGGGGCTTGCCGATACCGTACATTTATGGGTGCGCGACAGTGAGCTGAATAGCTATCAGGTGCAAAAGAAAGTGCGGCACACCTGCCTTTGCGGCGAGATAGCCGAGCACGCTTTTTCGCTGTTTTGCGAAAAGTTCACGCCGCCGTTTAAAGTGCGCGCGCTGGGCGTAACCGTTTCGGGGTTCGATAAGGGGAGTTCTCAGCTAACCTTCGACGAGGCGGCTGGCAATTACGAAAAGCGGGAACGCGCCGAAAGGTGCATTGACGAAATAAGAAAAAAGCACGGCTATGCTTCCGTTCAGCGCGGTATTATAGTCGAAGACCCGACAGAAATGCACAACGATATAAAGGGCTCGCATCTTATCAAGCCTGCGCGGTTTGACGACAACGGCGAGGATATATAATCTCCGCTTATATCCGTTATAACGAGTTATAAGGGCGTAATTGTTGACAATTAACCTTAAAATAAATATAATTTATAATGTTCAGAAATTATTTAGGAGTACACAGATGAATTTACCCGAAAAGTTCGGCGAAAACGTGTTCAACGACCAAGTTCAGAAGGAAACCCTGCCCAGCGAGGTTTACAAGGCTCTGCGCGCAACCATCGACGCGGGCAAGCGGCTCGACCCGTCCATTGCGGGCACGGTTGCCTCGGCAATGAAAAAGTGGGCGGTGTCCAAGGGCGCAACCCATTACACTCACTGGTTTCAGCCGCTTACGGGTCTGACCGCCGAAAAGCACGACAGCTTCATAGAGCCCGAGGGCGACAAAGTCATAATGCGCCTTACGGGTAAGAGCTTAACCGTCGGCGAGGCGGACGCTTCGAGCTTCCCTTCGGGCGGTTCGCGCGTGACGTATATGGCGCGCGGCTACACCGCTTGGGACCCGACTTCCCCCGCGTTCGTCAAAGAGGGTACGCTGTACATACCCACCGTATTCGTATCCTACACGGGCGAAACGCTCGATAAAAAATCGCCGCTTCTGCGCTCGATGACGGCTATCGACAGAGAGGCTAAGCGCATACTTGCTTTATTCGGCAAGGAGTGTAAAAAGGTATCGACAACCGTCGGACCCGAGCAGGAATACTTTTTAATCGACGAAGAGGAGTATATGCGCCGCAAGGATTTGCGCCTGTGCGGCAGAACGCTTTTCGGCGCGCCCGTATCGCGCGGGCAGGAGCTCGAAGACCATTACTACGGAATGTTAAAGCCGCGCATCGTCGACTTTATGCACGAGCTCGACGAGCAACTCTGGAGCTACGGCGTTTTATCCAAGACCAAGCACAACGAGGTCGCGCCCGCTCAGCACGAAATGGCGCCCGTATTCGGCACGGCTAATATCGCCGTCGACGCGAATATGCTCACAATGGAAATAATGAAAAAGGTTGCGCAAAAGCACCATTTGGCGTGCCTTCTGCACGAAAAGCCTTTCGAGGGCATTAACGGAAGCGGCAAGCACAACAACTGGTCGGTGTCCACGGACGACGGCTTCAACCTTTTGAACCCCGGCGACAAGCCCGAGGAAAACACGCTGTTCAAGCTCGTTTTGGCGGCGGTTATCAAGGCGGTCGACGACTATCAGGGTATCTTGCGCGCGTCGGTTGCTTCGGCGGGTAACGACCACCGTTTAGGCGCGAACGAAGCGCCCCCCGCAATCATTTCGGTTTACCTTGGCGACCAGCTCGGCGCTTTGGTAAACGCTATCGTAAAGGGCGAAAACTACGTGCCCGTCAAGGCGGAAAAGGGCAGTATAGGCGTGCCCGAAAGCCCTATCTTCCCCAAGGACGCCACCGACAGAAACAGAACGTCGCCGTTCGCGTTTACGGGCAATAAGTTCGAGTTCCGTATGGTCGGCTCTCAAGCCAACGTTTCGGACGCGAATATCGTTTTAAACACCATAGTTGCCGACGCTTTCTGCAAGTTTGCCGACGAGCT
>CAYXTN010000019.1:0-27863 GCA_964468085.1 uncultured Clostridia bacterium | reverse complement strand
AACGGTCTCCAAAACCGTCTGTTGCGTGTTCGAGTCGCGTCTCCCCTGCCAAATCACAAATCGTTTATGCGGTTTGTGATTTTTTTATTTATTTCCAACCGTATTCTATATAATGCACTCCGTCAAGATACGCTTTCAAGGCGCATTTTCTGTCGTTTATTAAATCGTCGGGCAGATGAGCCAAATCAAACCACTTCAATTCCGAACACTTTTCAGGTTCGCAAATTGTCGGCTCGCCGATAAATTCCGTGCAGACGAAATACGCGTTATAGTAAGTCAAATCCCACTCTTTTTCGCGCTTGTGTATGAACGTGAAAAACTTTAATTTATCGACCGCAATATCAACGCCGAGCTCCTCTTTCGCCTCGCGCACGGCCGCCTCGCTCATACTTTCCCCGTGCTCGACGTGCCCCGAGCACGACAAATCCCACAGTCCGTCCATAAAGCCCGTGTTCTGTCTGCGCTGTAAAAGCACCTTGACTTTGCCGCCCTCGTTTTTTAAAAGCATAACTATCGAGGCGGACGGAACGCAAAAATGGTCTTTCATTAAACTTTTACGTCGCCCTTCAAGCCCAAATCGCCGCTGTTGGCGTTCAAAATGGGGTCGATTTCGTTTGCGATAAATTCAACCGTCTGCGAAGGCGCGCGCCCGATAAACTTCTTAGCGTCGAGTATTTCGTCCAGCTTATCGTGCACGGGCTTAAACATATCGTCGCCCTTAATAAGCTCGATAAGGTTGTTGTCAAGTCCGTTGACCTTGACGTTCTTGCCCGCTTCCATCGAGAGCACGCGAATCTTTTCGTGCAAATCCTGCCTGTCTCCGCCAGCTTTAACACACTCCATAATGATGTTTTCGGTCGCCATAAAGGGCAGTTCAGCCGCGATATGCTTTGCGATAACCTTGTCGTAAACGACGAGATTTTCCGAAACGTTCATATAGATATTGAGTATACCGTCAAGAGCAAGGAACGCCTGAGCGATAACAATTCTGCGGTTTGCCGAGTCGTCGAGCGTTCTTTCGAACCACTGCGTGCCCGCGGTTATAGCCGCATTCATAGGCAGAGAAATTACGAATCTTGCAAGCGAGCCCATTCTTTCACTGCGCATAGGATTGCGCTTGTAAGCCATTGCCGACGAGCCAATCTGCGACTTTTCGAACGGCTCTTCGATTTCCTTCATATTCTGCAGAATACGGATATCGTTGGAGAATTTGTACGCGCTCTGGGCAATCTGCGAGAGAACGCACAGCGCGTTGTAGTCGAATTTTCTGGGATAGGTTTGCCCCGTTACTCCGTAAACCTTGGAGTAGCCGAGCTTTTCCACAACCTTCTTTTCAAGCTGTTTAATCTTCTTTTCGTTGCCGTTGAAAAGCTCCATAAAGCTTGCCTGCGTGCCCGTCGTACCCTTGACGCCGCGAAGCTTGAAGCAGTTTTCGAGGTTGACGAGGTTGTCGTAGTCCATTTTCAAATCCTGCAACCAGAGGGTCGCGCGCTTGCCGACCGTCGTAAGCTGAGCGGGCTGTAAGTGCGTAAAGCCCAAAGTCGGCATATCCTTGTATTTAAGCGCGAAGTTTTTCAGCTTGTCCATAACGTTGACAAGCTTTTTCTTTATGATTTGCAGCGCGTCGTACATTATGATAAGCTCGGAGTTGCAGTCGACAAAACAGCTTGTCGCGCCTAGGTGAATTATGGGGCGCGCCGATTTAGCCTGCTCGCCGTATGCGCGGACGTGCGCCATTACGTCGTGGCGAACCTCCCTTTCGAACTTTTCCGCAAGCTTGAAATTTATCGTTTCGGCGTATTGCTTTAATTCGTCAACCTGCTCCTGCGTGATATTCAAGCCAAGCTCCATTTCGGATTCAGCGAGCGCTATCCACAGCTTGCGCCAAAGCTTAAAACGCTTTTCGTCGGAAAAAGCCTCCGCCATTTCGGGGCTTGCGTAGCGGGTTATCAAAGGGTTTGCATATATGCTGTTGTCTGCCATAATTTTCTCCGTTTATTTGTTTTTTGATTTTGTGATTAAAAATACTATGAGTGTGACCAGGATTACGACTGCGGCGACTGCGGCAATAATCAAGCCCGCCGCCATTGCAAAAAGCGATATTATTACGGGAATTGCGTTACCTTTTTGGGTAAAATACACGATTAAACCGACTATAAAACACACAAGCCCCGCGGCGCATACTCCGCCCGCGATTAAAAATAATACCTTTTTGCTCATTTTTAATTATCACGCCTTTTGCGGCGCGGGGTATTCCACCCCGAAGGTTTCAACCGTAACTTTCTTCATTACCTGTTCCGCTCTCGGCTTGTCGTTGCGGTCGGTGGCAACGGAAGCGATTTCGTCAACGACGTCCATACCCTCTATCGTCTTGCCGAAAGCGGCGTATTGACCGTCGAGATAGGACGCGTTCGCGTGCATAATGAAGAACTGCGAACCCGCGCTGTCGGGGTGGTAAGCGCGCGCCATGGAAATAACTCCGCGTTCGTGCTTGATATCATTGCCCTTAAAGCCGTTGAGCGTAAACTCGCCTTTTATGTTGTAACCGGGTCCTCCCGTACCCACGCCCGCGGGGTCGCCGCCCTGAATCATAAAGCCCTTGATTACGCGGTGAAAAATAATTCCGTCGTAAAAGCCGCTCTGTACAAGGCTGACAAAGTTATTTACAGTGTTGGGCGCTTTGTCAGGATAGAGCTCCACCTTGATTTTGTGTCCGTTTTCCATTTCAATCGTAACTATGGGATTAGGCATAAATTCACCTCTTAAAAATTATTCCTCGGTATACTTCTCGATTTTCACGCCTGCCTCGCTAAATAGCTGCATTGAAAACTCGTCGGGATAGCCCTCTTTATAGACAACGCGCGAAATACCCGAATTTATTATTATTTTCGCGCAGATTACGCACGGCTGGTGCGTACAATACAGAGTGCAACCTTCGACGCTGCACCCCACTCTCGCCGCCTGAATTATGGCGTTCTGCTCGGCGTGAACGGCGTAGCAAAGCTCGTGGCGCGTGCCGCTCTCTATGCCCTGCTCCTTGCGCATACAAACGCCTTTATCCGCACAGCTTTTAATGCCCTGCGGCGCGCCGTTGTAGCCCGTGGCGATTACGCGCTTGTTCTTGACGATAATCGCGCCGACGTGACGGTTCTCCTGATAGCAGCTCGACCAGGTACCGATTTGCACCGTCATATCCATAAATCGCTTATCCCATTTATCCATAAAACACCCGTAAAACTTTTTGGACACGCATATTTTACCATATTCTAACTCAAAATGCAATTTTTTGTTTTGCGGTTGTTTGACTTTATTTTAATAAGTTTATAAAATAACCGTGAAAAAATTATTCGGAGGTTCATTTTCAATGAATATTAAGCCTTTATTCGACAAAGTGGTCGTTGAAGCGGTCAAAGCCGAGGAAAAGTCTAAGGGCGGCATAATCTTAACCGCCGCCGCTCAGGAAAAGCCCGCAACCTGCCTTGTGGTTGCAGTCGGCCCCGGCGGAGTCATCGACGGCAAGGAAGTTACTATGCAGGTTAAAGTCGGTGACAAAGTTCTTTTGTCCAAGTACAGCGGAACGGAAGTCAAGCTTGACGGCAAGGAATACACCATCATTCGCCAGAGCGATATTCTGGCGGTCGTAGACTGATTAAAAAGGAGTTTCTTAGTTATGGCTAAACAGATTAAATACGGCGACGAAGCCAGAAAGTTACTTGAAAACGGCGTAAACGTTATCGCGGACACCGTAAAAATTACCCTCGGTCCCAAGGGCAGAAACGTTGTGCTCGACAAAAAGTACGGCGCTCCCCTCATCACAAACGACGGCGTGACGATTGCCAAGGAAATCGAGCTTGAGGACCCGTTCGAAAATATGGGCGCTCAGCTTGTAAAGGAAGTTTCGACCAAGACCAACGACGTTGCGGGCGACGGTACCACTACCGCTATGGTTTTGGCTCAGGCGATTATCCGCGAGGGCTTGAAAAACCTCGCCGCGGGCGCTAACCCTATCATTTTAAAGAAAGGTATTTCACAGGCGGTTGACGTTGCGGTTGCAAAGATTAAGTCCATTTCCAAGCCCGTTGAAAGCAAGCTTGCAATCTCGCAGGTTGCTTCCATTTCCGCAGGCGACGAGAAAATCGGCGAGCTCATTGCAAACGCTATGGAAATCGTAGGAAAAGACGGCGTTATCACCGTTGAAGAAGGCAAGTCGATGACCACCGAGCTGACCACCGTCGACGGTATGCAGTTCGACAGAGGCTACGCTTCCGCGTATATGGTAACCAACACCGAGAAGATGGAAGCCGTGCTCGACGCTCCCTACATTCTTATTACAGATAAGAAAATTTCCGCATTGCAGGAAATTCTGCCCGTAATCGAGCCCATCGCTCAGCAGGGCGCAAGGCTTTTAATCATTGCCGAGGACGTCGAGGGCGACGCGCTTGCGGCGTTGATTGTCAACAAATTAAAGGGCGTTCTGAACTGCGTTGCGGTCAAGGCACCCGGCTTTGGCGACAGAAGAAAAGCTATGCTCGAGGATATCGCAATTCTGACGGGCGGCACGGTTATTTCCTCCGATTTGGGCTACGAGTTCAAGGACGTAACTTTGGATATGCTCGGCAGAGCGGCTCAGGTCAAGGTTGACAAGGACAACACCACCATTATCGACGGCAGAGGCGAGGCTGAAGCTATCAAGGCGCGCGTTGCTTCGATTAAGGCGCAGATTGCCGAAACGACTTCCGAATACGACAAGGAAAAATTGCAGGAGCGCTTGGCTAAGCTTGCGGGCGGCGTTGCGGTTATCAACGTCGGCGCGGCTACCGAAGTTGAAATGAAGGAAAAGAAACTGCGCATCGAGGACGCTTTGGCGGCTACCCGCGCGGCGGTCGAGGAGGGAATCGTTCCCGGCGGCGGCGTTGCGCTCCTTTCCACCATTCCCCAGCTTACGCAGCTTATCGAAACCTTGGAAGGCGACGAAAAGACGGGCGCATCCATCGTTATTAAGGCAATTCAGGAACCCGTTCGCCAGATTGCCAAGAACGCTGGCTACGACGGCTCGGTTGTTGTAAACAATATTCTGACCTCGAAGAAGAAAAATTACGGCTTCAATGCTTTGAAGAACGAATACACCGATATGGTTGCAAGCGGTATTATCGACCCGACCAAGGTTGCGCGCTCGGTACTCCAGAACGCGGCTTCGGTTGCGGCAACGCTTTTGACCACCGAAAGCATTGTTACAGATATTCCCACGCCTCCCGCACCAGCTGCTCCCATGGGCGGCGGCGATATGGGCGGCATGTATTAATAAAAATTTTCTCCAATTTTTTAAAAGCCCGCGGCTTGATAGCCGCGGGCTTTTAATCTTCAAAATAAATTATTTTACCAATGCGTACATTTTCATATCGCGGAAATTTCCGTTTTTGTACGCGTTTTTGCGCATAATTCCTTCCAAAACAAAGCCGTTTTTCTCTAAAACGCGGCAACTGCCTGTATTTTCCGCGAAAGGCTCGGCGTAAATCCGTACTATATCCGTGTTGTCGAAAACGTGCCTGCACGCAAGGCGCACGGCTTCGGTTGTAATACCTTTGCTCCAAAATTTTTCGCCGATATAATAGCCCAACTCGGCCGTTCTGAAATGAATGTTGCCTTGCCTGAATATGCCTATACTGCCCACAACTTGGTCATTAAAAACAATCGCAAAGCAAAATTGCTCGTTTTTATCCGCCGAAAGACACGAATTAATGTAAAACAGCGCGTCTGCGGTTGTATACGGATACGGCAAACCGTCGCGCAGATTATTCATAACGTTTTTATTATTCAGTGCCGCAGAAAGCGCCGCGGCGTCACTCTCTTTCCATTCTCTTATCGTAACCATAATTTATCTCAACCTACTCAAAATTCGCTCTAAAGCGTATTTGCCGTGCTCGTAGGTCAATCCGCCCTGAAAATACGCAACGTAGGGCGGCTTTACGGGTCCGTCGGCGGAAAGCTCTATGGATGCCCCCGACACAAAAGTGCCCGCCGCCATTATAATTTTATCATCGTAGCCGGGCATGTCCCACGGCTCGCAGGTAACGTAGCCGTCTACGGGCGATGCGTACTGCACTTCCCTGATAAAGTTAATCATTTTGTCCGCGTCGTCAAACTCAATTGCGCGCGTTATGTCGTGCGGCACTCTGTCTACTGCGGGATAATTTTTGTAGCCGAGCTTAGTCATAGCTTGCCCAATAAGCAGCGAACACTTAATTGCCTGCGCCACCGTGTGCGCCGCCATAAAAAGTCCCTGATAAAAGTACTGATAACCGAGCGCGTAAGACCCGACTTCCAAACCTATCGACGGCGCGGTAAATCTCCGCCCTATTTTCTCGATTAAATCAGTCTTACCGACTATATAACCACCCGTGGGCGCAAGTCCGCCGCCCGCATTTTTTATGAGCGACCCCACGCAGATGTCCGCGCCGACCTCCGTCGGCTCCTGCATTTCGACAAACTCGCCGTAGCAGTTATCAACGAAAATTGTGCCGCTATAGCCGATTTTGCGTAAAAATGCGCAAATTTCACCTATTTTTTCGCACGAAAACGCCTCTCTGAGTTCGTAACCGCGCGAACGCTGAATATATACGACTTTAACATTATCGTTTAAGTTATTCTTAATTTCATTTAAATCAAACTGCTCGTCCGCCGTAAGGTCACAGCAAACGAAATTAACGCCCATGTCCTTTAAAGAGCCTATATTTTCGCCGAAAATTACGGGGCGAATCGTATCGTACGGCATACCCGAAATACATAAAAGCGTGTCGCCGCCTTTTAAAAGCCCGAAAAGCGCAACCGAAAGCGAGTGAGTGCCCGACAGAAGGTGCGGCGAAACAATTCCCGCCTCAGCTTTAAAAACGTCGGCGTACAGTTTACCGAGAGTATCTCTTCCCTCGTCGCCGTAGCCGTAGCCCGTAGTTCCCGCAAAGTGCCTTATCGCAATTTGATTATTCTGAAAAGCCTGCAAAATTTTTTTCTGATTATAATAAGCAATTTCGTCAGCTCTTTCAAACTGCTCTTTTAACTCGCTTTCGCACTCTTTTATAAATTCAGCGTTATTTTTCATCTAATAACCTCAAAACGTTTTTTGCCGTTGCCTCTTCGGGTTTAAGCCAAACAATTCCCTTCAATTTTTTGAAAAAAGTGTACTGTCTTTTTGCGTAATGTCGAGTATTTTTCTTGATTATGTCACGCATAGTACTCTCATTAAGCCCGTTTTTCAAGCCTTCAAGCACCTCTTTATAGCCGATTGCTTGCATACTTTGACAATTTTCGTCAATTCCGACATTTTTAAGCCTTTTTACTTCTTCAATTAAACCCGAGTTGAACATTACGTCCACGCGGCAGTCAATCCGCTTGTACAGCGCATCTCGGGGATAATCTATTGCAACGGCAAGATAATCGAAACGCGGTTTTAGTTCATCCTTTTGCTCGGACTTCTTCTTTCCGCTCACTTCGTAAATTTCCAATGCACGCACAACTCTTTTAACGTCGTTTACGTGCAATTTCTCCGCGCTTTCCGGGTCAACCTGCTTTAAAATTCCGTAAACGTATTCCTTGCCCCGCTCTTCGAGCATCGCCTCGTAGCGAGCTCTTACGGACGCGTCGGCTTTTACATTGCCGTAACCTAAGTTATATAATAAGGAATTTATATAAAAACCAGTGCCGCCGCATACCACGGGCGTTTTGTCTTCGCCTAAGAGCCTTTCAATTATAGGCAAGGCGCGCTCTTCGTAGTCGGAAACCGAAAAATTTTCCTCCGCGCTCACAATATCTATTAGATGGTGACGAACTCCCTGCATTTCCGCAATTGTGGGTTTAGCCGTTCCTATATTCAGCCCTCTGTACACAAGCTGTGAATCGGCGGAAATAACCTCGGAATTAAGCGATTTGGCGCAATCAACCGCAAGTGAAGTTTTGCCCGTAGCCGTCGCACCGCAAATAACAAGAACACGTTTCAAGAGCTCACACCTTCCTCCTGAACATTTTCTCGATTTCGCTCTTTGAAAGTTTAACGCAAACGGGTCTGCCGTGCGGACACTTGAGCCCCATATTGCCGCTGAGCATTTCGAAGAGCTTGTCACGCTCCTGCTCGGTGAGTATTTCGCCGCCTTTAACCGCGTGTTTGCACGCAGACTGCGCGATTTTGTCCTTTAAAACGTCGGATAAGGTGATTTTCTTGAGCTCGTGCACGCTTGTGAGCAGTTCTTCGAAGAAATCTTTAATGTTTAACGTAGGCAAATCTGCGGGCATGGAATTAACTCTGAACGCATTTTCGCCGAACGGCTCGACTGCAAACCCCATTCGACAGATTATCTCGCAATTTTCCTCGATGAACTGTTTTTCTTCGGGGTTGACGGTAAACACGTAGGGAACTAACATATCCTGCCGAGCAAGCTGTCTTTGCGAAATAGCGGCTCTGAGCTTGTCGTATATAAGCCTTTCGTGCGCCGCGTGCTGGTCGATTAAAAACGCGTCGTCAGCCCACTCGTATATTAAATAAGTATTGAAAAGCGTGCCCTTGTAGCTGTACTGCGTAAAGAGCATTTTTTCCTGTTTTGCCTTCTCTTGCGCCTTTTCCGCCTCGATATTGGCAAAAATCGGGTCGAAACCGTCACTGCGCAGAGTTAACGTGTTTGCGATTCTGTCGCCCTCACGCGGCGCGTAATACTGATAAACGGACAAATCTTTCTCGGCATTCGTATTCACGTTCGGCGCTTCGTAATTTTCGAAGATTGAATTTTCGGGTTGCTGTACAGCTTTAGGCGGTTCGGGCTTCTTGGCTTTGGTAAACTGCTCTATGCCGACTACGCCGCTGAAGTCTTTGTCATACACCTTTTCGGTGCTTATAAATTCGGCTGAATACGACGAAGGAATACTCTTAGGCGCAATTCCGTCGTTGACGACAAACTCGGCGGCTTTTGCCGTTCCGTCGAGAATTGACGAAATAACTTTGTAAACCGAGCCGTAAACCATGCTCTCGTTTGTAAAACGCACGTCCGCTTTGTTGGGGTGTACGTTTACGTCGACCATTTCGTCGGGAACGGTAATATTCAGAACGTAAAACGGGTATTGCCTTTTCATTGCATAGCCCGAATACGCGTTGTAAATCGCCGTCGAAATGAGGTGATTTTCTATTCGTCTGCCGTTTAAAAATACGTGCTGATAAGTCTTGTTCGACTTGAAATAATTCTGGTTGCTGATGAAGCCGCTCAGCTTTATGTCGTTTCTTTCAGCCCTGATTTTAAAACAGTTGGGTAAAACGTTTGCGCCGTAAACCTGCGCAACCGCCTCGTCAAGCCCGCCGCCGTACGACTGCAAAGCGAGCTTGCCGTCCACATAATATTTGAAAGAAATTTCGGGATACCCCAAAATGTAGTTGATAATGTAATTGGTAACGTCGGTTTCTTCCTTTTTGTCCGACTTCATAAACTTATATCTTACGGGCGTATTGAAGAAAAATTTGCGTACGGAAATGCGCGTGCCCTTGGGCGACACCGCCGGCATAACCTTGCCGACAAATTCGCCGTCGCACTCGACCTTGTTACCCTCTTCGCCCTCGACGGCGCTAATAAGTTCCACGCAGGAAATGGACGCTATCGTTGCGAGCGCCTCGCCGCGGAAGCCGAGAGTTCTGATATGCTCGATATCCTCGAGCTCTTTGATTTTACTCGTAGCGTGAGCAAAGAAAGCCGCGCGCATATCGTCTTTTTCGATACCGCAACCGTTGTCCGTCACCTGAATTAAATCCTTGCCGCCGCGCTCTATGCTGACCTCTATTTCCGTCGCGCCCGCGTCGATACTGTTTTCAACGAGCTCCTTAACCGCCGAATACGGTCTGTCGATGACCTCGCCCGCCGCAATGCGGTTGCACAGCATGTCCGATAAGAAATTGATTTTTCCCATTATTTCACCTTTTCCACCAAGTCCGAAAGCACCATAAACGCCTGCATGGGCGATACGTTGTTGAGGTCGAGCTCGCTCAGGATTTTTTCGACTTCGCTGAGCTGCTTCTCCTCGCCGACTTCTTCCTCGAACTTATCCAGTCCGTTAGAAACCTCGCCGCTCTCGACGGCTTTTAAAATTACCTTCGCTCTGTCTAAAACGCACGAGGGCACGCCCGCAAGCGAGGCAACCTCGATACCGAAACTGCGGTTGGCGCCGCCGCGCATAATCTTGCGCAGGAATACCACCGTGCCGTTAAATTCCTTGACGGCAATTTTATAATTCTTGACCCCGCTCAGCTTCTCTTCGAGCTGTAAAAGCTCGTGATAATGGGTCGCAAACAGCGTTTTTGCGCCGATTTTTTCGGTTATATGCTCGATTACAGCCCACGCGATGCTCAGTCCGTCGAACGTGCTCGTGCCTCTGCCGACCTCGTCCAGAATCAAAAGACTGTTCTTCGTGGCGTTCTGCAAAATCGCCGCAACCTCTATCATCTCGACCATAAACGTCGACTGGTTCAAAATGAGATTGTCGCTCGCGCCCACCCTCGTGAACACTCTGTCGATTACGGGAATCTGCGCAGACTTGGCGGGAACGAAACAGCCTAAATGTGCCATAATTGCTATTATCGCGTTCTGGCGCATATAGGTACTCTTGCCCGCCATATTTGGACCGGTTATTATCAAAGTGCGGTTGTCGCCCTCGTCGACAAGTAAGTCGTTGGAAACGAACTTTTCCTTGGTGAGAAGCTCGACTACGGGGTGTCTGCCCTCCTTGATTATCATCGGCTTACTGCTCTCGACCATATCGGGGCGAACGTAGCCGTTGCTCTTCGAAACCTCGGCAAACGCCGTTAAAATATCCAGCTTTGCAATACATTCGGAAATGCTCTTCAAAGCGGGTACGACCTCGGTAAGCTTGCTTTTCAAATCCCTGTAAATCGCGGCTTCGAGCTTTAACGCGCTCTCTTCGCACGATAAAATCTTTTCCTCAAGCCCTTTAAGCTCGTCGGTATAATACCTTTCCGCGTTGGCGAGCGTCTGCCGTCTGTGATAGTGATTGGGAACGATATCCTTAAACGACTTCGACACTTCGATATAGTAGCCGAAAACCCTGTTATAGTTAATTTTCAAGGTGCGTATGCCCGTGACGTCGCGCTCGCGCGCTTCCATATCGATTATGTACTTTGCCGCGTTCGACCTGATATCGCGGAGCTCGTCCAACTGGGCGTTGAAGCCCGTCTTTATGTAGCCGCCGTCCTTAAGATTTCGGGGCGTGTTTTCGGTGGTAATCGTCTGATTAATAACGTTTGCAATATCGGTTAAATCTTTAAGCCCCTTCTCGATATCGCATAAAATGCGCGAGGTGAACCCGCTCAAACGGAATTTCAAGCTGGGCACAACAAGCAGCGAATTGGCAAGCGCGAGGCAGTCTATGGGCATAATTTCGTTGTTGGAAATTTTGCCGCTCAGCCTTTCAACGTCCTTAATCTGCCGCAAAAGCTCGATTACGCCCACCCTCACGACCGTAGCGTTAAAAAGCTCCTCCACGCCGTCCAGTCTGTAATTGATTTTGTTGATATCGACGAGCGGCGATAAGATTACGTTGTTTAAAAGGCGAGCGCCCATGTTGGTGCACGTCTTGTCGAGTACCCACAAAAGCGAGCCGTACTTCTTATTTTCGCCGAGGTTTTTGGTAATTTCGAGGTTGCGTATCGCAGTCATATCGAGCTGCATACTGTTGGATGACGAAACGTATTTAACGTTATCGATATTGACGAGCGCGTGCTTCTGCGTTTCCTTGAGATATTCGATGAGCGCGCCCGTGGCGCAGATTGCGCCGACTTTTCCGTCGATGGAAAACGCCGAGAGCGAGCTTGCATTCAGTTGGGTTAAAAGGCATTTGTTCGCCGCAGCAAAATTGAAAGCCCAATCGGGATACGACGAAAAGGGCGGCACCGCGCCCCTTGCAACCTCGGGCAACTCACGCGCGGCAAACAGCATCTGGTCGTTGGCTATAATCTCTTTGACCGACAGCTTCAAGAGCTGATTTACGGCCTGTTTAACCGAATTTTCGCCCACAAACTGCGTTGCGCACATTTCGCCCGTAGTTATATCCGCCCAGCCGACCGAAACCTCGTCGCCGTTTTTGTACACCGAGCTTATGTAATTGTTCTGCTTTTCGTCGAGGCTTCCCTCCGATGTCACCGTACCCGCGGTAACGACTTTGACAACCTCGCGCTTGACCAAGCCCTTTGCCTCTGCAGGGTCCTGAACCTGCTCGCAGATTGCAACCTTTTCGCCCATAGCAACGAGCTTTGCAATATAATTTTCCGCCGAATGGAACGGCACGCCGCACATGGGCGCGCGCTTCTCCAAGCCGCAGTCCCTGCCCGTAAGCGTGAGCTCCAAAAGCTGAGACGCGCGTATCGCGTCGTCGAAAAACATCTCGTAAAAATCACCCAAGCGGTAAAAAATCAAACAGTCCTTGTAACTCTCTTTTACCTGCATGTAGTGTTTCATCATATCCGAAAGCTGACCTTTCTTTGCCATTTGTAACCCCTTAAACCATTTTTCCTATAAGTGAAATTCCGTTCGCCTCGTCGATTTCTACGTTAACAAACCTGCCCTTCTCGTCCTTGTCGCTCTTGAAATATACCATTCTTCCGTGTTCGCTTCTGCCGAGGTACGTTTCCTTCTTGCAATCGTAATCTTCGCACAAAACCTCTACCGTCTGCCCGACGAATTTCGCCGAGTGCTTGCGCGTCTGCGAATTTACAAGCTCTACAAGCTCCATAATTCTCTTTTTACAGATGTCTTCGGGTATCTGGTCGGGCATCTTTGCCGCCACAGTTCCCTCGCGCTTAGAGTACACGAACGTAAACGCCGAGGCAAAATCAACCTTTTTAACAAGCTCCAAAGTTGCTTTAAAGTCCTCTTCGGTCTCGCCTGGGAAACCGACTATGATATCCGTCGTAATCGCGCAGTCGGGCACGTATTTTCGTAAAATTTCCACCTTTTTAAGGTAATCGCCCGACGTATAGCGGCGATTCATAGCCAATAAAACTCTGTCCGAACCGCTCTGTACTGGCAAATGCACGCAGTGACAAATCTTTTTGTTTGCCGCAATAACTTTGGCAAGCTCCTCGGAAAAGTCCTTCGGGTGACTTGTCATAAAGCGCAGTCTGAAATCGCCTTCAAGGTTAGCAACCCTTTCCAAAAGCTCGTAAAAAGGAATATCCGCCCCGCCGTTTCCGTACGAATTGACGTTCTGCCCGAGCAAGGTAATTTCCTTATACCCTTCCGCAATCAACGACTTGACCTCGGCGATTATATTTTCCGATTTTCTGCTACGCTCTCTGCCGCGCACGTAGGGCACGATGCAATAAGTGCAGAAATTGTTACAGCCGTAAGTTATATTTACCCACGCATTGGGGAAACTCGTTCTGAAAGGCTTATCGCCCTCGTAAATTGTGCCGTCGCACTCCTCGATTGCAATAACCGACTTTTTGCGGCGCTGTTTTTCCTCTATGTATTCCTTGAGTTTATTGAGGTTGTGAGTGCCGAAAATTATATCGACGTACGGAAATTTGTCGTGCAAATCGTCCGCCTTGTTGATTTGCTGGGTAAGACAGCCGCCGACCGCAATTATCATATCGCGCTTTTTTGCTTTCAGCTTTTTGAGCATACCGATATTGCCGTACGCATGGTTTTCGGCATTTTCTCTTATGCAACAGGTATTGAACACGACGACGTCGGCTTCTTCCATACTCGCACAGCTCTTATACCCGAGCTCGGAAAGAATGCCCGCAATCTTTTCCGACTCGTGTACGTTCATCTGACAGCCGTACGTTACAATGTGATAAAACTTATCCATAATATCAATTATAACTTTTTTGAATTTAATTTTCAATTAAATTGCAATAAATATTTCAATTTATGAATACTAAATGTGATGAACAAGGCACTTAAAATCATTTGCGTTATATTAATTCTGCTCGCAAGCTTAATCGGCATTGCGTTCGCGTCGTTCTTTATAATCACCGCGGACACAAATTTACAACCCGAAAAACTTGTGGACTACACCAAAACAATTTCGGTTTTCGACGACCAGTCGAATAAAATTGAGGACGCTTCCTACGAAACGAAAAAGCTGAGCGTGCGCATAGAGAACCTTAAAGAAGACACCGTTAACGCCTTTATCGCTTCCGAGGACAGAAATTTTTTCAGTCACAACGGACTCAACTACAAGCGTATGTTAAAGGCGCTTTACAAAAACGTCACCTCACGCTCCTTTAAGGAAGGCGCGTCCACCATAAGTCAGCAGTTGATTAAAAACACGCACCTTAGCAGTGATAAGACGATAACGCGGAAATTGAAGGAAATAAAGCTTACCAAACAACTCGAGCGCCGCTACGACAAGGAGCGCATTCTCGAAATGTATCTCAACACCATTTATTTCGGGCACAACTGTTTCGGGCTACAGAGCGCGGCGAACTTCTATTTCGGCAAGTCGGCGAGCGAGCTCGATTTGGAGCAGAGTGCGACCTTGGTCGGACTTCTGACCTCGCCGAACAACTATTCACCCTTTAAAAACCCGAAAAAATGTATCGAACGGCGCAATACGGTGCTCAAAAATATGCTTGACTGCTCGTTTATCGACAGAGAAACTTACGAAGCCGTCGTCGAAATGCCGCTCAGCGCGACGCGGGGAAACGCTCGGCAAAGCAGTTCCTCCTATCTCAATGCGGTTTTCGACGAATTTGAGGAACTGAACATCGACCCTTACGGACAGTTTTCCGAGCTCAATATCAAAACCTATATGAACAGCCGCGCACAACAGGCGTTGGAAAGTCAGACCGCCGAATGCGATTACTCGTTTTTTATAAGAAATAACGCGGGCGGCGTGGTTGCTTTCAAGTCGTCAATCGGAAATATTAAGCGGCAAATCGGTTCGACCGCCAAGCCGATTTTCGTCTATGCGCCCGCTTTAGAGGATAAAAAAATCAATATTTTTACCAAAATCAGCGACGAACCGATTAATTACGGCGGTTACACCCCCGAAAACTACGACAAAAAATTTCACGGGAGCGTGAGCGTTGCCGACAGCGTCAAATACAGCTACAATATTCCCGCGGTTAAAGCGCTAAATTCTATGAATTTAGACAACGTTGAAAGTTACGCCGCGAAAATGAATATTAATCTTGCCGCCGAAGACAAGAATTTGGCGCTCGCACTCGGCGGTATGAAGGACGGACTTACTTTAAAAGAACTGTGCGACGCCTACTCCGTATTCCCCAACGGCGGAAACTTTACAACCTCGCACTATATAAGGGAAATTTGCGACCAGAACGGTAACGTCCTTTACAGCGACAAGCAATCGCAAACCAAAGTGTTTTCCGAGGGAACGTGTTCGCTTATGAACGATATTTTATGCGAAACGGCAAAATCTGGAACGGCGAAAAAGCTTAAAGACCTAAATTTTGACGTGGCGTGCAAGACGGGCACGTGCGGAAATAAAGAGGGCAACACCGACGCCTACTCGATAGCCTACACCTCCGACTACTGCTGCGCCGTTTGGCTGGGCGACAAGAACAATAACAGACTACCGGTTACCGGCGGCAAAGACTGTTGCGACGTTACAAGAGAAATTTTAAAAGCGTTATGCGACGAAAATTGCATTGCACTCGATAAAAATACGGGCACTCAAACGGTTGAAATCGACCGCGAAGAATACGATACAAACGATAAGGTTTTGCTTTGCGACGACAACTGCCCCAAGCTGAACAGACTGAAAGTCAAAGTTTTGAGCGACAACCTGCCGAAAGAGCAGTCAAGCCGTTTTACAAACCCTGCAATCAAAAAACCTGCAATTTTAGTCAAAAATAACCAAGTTTGCATATCATTATGTCAGACAAAGTACTATTCATATTTGATAAAACGCAATAAAAATGTCATTTATGACGGAAAATGGACAGAAAACGTAAAGGACGAACCGACCGACGGCGACTACGAATATAGCGTTACGCCTTACTATTCGGTCGACGGAAAAGTATATTTCGGAGATGAAATCAAGCTGCCGAGAGTTATCATTAAACGCGATAAAAAGCAGGAAAAGATTCCCGATATAGTTTATAAGGACTGGTTTAATCAATAAATTAAAAGCCCCCGCATTATATTCGGGGGCTTTTAATTTTTCAGATTTTAACAACTTCCAGCGTAGACAGAGCCTCGGAAATTAAGCCTTCGATATCGAGCTTAGCCTCCTCCGCTAAAACGTCGCTTATCTTAGGGTGAATTACAGGGTGCTTGGGTAGAAATACCGTACAGCAGTCTTCATAAGGTCTGATAGAAATATCGAACGCTCCCATTGCTCTGCTGCGCTCTATGATTTCGTTTTTATCGAAGCCGCAAAGCGGGCGCAAAATGGGCAAGCTCTCTACTACGCTACCCGACGAGGTCATTCCCTCTATCGTCTGACTTGCAACCTGCCCCAGGCTTTCCCCCGTTATAATGCACTGTGCGCCGCACTTTTTAGCAAGGCGCTCGGCAATTCTCATCATAAAACGCCTCAAAAGCGTTACCATATAGTCGCCGTTGCACTTTTTGTGAATCTCTTCCTGAATATGAGTAACTTTGACAACGTTCAAAGTAGTTCCGCAGGAATATTCGCCCAAAACCGAGGCAAGCTCTTCAACCTTTTCGCGCGCCTGCATATTGGTGTAAGGATAACTGTGGAAATGCACGCACTCGATTTTCATTCCGCGCTTTGCCATCATATAGCCCGCAACGGGACTGTCAATGCCGCCAGAGATTAAGAGCATACCTTTTCCCGCAGTGCCGACGGGCATACCGCCCACGCCGTTTATGAGGTTGCCGAACACAAGAGAAGTGCCGTTTTCGCGCACATCGATACCGATTACAGTCTGCGGATTGTGCACGTCCACGCGCAATTTATGGTTGTGAGCAAGCAGTCTACCGCCGATTTCGGCGTTAATCTGCATTGAATTTAAAGGAAACGTCTTATCTGCGCGGTGAGTTTCAATCTTAAAAGAACCCGTCAGCGGGTTGAAAGTTTTTACCGCGCCGAAAATTTCGTCAAGGTCGGACTTAACTTTTAGTGCAACGCTTAACGTATGCACGCCGAAAACCTTTTGAAGGCGGCGCATAATCTCGTCGGTGTCGCTCTCTGCAAACTCCTCTACCGCATATCTTCCGCTCTGTTTTCTTATTGCGTGCTTAATTCCCTTTAAAGCTTTTTCCATATTTTCGGCGAAAACCCGCTCGAAAAAGCCGCGGTTATTGCCCTTTAAATGTATTTCACAGTATCGAACTATAATAACGTTTTCCATAACTCAGTCCATTATTTCCTTACGCCGTTTTACCGTTTCGTTCAAAATTTCCGCCGCTCTTTTTACTTCTTCAACCGTATTTTCGGGGCAAAAACTTATTCGAAGCACGCCGTCCGCCGTATCCTCGTCTATTCCGCACGACAAAATTATGCGCGAATACCTCTTTTTACTGTTGGACGAACACGCCGAACCCGTGCCGATAATAAGCCCTTTATCGTTGACTTCGTGTAAAATGATTTCGCCGCGCACGCCGCTTGCCGCCAAACACAGAATATAAGGCGAGCCGTTTTCGGTCGAGATGAATTTAAACAGATTTTTATCAAGCTTATCTCTCAACAGCGCGTTAAGCTTGCCGACGTACTTAAAATTTTCTTCGGTTTTTCCGTATCTTTTCTTTGCCGCGAGTTCGAGCATCTTTATCCCGAAAACGTTTTCCGTGCCGCTTCTTAAGCCGTCCTCTTGACCGCCGCCGTAAATAAGCGGCTTTAGCACAAGATTTTTACGCTTGATAAGCGCGCCCGTGCCCTTCAATCCCCCGATTTTATGCGCGGAAACGCTGTACAAATCGATATTCGCGCCCAACTTAAAAGGAATTTTGCCGAATGCCTGCACTCCGTCCGAGTGAAAAAGCGTACGCGCGTTTTTGGTCTTAACAGCTTTTGCAATAGCGTTGATATCGTTTATAGCGCCCGTTTCGTTGTTTACGTGAATTACCGAAACCAAAGAAGTATTGTTATCAACTAAATTCAATAATTCCTGCACGCTTACGCTTCCGTCGCCGTTCAAAGGTGCAAACCGCACCTCAATTCCGCGCTCTTTAAGCTCGTTTACCGCCGAAAAAACTGCGGAGTGCTCGCCCGCCGTGGTCACGACGTTGCCCCGCCTGCCGCCGCAAAAAACCGCGTGATTATCCGCCTCAGTGCCGCAGGAAGTGAAAATTAAATTGAAATCTCTGTCGTTTGCAACCAAATTGAGCAAATCGGACCGCGTTTTAACCAATTCGCGGTGCAAATTATATCCTTCCGCATATAATGCGGAAGGATTATAAAATTTTTCCGTAAGGTATTTTTCGGCTTTTTCCAAGCACTCCGAGTCGGGCCTGGTGGTCGCCGCATTGTCAAGATAAATCATTAAATTTCGATAATTCCTTTAAACGACTGCTTAACGAAACCGTCAAGTTCCGCCTCGCCGTTGTCGTTGAGCTTGACGAACAAATCGCCGCCCTTAAGTTTAACGGTTATGGTTTCACCCTTTAAGCACTTTCCGTTGATAATTGCCGCAATTGCCGCCGCTGCCGCCGCCGAACCGCAAGCCCACGTTTCACCGTTCACCTTTTCCCATACGCGCATTTTTACGGTTACACCGTTAACAACGCGCACGCACTCCAAGAACACGCCCGCAGGGAACATTTCCGAATAGCAAAGCGACTGACCGAGAGCGTCGATATCGATATCTTCGATTTTATCGGCAAACACTACGCAGTGCGGGTTGCCCACGTTCACGCAGGTGATTTTGTATGTTTTGCCCTCGAGCTCCACCTCGCGGTCGATTATCTCGCCGTCGAGCGTGCAGGGAACTTTATTTCCGTCAAACGAAGGCTTTCCGAGATTGATGGCAACCGAGCTTGCCACGCCGTTAAAGCAATTGACACTCAAGCTTCTTACCGCACCGCAGCTTTCGATAGTTATATTTTCGGAAGTGACGATGTGATTGTCGAACAGATACTTGGCAACGCACCGTATAGGATTTGCGGCAAGTCCGCCGTTGCTGCCGTCGCGGTTGAATACTCTTACCTTAGCGTCGGCAACGTTCGATTTTTCAATCATAACAATGCCGTCCGCGCCGATTGCGTAGTGCCTGTCGGAGAAGTTAATTGCAAGGCTCTCGGGGCAGGTAATTTCGCCGTTCATATTGTTGAAGATTATATAGTCGTTGCCGCAACTGTGCATTTTGCAGAAATCGAGCTTCATTTTCTCCGTTCTGAGCTTGTTTATATCGACAAGCTCGGTATTGAACTGATTGTATCTGCCCGCAATAACGTCAGCAAGCGCGTTGGTCGTATCGAGCGACGTCAGCACGGTAATGCCGAGCAGAATCGCGTGGTGATGCAACGACATATAGTTTGTGATAGACTCGATATCCGTCTTGCCCGTATAAACTATGTAGTCGATTTTGCCGTCGTCCATCAGCTTGAAGATTTCGTCGTTGGTGGAAAGTCTCGCAACGTCCGTGCAGTCGATACCCAAACTGCGGATAACGTCCGCCGTGCCCTTGGTCGCATACATTGTAAGCCCGAGGTCGGCAAACTTTTTGACTATGTTTATAATTTCAAACTTATCCTGGTCGTTAATCGTGAAATAGATACCCGAAGGACGCTGTTTCGTGGGGTGTTTCATATTGAAGCCTGCCGAAACCAAGCCCTTAAAGAGCGCTTCCTCGATAGTCTTGCCTATGCCGAGAACCTCGCCCGTAGACTTCATTTCAGGCCCTAACTGCGAGTTTACGTCGTTGAGCTTTTCATACGAGAACACGGGCACTTTAACGGCAACGTAGGGCGAATTTTTATAGAGCCCCGTACCGTAACCGAGCTTTTTAAGTTTAGCCCCTACCATTATCTTGGTTGCAAGGTCTACCATGGGCACGCCCGTAACCTTGGAAATGTAGGGCACGGTACGCGAAGCTCTGGGGTTGACCTCGATAACGTACAGCTCGTTATGATAGATAAGGTACTGAATATTGATTAAGCCCTTGGTCTTAAGCGAAATCGCAAGGTCGGTCGAAACGTCGACAATCTTTTTGAGCATAGCGTCGGAAAGATTGTACGGAGGATATACGGCAATCGAGTCGCCGCTGTGTACGCCCGCTCTCTCGATATGCTGCATAATGCCGGGAATGAGCACGTCCACGCCGTCGGAAATGGCGTCGACTTCGAGCTCCGTACCCATCAGGTACTTGTCGCAAAGCACGGGGTTTTCAATCTTCTGCGCCAAAATGACGTCCATATACCTTTCGATATCGTTCTGCGTGAAGGCTATGGTCATATTCTGACCGCCGATTACGTACGAGGGACGGAGCAATACGGGATAGCCGAGCTGTTCGGCGGCGCTGATTGCCTCCTCCTTGGTCATAACCGTAAGTCCCTTCGGGCGCGCGATATGGAACTGCTCCAAGAGCGCGTCGAACCTCTCTCTGTCCTCGGCAAGGTCAACGCTATCCGCGGGAGTGCCGAGTATGCGCACACCCTTTTTATCGAGGTAAGCGCACAGCTTAATTGCCGTCTGTCCGCCGAACGTAATTACCACGCCGTAAGGCTTTTCGATATCGATAACGTTCTGCACGTCTTCGGGAGTAAGGCTCTCGAAGTACAGTCTGTCCGCCGTGTCGAAGTCGGTCGAAACCGTTTCGGGGTTGTTGTTAATGATTATAACCTCGTAGCCCAGCCTCTTCAACGCCCAAACGCAGTGAACGGACGAATAGTCGAACTCGATACCCTGACCAATTCTTATAGGACCCGAACCGATAACTATAATTCTCTTCTTCTTGTTCTCCCTGCTCCTGGTTACAAACGGCATAGCTTCGTCGTGCTCGTTTTCGTCGTAGGTCGAGTAGAAATAGGGCGTCTGAGCGGCAAACTCCGCACCGCAAGTGTCTACCATTTTAAAGGTCGAGCGCGCGTGCATGGGCAGTTTGTTGCCGCTCAAGCGTTCGAGCTCCTTGTCGGGATAGCCGAGCTTTTTGCCCTTTATATATTGCGCCTTATTGAGCTTAACTCCCCTTATCGAATTTTCGTAATTGATAAGGTTTAAAAGCTTTTTGGTAAACCATCTGTCGATTTTCGTTACGTCGAATATCTGGTCGGGAGTAACTCCGCGCTTCAACGCCTCGTACACGACGAACAGTCTTTCGTCGGTCAAGTCGTGCAGTCTTTCCACGATTTCTTCGTCGCTCAATTTGGCAAGCTTGGGCATATTGAGCGTGCCGAGCGAAATTTCCGCGCCGCGCACCGCCTTCATTATTGCCTGCTCGAAGCTCGTACCGATTGCCATAACTTCGCCGGTCGCCTTCATTCTCGTGCCCAGATTTCTCTTGGCGTATAGGAATTTGTCGAACGGCCATTTGGGGAATTTGATTACTACGTAATCAATCGTAGGTTCGAACGCCGCGTAGGTCTTGCCCGTGACGTCGTTCTTGATTTCGTCGAGCGTATAGCCGAGCGCAATTTTGGTTGCAACCTTGGCTATGGGGAAGCCTGTCGCCTTGGAAGCGAGCGCGGACGAACGCGAAACTCTGGGGTTGACCTCTATTACCGCGTATTCGAAGCTGTTGGGATCGAGCGCAAACTGACAGTTGCACCCGCCCTCGATGCCCAATTCGGAGATAATATTCAGTGACGCCGAACGGAGCATCTGATATTCCTTGTCGGAGAGAGTTACGGCGGGTGCGATAACTATTGAGTCACCGGTATGTACGCCGACGGGGTCTACGTTTTCCATAGAGCATACGGTTATAACGTTGCCTTCACAGTCGCGTATAACCTCGAACTCTATTTCCTTCCAACCGCCGATATACTTTTCGATTAAAACCTGCGTAATCGGCGAGAGCATAAGACCGTTATGCGAGATAATTCTCAGCTCTTCCTCGTTGTATGCAACGCCGCCGCCCGCGCCGCCGAGCGTATATGCGGGACGAACGATTACGGGATAGCCGCCTATCTTTTCGGCAACGGCAACACACTCGTCAACGGTGTACGCGATATCCGAGGGAACGACGGGCTGGTTAATCTTTTCCATCGTTTCCTTGAAGAGCTCTCTGTCCTCCGCTCTGTCAATCGAATCGAGCTTTACGCCGATGAGCTTTACACCGTATTTGTCGAGGAAGCCCTCCTTTGCAAGCTGACAGCCGAGAGTTAATCCCGTCTGTCCGCCGAGCGACGCCAAAAGACTGTCGGGGCGTTCCTTAATAATAATTCTCTTTAACGTGTCTGTCGTAAGCGGTTCGAGATATATTTCGTCCGCAAGCGCCTTGTCCGTCATTATCGTAGCGGGATTGGAGTTGCATAAAACTACGTTTATGCCTTCGTTTTTAAGTATTCTGCACGCCTGCGTTCCCGCATAATCAAACTCCGCAGCTTGTCCAATAACGATAGGACCGGAACCAATTACGAGTACCTTTTTAATGTCAGCTCTCTTAGGCATTGAATTTTCCCTCCGTAATGTTCTTCATAAATTTATCAAACAGGAAACCCGCGTCGTGGGGACCGCCGCAAGCTTCGGGGTGGAACTGAACGGTAAACGCGTTTATGTCGGGATAGTCGAAGCCCTCGCACGTGCCGTCGTTTACGTTGTAGAAGCTAAGCTTACCTACGCCTTCCAGGCTTGAAGAAACGACCTCGTAGCCGTGGTTCTGGCAGGAAATATACACCCTGCCCGTATCGACGCACTTAACGGGCTGATTTGCTCCCCTGTGTCCGTACTTCATCTTCTTGGTCTTGCCGCCCATGGCGAGTGCAAAGAGCTGATGCCCGAGGCATATACCGAATATGGGAAGCTTACCCGCAAGCTTTTTGAGATTTTCTATAATCCCGACGTTTTCGGCGGGGTCTCCGGGACCGTTGCAGAGCATAAGCCCCGCGGGATTGAGCGCCAGAATCTGCTCCGCCGTGTAGGTTGACGGAACTTTAATGCAGTAACAGCCCCTGTTTAAAAGAGAACGTATAATGTTTTTCTTAGTGCCAAAATCGTAGACGACTATCTTTCTGCCGTCGGGGTCGCCGAAATATTCGACCTCGTCCGAGCTAACCGTTTCAACGGCGTTGACAATTTTGTATTTGGCGATTTCCGACAAGTCCTTTAAAGGCTTTGAAGTTATTGCCGCGTTCATAACGCCCGCCTCTCTCACGATTTTGGTAAGCTCGCGGGTGTCTATGCCGTAAATACCTACAATTCCGTTATCTTCGAGGTATTTTTCTATCGTGCCCTCACTGCGGAAGTTTGAAGGCTCGTCGCACTTTTCCCTTACGATATAGGCTGAAACCCAAGGCTTTTTGCTCTCCATATCGGGGGTTACTCCGTAATTTCCGATAAGCGGGAAGGTCTGAATTACAATCTGTCCGTAATAGCTGGGGTCGGTGAGCGTTTCCACGTAGCCCGTCATGCCCGTAGTGAAAACAAGCTCGCCGACGACGTCGCCGTCCGCGCCGAATCTGTAACCCGTAAACTGCTTTCCGTTCTGTAACGTTAAATATACTTTGCCGTTTTTCATATATTTTTTCTACCTGTTGAAAATTATTTTTCCTAAATTACTTTAAAAGCTTAACCATTACGGCTTTCTGCGCGTGAAGTCTGTTTTCCGCCTCGTCGAAAATTTCCTTTGCGTGCTCTTCGAACACCTCTTCGGTAATTTCCTCGCCGCGGTGCGCGGGCAGACAGTGCAGACACATTACGTCGGGCTTTGCAACCGCCAGATTTTCCTTGTTGACCTGGTATGCGGCAAACGCCTGTTCTCTCTTGGCTTTCTCGCCCTCCTGACCCATGGAAGCCCAAACGTCGGTATAAACGACGTCCGCGTCTTTGAGCGCCTCTTTTACGTCGGTCGTGATAGTGAACTCGCCGTTTTCCTTAGCCCATTTCATAAGCTCGGCGTCGGGCTCGTATCCTTTAGGGCAGGCAATCGCAAACGACATTCCCGTCTTGATTGCACCGACCATAAGGCTGTTCGCCATATTGTTGCCGTCGCCGACGAACGCCATTTTCAAGCCCTTGAAGCTACCCTTGTACTCCCTAATCGTCATCAAATCGGCGAGCACCTGACAGGGGTGCGCGTAGTCCGTGAGGCCGTTAATTACGGGAATCGAGCCGTACTTTGCCAAATCTTCGACTTCCTTTTGCTCGAAAGTTCTTATCATTATGCCGTCGAGATAGCGCGAAAGCACTCTTGCCGTATCCTGCACGGGCTCGCCCCTGCCTATCTGCAAATCGTGGCTCGACAAAAACAGTCCGTAACCGCCGAGTTCGTAAATGCCGACCTCGAAGGAAACCCTCGTACGGGTCGAAGCCTTCTGGAAAATAAGTCCCATCTTCTTACCTTTCAGATAGTCCTTCTGAATGCCGTTGTTCCTCTCGAACTTCAACTGGTCGGCAAGGTTTAAGATTGATAAAATATCTTCCCTCGTCAAGTCCTGTAATTTTAATAAATGTCTCATTGCGAAATTACCTCGTCTAATATTTTCAAAGCTGAATTTATTTGTTCCTTACTTATAGTAAGCGGCGGCAAAAGCCTTACCTTTTCGTGAGCCGTAAGCACTACGAGTCCCTTTTCAAGACTCTTTTGCGCCACTTCTCTTGCGTTTTTCGTGGTCGAAACGCCTATCATCAAGCCCATTCCGCTCACACCCGTTACGTTTTTGATGTGCTCCAAGTGCGATTTTATATATGCGCCTTTACCCTGCACTTCCAATAAAAGGTCGGGTGTAAGTCTTTCAACAATGCTCACGCCGCCCGCGCAAGCCACGGGGTTGCCGCCAAAGGTCGTGCCGTGGTCGCCGAAACCGAACACCTTTTCGGTCTTATCGAATAAAAGGCACGCGCCGATAGGCAAGCCACCGCCCAAGCCTTTTGCGGTCGTAACAAGGTCGGGGTGAATACCCGCCGCCTCGTACGCGTACATATAACCCGTTCTGCCGTTACCGCACTGCACTTCGTCGCAGATTAAAAGAATATCGCGCTCCTTGCAGAATTTTTCAAGCTCTTTTAAAAAGCCGAAGTCGAGCACGTGCACGCCGCTCTCGCCCTGAATAACTTCGACCATAACGGCGCAGGTCTTGTCCGTGTAGCACTTGAAAATGCCGTCCATCGTCGGGTCTGCGTATTTAAAACCTTCCAAAAACGGCGCAAAATGTTTATGAAAGCCGTCCTGACCGGTTGCCGTAAGCGTTGCTATTGTTCTGCCGTGAAAGGAATTTTTTAGCGTTATTATTTCGTTTCTGCCGTAGCGTTCGTTGCCGTACTTGCGCGCGGCTTTAATCGCGCACTCGTTTGCTTCCGCGCCGCTGTTGCCGAAAAAGACCTTCTTTGCGCCCGTTTTAAGGCACAAAGCCTTGGCGAGCTCGGTTTGGGGCCGGGAATAATACAGATTACAGACGTGCTGCACGCTGTCAAGCTGAGCCTTTACCGCGTTTTTCCACTCTTCGTCGTTGATACCGAAAATATTTACGCCTATTCCCGTGGCGCAGTCTATGTACTCTTTGCCGTCGAAATCGTACAAAAGCGCGCCTTTTCCGTCCTTGAACGCCACTTTGTAGCGAGCGTACGTATTTGCTATGTACTCGCCGTCGTCGGCGAAAATATTGTCCTTAATCATAATTTTTTAAGTCCTCACTAAAAGAAAGACTGATTTAAAAAATAAATCAGCCGTCACAAAAACATTGTTCCACTGCCCTCGTCGGACAATAATTCTATTAAAATTGAATGACTAACACGTCCGTCGATTATTACGGCCTTTTTAACGCCGCGACGGATTGCATCTTTACAGCACTCGATTTTGGGAATCATTCCTCCCGATATTATGCCCTGCTTGATATAAGCGGGAATGTCGGATACATAAACCTTATGAATTAAAGTATTAGGGTCGTCCTTATCTTCCAAAAGTCCGCGAATATCGGTCATCAATATAAGACTTTCGGCGTTGAGCGCTCCCGCAAGAGCCGCCGCCGCCGTGTCCGCGTTTACGTTGTAAACGTTGCCCTCGTCGTCGTAACCGACGGTCGATACAACGGGCACGTAACCGAGTCCGAGCATATCGGTAATAAGCTGAGTATTGATTTCGGTTATTTTACCGACGTAACCGAGCTTTTCGTCCTGCATTTCACATTTAATCATGTGATTGTCCTGTCCGCAGACGCCGATTGCCTTGCCGCCGTGTTTGCATAAAAGGTCGACAAGCGATTTATTTACCTTACCCGCCAGAACCATACGCACGACTTCGCTCGTATCCTTGTCCGTGTAACGCAGACCATCGACAAAGCGGGTTTCCATACCCATTTTTTTGATGGTTTCGGAAATTTCGGGACCGCCGCCGTGAACGAGAACCACCTTGATACCCAATAAATTGAGAACGACTAAATCGCGCATAACCGACGACTTTAAATGCTCGTCAATCATCGCGTTCCCGCCGTACTTTACAACAAGTACCTTATTAAAATATTTTTTAATATAGGGCATTGCCTCTATTAAAAATTCGGCTTGTTCCTGTTTATCCATATCAAGTCCTGTAATCGCCGTTTATTTTTACGTAATCGTATGTCAAGTCGCAACCCCAAGCCGTCGCTTTGTACGAGCCCGAATTGAGGTTAATATCGATAATAACTTCGTCTTCCGAAAGAATTTCTTTTGCCTTCTCTTCCGAGAAATCTATGCCGTAGCCGCCCTTGCAGACGGGTAAATCGCCTTTTTTCGAGGAAAAAGTCACGTCAATCGCGTTAACATCGACGTTTACGCCCGCGTAACCTATCGCACAGAGCACCCTTCCCCAGTTCGCGTCGGCACCGAACATCGCCGCCTTTACAAGCGAAGATTTGATAACCGTTCTTGCAACCACCTTCGCGGTGTTCTTCTTATCCGCACCGACAACGCGGCACTCGATAAGCTTGGTCGCACCCTCGCCGTCCTTTGCAATCATTCTCGAAAGCTTGACCGTAACGTAGTTCAAAGCCTTGCAGAATGTCTTGAAATCGGTGCTCTTATCGTCGATAAACTCGTTTTCCGCAAGTCCGTTGGCAAGAATACAGCAAGTATCGTTTGTCGACTGGTCGCCGTCTACGCTTACCATATTGAACGAAGTCTTAACGTCTTCGGAAAGCGCAAGCTGCAACATTTCGGGCGAAATCGCAACGTCGGTAGTTATAAATATAAGGTTCGTAGCCATATTGGGGCAAACCATGCCAACGCCCTTGGCAATCGCGCCTATGCGGCACATCTTTAAACCGAGTCTGAACTCGACCGCAACGCTCTTTTTAACCGTATCGGTCGTCATAATCGCCTCGGCGGCGCTGTCACTGTTATCGCCGAGCGAGTTATACAGCTCGGTCATTCCTTCTTCTATGGGAGTTACGTCCAATTTCTGACCGATAACGCCCGTTGAAGCAACGATAACGTCCTTTTCGGAGATACCAGCAACGCCCTTAACCAACTTGCACATTTTTTCGGCAATTTCGATACCGTCGGAATTGCAGGTGTTGGCGTTTCCGCTGTTGCAGATTATCGCCTGAGCGTAGCCGTCGGACAAGTTAGCCTTGGTAACGACAACGGGCGCACCCTTAACAAGATTGGTCGTATATACGCCCGCGGCAGACGCGCGGACTTCGCTCACTATTAAAGCCAAATCTTTTTTAGCTTTGTTTTTT
Source organism: uncultured Clostridia bacterium (assembly GCA_964468085.1). Classification (GTDB taxonomy): domain Bacteria; phylum Bacillota; class Clostridia; order Christensenellales; family Borkfalkiaceae; genus Coproplasma. The sequence goes on along the minus strand of CAYXTN010000019.1, from coordinate 138 downwards.
CTTATTCCGCAGTGTACTCCGCCCGCCTTAAAACCTTCGGGTGCGCATACACCGCCCTTAACTTCTTTTATCCTCATAATTTCACATTAGCGACGTGCGCTCGTCAAGACCGCACATTATATTCATATTCTGTACCGC
>CAYXTN010000018.1:0-29261 GCA_964468085.1 uncultured Clostridia bacterium | reverse complement strand
AAAATGAACGCGCAAAGGGTAAAAAATATAACGTCGGAAATCAAAGCAAAATTCAGTTTTCTCATACGTTGAATTATTGACTTAAATTACGGTAGATATACTCATATGAAAGTAGCTATTTTCGGAGGAGCTTTCAACCCCGTCCACCGCGAGCACGTGAACTTAGCTCGCGCGGCGGTAAGGGAGCTCGAGCTCGACAAAATAATAATAATGCCCACGGCGGTCAGTCCTCACAAAAGCGGTAGGCTTGCCGCGGACTTTTTTCAGCGCTACGAAATGTGCCGCCTCGCCTTTGCGACTATTCCGCAAGCCGAGATTAGCAACTTCGAGCTGACCCGCGGCGGCGTTTCGTACACCTATTTGACCTGCGAGCATTTTGCAAAAATCTATAAGGACGCGAAGAGGTATTTCATAATCGGCGCGGATATGCTGGAAAACTTCCCGCACTGGAAGCACCCCGAAAAAATTCTGGAAACCTTTTCGCTCGCCGCGTGCGCGCGTGAAAACCACTCGGGCTTCGAGGAGAGCAAGGCGCGGGTGGAGAGTATGTTTTCCACAAAGGTTGCAACTATTCCTTTCGTGGGGGAAAAGGTGAGTTCGACGGAAGTCCGCACTTTTGCCGCGCTCGACGAGGACTTCGACAGGTATGTAAACGCGGCGGTAGGGCAATACATTAGGGACAACGCGCTCTACTATCTGCCCGAATTGCAGGGGTATAAAAGACTGCTCACCCCCGAGCGGCACGCGCATACCGTGCGGGTTGCGGTAATGTGCGCCAAGAACGCGTCGCGTGCAAATTTATGCGAAAAGCAGGCAATAACAATGGCGGCGCTTCACGACTGCGGCAAAAACCTGCCGCAAGGCAGTCCGCTTTTAAAGGGGTTCACTCCGCCCGACAATTCGCCCTCGCCCGTAATTCACCAGTATTCGGGGGCGTACGTTGCGGAAAAGAAGTTTAAAGTTACCGACCAAACAATCTTAAGCGCGATTGCCTGTCACACCACGGGCAAGGAAAATATGTCCGCCGCGGACGCGCTTTTATACCTTTGCGACATGCTCGAAGAGGGCAGAAAGTTCGACGGGGTAGAAGCTTTAAGAAAGATTTTCAAGCGCGATTTGAGGGAGTGCCTTTTTGCGGCGCTTTCCCACCAGATAGAGTATTTAAAGAGTACGGACAAGCCCATAGACGGGGAAACCCAAAAAGCATATAATTATATCAAGGATAAAAAATATGAGTGACAATAAAAGCAAACAGAAGACCTTGCAAATCTGCAAATTTTTAAGCGACAAAAAAGCTTACGGCATAGTGTATATCGACGTGGAGAGCAAGAGCTCGCTTTGCGACTATTTCGTAATTTGCAGCGGGCGTTCGTCCACGCAGGTCAAATCGCTTGCCGAAAATCTGGAAGAAAAGATGGAAAAGGAGTGTGCTCTTAGTCCCCGCCGCCGCGATGGCGTTCGTGAAGGCAGATGGGCGGTACTCGACTACGAGGACGTAATCGTTCACATCTTCAACGACGATGAGCGCGATTTTTACCGCCTCGAAAGGCTTTGGGAGGACGGGAAAAATCTGACCAAGTACGAGGAAGAGTAATTACTTTTTGAACTGAATTTCCTTCGGCTCGGAATAAGTTTTTCTGGCGCGCTTTTTTTCGACTATGTAGTAGACGGGTTCAGTCTTTTTTTCGGGCTTTTTCTCGGGCTCGGGTTTTTTCTTCAAGCTGAAAAAGCCGACGACGGCAAGCTTTATTACGTGCACTAAGGCAAAACACACGATAAAAGTAACTAAGAGATACACAAGTCCTAACATACGTCTATGATAAAATATATTCTAAGTAGAAAATTGTAAAATATTATATATAAAGGTGATATTATGGAAGACGGAAAGGATAACGCAACTTTAACCGAAGAGGAGCAGTACAGAGAGTTCAAGCGCATAAAGAGAATGGACGAGGCGAAAGCGAGCGTTCTGAAAATCGAGTGCGACTGCCTTTCGCCGTATACCGAAAAGGCTTCGCTTAAAGAAACGTGCAAGGCGGCGGACTCGCTTGCAATCGGCGCGGTAGTCGTGTTTCCCAACTACGTGAAAGCGTGCGTAAACGCTCTCGGCAAAGACCCGCAGGTTTCGCTGATTGCCGCTATAAGCTATCCGTTCGGCGAGGAGACGACCGAGGTCAAAGCGGCGGCGGTCAAGCGCGCGGTAAAGGACGGAGTGGACGAGGTGGAGGTGTGCGCGCCAACGGCGTTCCTTCGCGACGGCAACCTTGCGTACTTTAAAAAGGAGTGCAAGAAAATAAAGAAGGCGGCAAAGCAATGCGCCGTCAGGGTAACTCTGGACTGTACGATTTTGGGAGAAAAGGAGCTTTTAAAGGCGGCGGTTTGCGCGGCGGACGCGGGCATAAACTGTCTTAGGTTAAACGGCGCGGACGGTGAAACGGTTACCAAAATCAAGTCGGCGTTAAAGGGCAAATGCCTTATAAAGGCGGAGAAGGCGGACAGCGCAACCTCGTTTGCCAACCTTTGCACGATGGGTGCGGACACGGTCGCGTGCACTCAGGCGCTTAACCTTGCACAGTATATTTTGAAACAGGCGGAAACAGAGTAAAATATGCGTTAAACGGCATATATGTACGGGGCAACGATATCGTTGCCCCGTTTATCTTATCAAAATCAATTTCTTTCTCGCTCGAGTAAGCGCCGTGTACAGCCAGCGGTTTTTGTCCTCCTTAAAGGCAAAGCTCTCGTCGAAAATAATGACGTTGTCGAACTCCGAGCCCTGCGCCTTGTGGCAGGATATGCAGTAGCCGTACTCGAAACGGTTGAGGGTAAACACGCCCGTCGCCTCGCCGTTTTCGTCGAACTTGGCGAACGTGTCGCCGTGCTTGTAGCGGTACTCGCCGTCCTCGAAAACGCCCGTGTCGAAGGGGAGCGCCTCGGGGCAGTTCTCGTCCAAAAAGTCGGGCTTGAACTGAGTGAAACCCATGTGCGCGTTCATATCGTAAAAGGGTTCGATTGCCGTGCCGATAATGCCGTTTACAAGATTGAATCTAGCCTCGCCGTCGATGAACGTCTCCCAGTTATTGAGTGTGCATATGAGCTTGTCGCCATTTTGCGGCAACCCTTTAAAGCCGAGTATGCGGCGCATTTCGTCGTTGATTTTCGCCCGCGTTTTATTTAACCCGCAAATGATTTGGTCACTGCGTTTCAAAAGGTGCTCGCGCTGACCGCCTGCGAACCTTCTGCCGTAAAGAACGAACGCCTTGTCGCCGTAGTTGCCGAAAGGTATGGGCTTGCCCTCGCGCGCGAGCTCGGAAAGCCTGATAATGGGGTTGTCCTGCTGTTGGCGAACAATCTGCGTGAGCGTGTAGTCGGGGTTTTTCAAAAAGCTGTTAAAGCCCTCGACGGGCGGAAGCTGAGCGTTGTCGCCGCACAAAAGCACCTTAACCCCGAAGTTTGCAATGTCTGATAAAACGTCGTCGGAAACCATCGACGCCTCGTCTAAAACGATTAGCTTAATCGCCTTATCGATGCTTTCGCGGCGGCGGAATGTCAGCCTTTCGACCTTGATTTTTTTGCCGTTAACTTCGACTTCCTGCTCGACCGTCTGCGACTGGTATATGAGGCGGTGGACGGTGCACGCCGAAACGCCGTTTTTGATTAAAACGGTCGCCGCCTTGCCCGTGGGGGTTACGAACGCCGCGCTGTACAAGTCGTCGAGTTTAAGGGTTTCTTTAACGACGTGTTTTAAAAGGGCGGTCTTGCCCGTGCCCGCATAGCCCGAAAGCACGAAAAACTGCTTTGTTCCGTTAAAGAACCAGTCGCTTATTTTTTTGTCGGCGGCCGCCTGGTCGGCGTTTAAAATCAACATAACATTATTGTATCACCAAAACGTTCGTTTGTACAAGCGTTTTGCGGAATATTTATAAATTTAAGCCGGACGGCATTTCACTTGACTTAACGTAGCGGCGGGGGGTATAATCAAAACAGTATACTTTCAGAGGGTAGATATGAAGTTTAAGCAAATCGTCGGGCGAATGGAGCAAATCGGCGAACGCATAGAGAATAATAAAGTCACGCAATTTTTAAGGCGCGCGCTTTCCTCTTACTTTTTCCCGCTGGTAACCGCCGTCGTGTCGGTCGGGTGCTATTACCTCGGCTGGGATATAGTCAATATCTGGTATCTGTGCATAAGCGGTACGGCGATAATGGTCTGCTGTAAGGACGTTTCGCCCGTTTTATGCCTTATTCTGTTTTTCAGTATGCTGCCCTCTGAAAAACACACCCCGAGCGTATCGAATTACCTCGTCAGTACGCCCATATTGGTGCAGGAAATAATAGGGGTGGTATTCTTTTTGGGTACGGTCATTTTCCGTCTTGTCTGGGGGATAGTAAGGGGTAAATTCAAAATTACGCCGATATTCTGGGGCATTGTGGCGCTATCCGCGGCTTTCGCTTTAAACGGAATTTTCTATACGCACTATACCGCAATGAACCTCTTGTTCGGGCTTGCGCTCTCGGCGGTAATCGTCGTATTTTATATATTCTGTTACTGCAATTTCGGCAGAGGCGAAAAGACCTTTATGCAGGTCGCGTATTATTTTATCGCTTTGGCGGCGGCTGTATCTTTGGAGCTCGCCATTTGCTATTTAACAAACAGAAGCGAGGCGGCGGAAGTCGGCTGGCGTTCGGTGTTGGGCTTCGGCTGGGGCACTTACAATCAGGCGGGACTGATGCTGACGATGGCTATTCCCGCGTGGTTCTATCTCGCGGGCAAGTACAAGCGCGGCTACTTCTTCTTGATAGGCGCGGTCGTCAACGAAGGAATGTGCTTTTTGAGTCAGTCGAGACAGGCAATGCTGATGTCGCTCGTCGTGCTGTGCGCGTGCTGTGTGTGGATACTCATCTGGGACAAGGGCAGAAAGCGCATTATCGATTTGGCAATGATGGGCGCGGTTATCGCTCTTATCATAATAGCCGCAGGCATAATGCACGAGAGAGTGTTCTCTTTCCTTAAAGGTGCGCTCGATAGAGACAGCCTCAGCTCGGGCAACGGCAGAACCTGGCTGTGGGGGCTCGGCTGGCAGAACTTTTTGCACAGACCCGTATTCGGCGTCGGCTTCTACGACCCCAACGCGTATACGGAATACGAAACGCTTGCCGACGGTACCACGAAGCTTGTAAGCTGGGGCGTGGGATATTTCGTGCCCGGCGAGCTGTCGCACTCTATACCGAGAATGTGCCACAATACGGTTTTCCAACTCTTATCGTCGTGCGGCATAGTCGGAATTTTGGTTTACGCTTTCCACAGAACGCAGACGGTCATTTCCTATATAAATAACAGAACTCCCGAAAGAACGCTTATCGGACTGACGATGTGCGTAATACTTTTAATGAGCCTTTTGGACAACCATATATTCTATATCATACCCACGATACATTACGCGATACTGCTTGCATTGCTGTCGGCGACCGAAAAGAGTAAGGATAAGAAAGAGCCCGAGGTTCATAATGAAGAAGTTTGAGCTGACTCCCAAAACAATAGTTCTGGCGGCCTTCGTGCTGGTTGAAACGGTAATATATATCGTCTACAATATCCTTTCGGCAAATCAGCCCAAAGACCCTATCGAGCTGAAGTATGCGGGCATTTTGCTCTGCCTTGCCGTTTCGACGGTAATGGTGTATTTCAACCGCGACGCGGACTCGGTAATCGCCGTCGGGGCAATGGTGTTCACGGCGATAAGCGATTTGTTTATCCTCGTGCTCGACGACTATTTCGAAATAGGGCTTGCGACCTTTATCGTCGCTCACTCGCTCTATATGTACAGGCTGTATTACGGCAGAGTTAAAAAAATCTGGATAACCATTGCGGTGCGCGCGGTTGTCGCCGCCATATTAATAGGCGTTTGCGGCGGACTGTTCGGCGTGAATTTGCTTATCGTCGAGGCGGGCATTTACATCGTGCTACTGTTCGGCAACTGCGTGGAATCGCTCATTATGTGCAACCGCGGCTTGAAGAACGTGCTGTTTGCAATCGGGCTTATGCTGTTTTTGGGCTGCGATATCTGCGTTGGATTCAAGCACGGCTCGATGGTAGGCGTCGAGCTTTCGGAAAAAGTGTATAACTTCGTCGTGTATATGATTTGGGTGTTCTATCTGCCGTCGCAGGTGCTCATAACCTGTGCGCTGACAAGAAAAGGACCGTGCTATAAGGAGCTTTCAATTGAACTCAAAGACAAAGAAGGCGCTTAATATATCGCTTACCGTAATATTCATAATCTCGTTGACGCTGTTTATCCTCACCTTCTCGATAGGACTGCCGATATATTGCAGGTTTTTCTACTACATTCAGATTAAAACCCTGAAAATGGAGGAAACGACGGGCTGGTCGTACTCGACGATTAAGGCGGCGTACGACGACGTTTTGAACTATCTGACTTTGCCAAACCGACCGTTCGGCACGGGCGAACTCAAATGGACGGCGGAGGAGGCGGCGCACTTTGCCGACTGCAAGGCTCTTTTTAATCTCAATTTGGCGGGTATGATAGTGTCGGGCGCGATAACGCTCACGCTCGTGCTTTTAAACAAATTCAAGGTTATAACCTTGGTACGCCCGATGGGGCATCGGGCGTACCTTTTATCGGCAATCATAGCTCTTGCGCTTCCTTTGATAATAGGCGCGCTTGCGGCGATAGATTTCGATAAGGCGTTTTTAATCTTCCACAAAATATTCTTCCCCGGAAAAGATAACTGGACGTTCGACTACGCGACGGAGCAGATAATAAACGTAATGCCGCAGGAATTTTTTATGAACTGCGCAATTATAATAGGCGCGGGGCTCATAGGCTTTTCCGCCGCGCTCATTACCGCCGATTTAGTGCTGTGGCGCAAGGAAAAAAATACCGACGAAAAAAATGAAAACGCGGGTTGATTTGCACGCGTCAAAGTGATATAATATACTGAGTTAAATAAAGAGGAAAACTTATGAAAGAACAAAGTGTTGTAACAGACCTTCGTAGACAGGTGTTTGCTGAAGTTTCGCGCGTTGCGTTCGAAAGCGAAGATATAGCGAGCGATATCGAGGCAATTCCCTATAAGATAACTCCCGACGAAGTGCCCAAGTACAGGGAAAGCATATACAGGGAAAGACAGATTGCGGCAGAGCGCGTGCGCCTTGCAATGGGCTTATCGCTTCGCCCCGCAAACAAACCCGTACATATCACCGAGGGTGTCGGCAACAGCAACATTGCAGACAAGTATTACGAACCGCCCCTTATGCAGGTTATTCCCTCGGCGTGCGACAAGTGCCCCGACAACGAGTACGAGGTCACAAATATGTGCCGCAACTGCGTGGCGCACTCGTGCATTAAAAACTGCCCCAAGGGCGCGATTTCAATCGTTGACGGCAAGTCGTTTATCGACCAAAGTAAGTGCATAAAGTGCGGCAGATGCAAGGCGGCTTGCCCCTACGACGCGATAAGCCACAAGGTGCGCCCCTGCGCGCAGGCCTGCGGTATCAAGGCTATATCCTCAGACGAATACGGCAGAGCGCACATAGATAACGACAAGTGCGTTGCGTGCGGTCAGTGTATGTCGGCGTGCCCGTTCGGCGCGATTGCGGATAAGTCGCAGATATTCCAGCTCATTCAGGCGTTAAAGAAGGGCGACAGAATTATCGCGGCGGTTGCGCCCGCCATTGCGGGTCAGTTCGGCGTAAAGTCTACGCTCGGTAAGATTAAGACCGCGCTTTTGAAGCTCGGGTTTGAAGATATGTACGAGGTGGCGGAGGGCGCGGACCTCGGCTGTATTGCAGAAGCTAACCATTACGTTCACGAGGTTGCGACGGGCAAACTGCCCTTCCTTTTAACGAGCTGTTGTCCCGCGTGGGCGGTGCTCGCCAAGACGCAGTTCCCCGATTTCGTTCAGGAGGTTTCGCAGGAGCTCACCCCCATGGTTGCGACGGCTCGCAAGATTAAGGAAAAAGAGCCCGACGTGCGCGTGGTGTTCATAGGACCGTGCGCGGCGAAAAAGCTGGAAGCTTCGAGAAGAACGCAGAGAAGTTTCGTCGACTTCGTTCTGACGTTCGAGGAGCTTGCGGGTATGTTTGCGGCGAAGGACATCAAGGTTGATACGCTTGAAGAAACGCCGCTGAGGATAACTCACACAACGGGCGCGGGCAGAGGCTACGCGGTTGCGGGCGGCGTTGCGGCGGCAATCGAGCGCACCGTCAAAGAATATTATCCCGATATCGAGGTCAAGATTTATCACGCGGAAGGGCTTGCCGACTGCAAGAAGATTTTAACGCTTGCCAAGGCGGGCAAAATTCAGGGTTGCCTTATCGAGGGCATGGGTTGCCCCGGCGGCTGCGTTGCGGGCGTTGGCACGATTATCCCGCCCGAAAAGGCTAAGGTTTTAGTCGAGCAGTTCTCTAAAAACAGCGCAAACCAAATCCCCGAAGCGCAGTGGCTGGAGTATGCGGAAAGACTGACCAAAATGAAGTAATTAAAATGTAAACATTATAGGCGCGCCGCGCGGCAAAAAGCCGCGCGGCGCGCTTGCTATTTTATCAGGCTTATGATAAAATGAATGTACTTATGAAATTTATCGAGCTTACCGTACATACAACTTCCGAGGGTAGCGAGCTTATCGCCGACGTAATGTGGCGCTACACGTCCTACGGCGTGGCGATTTCCGACGTTAAGGACGTCATTGCTCTGCAACGCGACAAGTCGGCTTACTGGGACTATATGGACGAAGATTTGGTTGCAAACAGCTCTGGCGACGTGCTCGTAAAAGCTTTCGTTGCCGTGATGGACGCGGAAACGGTCATTCCGCAGATACGCGAGGATATCGACGAGATAGTTGCAAACTGCGCGGGCGCACTGCCTTTGGGCACGCTCGAAACCACCCGCCGCGAAATAGAGGGCGACGACTGGATAGAGATTTGGCGCACCCATTTCCGCCCCATTCATCTGGGCGCGGTGGTGGTAGTGCCCGAGTGGATAGAGTACGAAAAACAGGACGGCGAGCAAATCGTCAAGCTGGATAACAATATGGCTTTTGGCACGGGCGAGCACGAAACGACCTCTATGTGCGTGGAGCTGTTGCAAAAGTATATCACGCCCGAAAGCGTGTGCATAGACGTCGGTTGCGGCAACGGCATTTTGGGCATTTCGGCGGTCAAGCTGGGCGCGAAGTTTGCCTACCTTACCGACATTGACGCGGTTGCGGTGGAGAGCGCAACGCACAACGCCGAGCTCAACGGAGTTACCCAAAAAGTTACGGTTGCGCGCGCCAACCTTCTGGACGACAGCTCTTTAAAAGGCGACATAATGCTCGCCAACATAACGGCTGATATTCTGGAAAACCTCGCGCCGTCTATCCCTAAAAATTTAAAAGCGGGCGGCACGCTCATTTTAAGCGGCATAATAGATTGCAAGCTTGACCGCGTTGTCGAGGTGTATTCCGCGCAGGGGCTTACCTTAATAGAAAAAGTTAAGAAAGGGGAGTGGAACGCACTTGCGTTCAAGGGTTAAATGAGCGCACCCAAAAGGTTTTTTATAAACAACTTAAACTACCCTGAGAATACCGAGGCTGTGTTGGACGGCGAGGAATTTATTCACGCAAAGACGGTACTTCGCATAACCGAGGGTGCGGAAATCGTGCTGTTGGACAACTGCGGCAACGAGTATTCGGCAATCGTCACAAAAGTCGAAAAATCCCGTTTGTCGGCACATATTACGGGGGTAAACCGCGGCGAGCGGGAGGCTAAGACGCCAATTTATCTTCTTGTCGGCGCATTGAAGGGTGATAAGACCGAGCTTGTAGTACAGAAAGCTACGGAGCTGGGCGTAGCCAAAATCGGCGTGTTTTCGTCGCGCTACTGCTCGGCGTATATGAACGAAAATAAGCTCGAGCGGCTCAACAAGGTTGCGCGCGAGGCGGCTAAACAGTGCCTGCGTTCGGTTGCGCCCGAGATTGAATATTTCGCTCATTTTACCGCCGCGTTGCAGTCGGCGGCAGACTGTAACAACAAGCTGTTTTTCTGCGAGTTCGCGCAAAACAGCGACGTGGAGCTCAGCGGAATAAGCGGTCCGACGGCGCTCGTCGTTGGAAGCGAGGGCGGCTTTGCGGACGAGGAGTTCGAGCAGGCAAAGGGTCTCGGATTTGCGGGAATGAGTCTGGGTAAGCGCATTTTACGCGCGGAAACCGCCGCGATTTCCGTGTGCGCTTTGGCGGCTTTCGCACTCGGTGAACTTAAATGAGAGCGGTGGTATTTACTCTCGGCTGTAAGGTCAACGAGGTTGAAAGCGCGCAGATTTTAGCGGAGCTCGATAAGCGCGGCTGGGAAACGGACGACGAGCTGTCTTATGCTGATATCTACGTTCTCAATACCTGCGCGGTCACCAAAGAGGCGGAGAGAAAGAGCCGACAGCTAATTTCGAGGGCGCTCAAATTCAACCCGAGTGCGCGCGTGTACGTTTGCGGCTGTGCCTCCGAAAAGAATAAAGAGCAGTTTCAAAAGCCGAACGTGCGCTTTGTAGGCGGCGCGAGGGATAAGGAAAATGTTATCGGCGCGATTGCAAACGATTTCGGCGGCGAGGCTTGCGCGGAGCTCGGTTATCCCAAAAACGTCAAGACCCGCGCCTTTATCAAGATAGAGGACGGTTGCAACAATTTTTGCTCGTATTGTGTAATTCCCTACCTTCGCGGGCGGGTAAAATCGCGTTCAATCGAGGATATTACGGGGGAAATCGCTTCCTGTACCGCTCCCGAAATAGTGCTTACGGGCATAAATATATCTGCTTATAACGGTTGCGAAGAGGGCTTGACGGGCTTAATCAAGGCGTTAACCTTTACCGATAAGCGCGTGCGGCTGGGCTCTTTGGAGTGTAACGTTATAGATGAAGAGTTTTTGTCCGCGCTTAAAGATTTGAAAGATTTCGCGCCGCAGTTTCATCTTTCGTTGCAGAGCGGCTCGAACGCCGTTTTAAAAGCGATGAACAGGCACTATACGCGCGAGGAATATCTCGAAAAATGCGCGCTTATATACGATTATTTCCCGAACGGTGCGGTAACGACCGACATAATCGCGGGTTTTTGCGGCGAAACCGAGAACGATTTTCGTGACAGTTTAACTATCATAGAAGAGGCGGGCTTTGCCAGAGTGCACGCTTTCGCCTTTTCCCCGCGCGAGGGAACAAAAGCTTTTGATATGCCCGACGTGCCCAAAGAGGTCAAGTCGGAGCGGTTGCACAGGCTTTTGGAAGCAGGAAGAATTGCCGCGGGAAAGTACACTCGAAAGCAATTGGGGCGGGAATATGCCGTAATTAGCGAAGAATTTGACGGGGAATACACCTGCGGATATACCGAAAACTATATAAAAGTATACGTTGCGGGCGAGCGCTCGGGCAAAATTAAGGTTAAGCTTTTAGAGCCCTTCCGCGACGGAGTTTTAGCTGAAATATTATGAAAACGGAAACAGGCAAACCCGAAAAGGGCAAAAACGTAATAGCCGAATTTTTTAAGCAGACCTTTCGTAGGCACGGCGGCGGAGAGTACTCCGAGCTGTTGACGCGCGGTCTGCAACGCGGCAATAATCAAGGGCTGAACAGAAAGTACCCGTGGGCGTACATCAGACTGTTTACGCTCATATTCGTGCTGTTCGCCGTGTTCCTGCTCATTATCCGATTCACCTCAAACGAGCTGTTCGTTCCCATGGTAACGCTACTCGGCGCGGTGTCTTTCAACCTGACGTTTTTACTTCTGCTGTTCGAGCTGTACCCCAAAAAGGATTTGTCGTTTATGGCGGTGCTTTTGGCTATGCTGATAGGCGGAGCGGTTTCGGACGTTTTCGCACAGATTTTATTCAGTATCTTCAAGCCGTCCAACAGTTGGCTTCACGCCGTGTACGCGGGCTTTTTCGAGGAATTATCCAAGGCGGCGGCAGCGGTGCTTATCATAGTCATCTCGCGCAAAAATTCGCCGCTTGCGGGCTTTATTCTCGGCGCGGCTGTCGGCTGCGGTTTTTCGGTTGCCGAGGATATGGGCTACATATTCGTACAGGCAAACGAGATGCCGTTTGTCAATCTGACGACTGTAATCGAGCTTTCCATAACCCGCGGACTTTCGGCAGTGTGCACGCACACTCTGTGGACGGCGGCAATCGGCTGGGCGTTCTGCCGCTTTAAAAGGCACTTTGCAAACCTTGCGGTGTACGCGATAACGCTACTTTCCTGCGGACTGCATATCTGCTGGGACTTGCCCCTCAACAATCTCGCGCTCGGCTGCATATACGCGGCTTGCGCCACCGTCGTCTTGGTGGAGTGCGTGCTTATCATGCATTTCGGAAGGAAGAAGGCGTACGGCGAAAACAAGGTGATTGCTATCGAGCTGTTCAAAGACGAAAACGTCGTAAGCGAGATGTGGCAGCAGGTTGAGCAGGAGGAGCTGGCGACCAAGGCGCTCAATAAAAAAGACCCGCAGTACTGGCGGCACTGGGGGCAGTTTACTTTGGTGCTCGCCGCGTTTTTAATGGCGGTTGTCGGAGTAATGTACTGCTCGATACCATTCCGCGAAACCTACGGCACTCAAACGTTTAAGGACGCCGACAGCTTTGTAAGCTTTATGCAAAACGGAATGGAGTTCAACGCGGAGGACCGCCCGTACGACGACGGAGCAAAGACCGAGTCCGCAGGGGCAGGGCGCGTGGCGCAGAGCGTAACGGGCGACGACGGCGTGATTTACACTTATTTTTATACGGAAAATATCGACGTTGTGGGAGGGCAGATTTATTATTTCCCCGACACGGTGTGGGCAACCGTAACTACCAAGAACGGAACTTCCACCTATCATAAGGAGGAGGTTTATTACAAAGGCGAGCTTTACGCGTCGTATTTTCTTGTGAACGGTACTGTTATCGGTTCGTATTTCGAGCAAAGCGGCGACTTAAACGTAATTATTTACAATCCCGCGTTCGTGCGCGATTTGAGCGATTGGAAGTACCTGTCGCTGTTCTGCACGTTTGCGGGCATTGCGGGAATTGCTGTGGTCTGCTATATATCTTTGGTAATTAAAAGTTGGAGGGTTAAAAAATTATGCTCGACGGAAAATGTATCTTCTGCAGAATAATAAAGGGTGAAATTCCCGCGGCGAAAGTGTACGAGGACGATAAGATGTGCGTGTTCAAGGACTTGGAGCCCAAGGCGAAGGTTCACCTTCTGGCAATTCCCAAAACGCACTTCAAGCTGCTTTCGGAGGTCGGGGAGAGCGAGGCGGAAATATTAGCGTATATGCTGACAAAAATTCCGCAGATTGCTACCGACAACGGCTGCGATAACGGCTACCGCCTTATTATCAATCAGGGCGACGATGCCGGGCAGACGGTCTTCCATTTGCATATTCACATTCTGGGTGGAGAAAAGCTTAAAGATTTTTAAATTTAAAAGCCCTGCGGCGAAATCGCCGCAGGGCTTTTTTTATTTGCTTTGTTTTACTTTTGCACCGCCTTTAACTGTGGCGGTATTCTTTTCGGGAGTTTTCAATCTCGACTTGCCCATAAAGAAGAGGGCGATAGTGCCGGGACCCGCATGTGCGCCCGTGCAGAGGTCGTAGTAGTTCATAATGATATCTTTCGCACCCAAATCTTTCAACCTTGCCGCAAGCTCCAAAGCCTCGTCCTCGCAGTCGGCGTGAGCAATTGCAATCGTCTGATTTTCGGGGTCGATAACGTTTTCCTTAAACTCTTCTATAATTTTTGCAATGGACTTCTTTCTGCCGCGCTCGTTTGAGAAGACGGTCAGTTTGCTGTTCTCGTCGCCGTGAAGAACGGGCTTAATGTTTAAAATCGTGCCCGCAATGGCAAGCGCCGTCGAAACTCTGCCGCCGCGCTTGAGGTATTTGAGCGAGTCGACCGTGCATACTCCGTGAATGTTGAAACGGTTGTCCAATACCCATTGATAGCACGCGTCCACGCTCTCGCCCATATCGCCGCGCTTAGCCGCATATAAAGCTACAAGCCCCTCGCCGAGCGACGCGTTCGCACTCTGCGCAACCAATATTTTTCTGTCGGGGAAATGCTCTTTCAATTCGTTAGCCGCAAACACGCCCTGATTGTACGTGCCGCTTATGCCCTCGGCAATGGTAATCAAAAGTACGTCGCGTCCCGCCTGCAAAGAGGGGGTAATGGCGGTCGTTATCTTGTCGGCGTTGACAAGAGTGGTTTTTGTTTCCGCGCCCTCGCGCATGGCGGAGTAAAACTTTTTGGCGGTTTCCGCAAACGGTACGCCCTCCTCGTAGCACTCCATATCCTTGCCGTCGACCGAGCAGGTATAGGAAATAACTTTGATATCGTTTTCTTTGATAAGCTCGTCGGGCAGGTTTGCCGCCGAGTCAACGTATATGTCGAAACTTCTCATTCAGTCCTCCGTTTATGCGTAGCTTTTTGCCCGCACAAGGCTAATTATATTATAAACAAAAAATTTTTAATTTACAACCTTTGACCGCCTTTTAACGGTCTACAATTAAAAATATTGCGTAAACGGCGGCTTTTCACAACTCTACCGCAAAAATTTCACACTCTACTGACAGTAGAGTTCATAAAATTAATTGCAAAACGTGCGCGCGCGTGATATACTTTGATTATGAACGATTTGAAGGAAATCATAGCTGCAAACCTTATAAGGCTTAGACAGGAAGTCGGGCTTACGCAGGCGCAGCTTGCCGATAAACTCAATTATACCGACAAGGCTGTGTCCAAGTGGGAGCGTGGAGAGTCTATTCCCGACTTGCGCGTGCTTATACAGCTTGCGGAGATTTACCACATAACGGTCGACGATATCGTAAAGGAAAAGACCGAAAAGGAGGTTAAGCCCAAGCTCAACCTCTTTCATAAGCGGCTCTTGATAACGCTTTTGTCGGTGGGACTCGTGTGGGTTGTGGCTACGGGCGTGTTTATGATTTTGTACTACATTTCGTCGATACGCAGTTACGCCTATCTGTCGTTCGTCATTGCGCCGTTCGTTTCGGCTGTGGTGCTGTTGGTTTTCTCCTCGGTTTGGGGCAGACGGCTCACTACGGCGTGCGCCGCGTCGGCGGTGGTGTGGTCGATAGCGCTAATAGTGCACGTATTTTTGTGGCTGTATGCAAAGGACGTGCCCATCTGGCCGTTCTACCTGGTTGCGGTCGGAGTGCAGATTCTGGTTATCGGCTGGTTTGTTTTGCGCAAACTTTATAAGCCCAATCGCAAGAGCGAAAATTGAGTTGAAAGAATATGGAAGAAGTAATTACCGAAAAAATTAATTACGATGGCGTGTTGCAGCTTGCGCTCGAAGTGGGCGTGGGTATTTTGTCGAGCGGCGGCTCGGTTTCGCGCGTGGAAACGGCGGTGGACAGAATTTGCCGTGCCTACGGCGCGGAAGAAGCCAACGTTGCGGCGTTCCCCTCAATGATAATTGCGAGCGTCCGCACTGCCGACGGCAATCAGGAGTCGCATATGAAGAGGGTATATTCGACGTCGAATAACCTTGCGCTGCTCGAAAGATATAACCAGTTGTCGCGCGATATTTGTCACAACAGATATCCCGTTAACGACGCGCTTAAAAAATGCCATGATTTGGCACATTCCAAAACGCGCAACAAGTGGGTCACTATTGCGGGAGCGTCGCTGGTTTCGGGAATATATTCGATATTTTTCGGCGGTACTATAGCCGACGTTCTGCCCGCTTTGATAGTTGCGTTCGGTATGTCGCTGTTGAACGAGGTGCTGTCCAAACGTTCGTTAAACGCCTATGCGACCACGTTTATACTGTCGTTGGTCGGCGGCGTTTTCAGCGTTTTGCTTTGCAGATTTTTGAACATAATCGGGCTTCCCTGTCAATGCGCGTACGTTATGATAGGCACGATAATGATACTCATTCCCGGGCTGCTTACGACCAACGCCGTGCGCGATATGTTCACGGGCGATTTGATGAGCGGTACGTTCCAGCTTTTGAACGGAGTGTTGCTCGCCGTCGTGATTGCCGCGGGTTACGGCGTTTCGATACTCGCGTTAAGCCCCATTGCCGATTTTACAAGAAACACTTTTGTCGGGTGGTACGACTTAATAGAAAACACTACGTGGTTCAGAGCGCTTATGCTTATGATATCCGGTACGTTGGGCGCGGGCGCGGTATGTCTGTTTTTCAACCTTAACTTAAAGCGCATAGGCTGGGCGATATTGGCAAGCGTTCTCGCGTTGGGCGTGTACGTCGGTATGCTCGAAGCTTTCGATTATAACAACGACTACGTATTTTTAATTGTGCTTATTCCCACATTGTTCGCGGCGATATTGTCCGAGATAATGGCAAGGATAATAAAAATTCCCGCGACCATTATCTTAGTGCCGGCTATTATTGCGGTAGTGCCGGGCAGTTCGCTCTATTATACTATGGAGGCTATCGTTTCGCCGAACATGGCAATTATGCCCGCCGCGGAGTGGGGAACTATATGTATTCTTACACTTTTGAGCATAGCGGTGGGAATATGTGCGGCAACCGTACTTTTCCACTTGATTTCGCCCGTGAAGCTGAAATTCAACCGTTTCAACAAGGCGGTCGGACCGCGCAGTTCGAAATTTAAAAATAAACGCAAAAATAAGGACAAGTGATATGGACTTAAAAAAATTAGCTGACGTTTTAATACCCGATAGCGACTTGCTCCCGCTCGACGAGTACGAAAAGATGTACCCCGCGCGCGAGCTTGAAAAAGGTGCGGAGGTAACCCGCCTTGCACCCTCGCCCACGGGCTTTATACATTTGGGCAATCTGTACAGCGCGCTCGCCGACGAGCGCATTGCTCACACGACGAACGGCATATTCTATCTCAGAATAGAGGACACCGACTTAAAGCGCAAGGTGGACGGCGCGGTCGAAAGCGTCATCCGCTCTTTAAAATATTTCGGACTCAACTTCGACGAGGGCGCTGAGATAAACTCGCCCCTCAATAAGTACGGACCTTATTATCAGCGCCAACGTGCTTCTGTCTACCGTGCGTACGTAAAAGACTTAATCGTACGCGGGCTTGCGTACCCTTGCTTTTGCACGGAGGACGAGCTGAACGCCGTTAGGGAGGAGCAGACCGAACGCAAGGAAATCACGGGCTATTACGGCAAGTACGCCAAGTGCCGTAATCTTTCCGAGGAGGAGATTTACGCCAACATAAAGGCGGGCAAGCCCTTCGTTATCCGATTGAAATCGCAGGGCAATACCGAGAACAAGTTCACGTTTAAAGACACTATCAAGGGCGATATAACCGTCACCGAAAACGACCAGGACGTCGTAATTTTGAAGTCGGACGGCATACCCACGTATCATTTCGCGCACGCAATCGACGACCATTTTATGCACACGACTTTGGTAATCCGCGGCGAGGAGTGGCTGTCGAGCCTGCCCATTCATTTAGAGCTTTTCAAGGTGCTCGGCTTTCAGCTTCCCAAGTACGGGCATACGTGCTCTTTAATGAAGGTGGATAACGGCGTTAAAAGAAAGCTTTCAAAACGCAAAGACCCCGAACTATCCCTCGACTATTACCGCAGTGCGGGCTATTATCCCAAGGCGGTCGTCAAGTATTTAATGACCATTTTAAACTCCAATTTCGAGGAGTGGGAGCGCAAAAACCCGCAGGCTGATTACCGCGATTTCAAGTTCTCGATAGGCAAGATGGGTAAAAGCGGCGCACTGTTCGATATCGACAAACTCAACGATATATCCAAAGCCGAGCTTGCAACTCTTTCGGCGGAGGAAACGTACGACTTTTTGAACGGTTGGGTAAACGAGTTCGGTACCGTCACGGACAGGCAACATTTTGCGGATAAGCAATATATAATAAAAATATTGAATTTAATCTGCGGCATAGGCGGCAAGAAGAGGCGCAAGGATATCGTGCGTGCGGAGACCGGCGTGCGCTTAATGGACTACTTCTTCGACGATACGTTCGCTCCCGAATATGCCTACCGCTTCGATAAAGATACGGTCAACGCGGTGCTCGACGGCTTTGCCGCCGTTTACGACGAAAACGACGATAACTCCGAGTGGTTTGCAAAGGTCAAGGGGGTTGCGGCGGCGAATGGCTTTGCCGCGGAAATGAGCGAGTACAAGGCGAACCCCGAAAGCTTTAAGGGCAGTGTTGCCGACGTTGCGGAGATATTGCGAATTGCGGTTGCGGGCTCGCCCAATTCCCCCGATTTGTGCACGGTCATGGGAATACTCGGAAAGACGCGCACACTTGCGAGATTGAATAAAGGTAAGAAATAAACGAACAGGAAAATAAAAGGTAAAACATTTATGGCAATGCTGGAATTAAACGACATTAAAAAGAATTACGAGGTTGCCGGCGAAAAGGTACAGGCTTTAAAGGGCATAAGCTTAAAGTTCAGAAAGAGCGAGTTCGTGTCCATTTTAGGACCTTCGGGCTGCGGCAAAACTACGCTACTCAACATAATCGGCGGTCTGGATAAGTACACCTCGGGCGACCTTGTAATCGAGGGCAGAAGTACCAAGCAGTACGGCGACAGAGACTGGGATACCTACCGTAACCATTCGATAGGCTTTATATTCCAAAGCTATCACCTCATTCCCCACCAGACAATTTTGCAGAACGTCGAGCTTGCGCTGACCATTTCGGGCGTGACAAGACAGGAACGCAGGGAGCGTGCAATCGCCGCTCTGGAAAGAGTGGGATTAAAGGACAAAATAAAGAACCGTCCCAACCAGCTTTCGGGCGGTCAGGCGCAGAGGGTTGCAATCGCCCGCGCGCTCATCAACGACCCCGAAATAGTGCTCGCCGACGAGCCTACGGGCGCGCTCGACTCGGTTACCAGCGTGCAGATAATGGAGCTTCTGAAAGAAATTTCACAGGACCGCCTCGTCATAATGGTAACGCACAACCCCGAGCTTGCCGAAAAGTATTCCACGCGTATAGTAAGGCTTTTAGACGGCGAGATGGTAAACGATTCGATGCCCTACGACGGCGAGGAAGCTTTAGAAGAGGTTAAAGCGGAAGAGCCCGAAGAAAGCGCGGAAAACGCCGGAACGCAAGAGAACGCAGAAACCGCAGAGGGTGAGCCCGAAACGGTTGAAAAGGCGGAAAACGCAGGCAAAAAGAAGAACAAGGGCAAAAAGAAAAAGACGTCTATGTCTATAGGCATGGCAATGGCGCTTAGCTTAAAAAACCTTTTGTCCAAGTCCAAGAGGACGGCAATGGTTTCGGTTGCGGGCTCGATAGGCGTTATAGGCGTTTCGCTCGTGCTTGCGATATCCGCGGGCGTAAAGAATTACATACGCGATATGGAAAACGATATGCTTTCGGGCAACCCCGTTTCCATCACGCGCTCGGCGTTCGACTATTCGTCGATGATGGATATGTCCGCCTCGTCCAGACCCAAAGTGGATATAACAAAGCTCGACGACAAAATTTACGTGCGCTCGCTGATGGATACATTGGGCACATTCGCGAAGGGGCTTACCAAGACCAACAACATAACCGCCGAATACGTCGATTACATCGGCAAGATGGACAGTAAACTTACAAACGTTGTTCAGTTCGGTTACGATTTCAACCCTGCAAACAATATATATACGGGCTTTAAGGTAGACTCGGAAGACACTGCGGTCGTAACCTCCGTAACGGGCATACGCGGTATGTACTCGCAGATTTTAAGCGAGCAGGAGGAATACAAAAACTTCACGGGTACGATAGCAAGTATTTCCACGTTCGGCGAAGTGCCCGACAATTACGACTACATATTAAGTCAGTTCGACGTGGTTGCATACGAAACGGAAAGCGGAGTTTCGCGCGATGCGAAGAGTCTGTCCGAAGCGAAAAAGAGGGAAATTTTCTCCGACCCGAATGCGCTTATAATGGTTGTCGACGACAAAAAGATAACCGATATCGCTCTCGGACAGTACGGATATTTAACTCAGAAGCAGTTTTTAAATTATGCGTTCAACGCCATAAGGGACGATAACGGCGAAAACATAAACTATGACGAAGATTTGGGACTGTTCGGCAGCGGTATCACTAACGGCGAAGCGGACCCCGAAAACGGCTTTAATCTGACCGATTTCATAGGACCGACGTCCAAAAAATTCATTTATTATCCGAATAACGAGGCGTATTACAACGTCGGCGGTTTATTTGTACACAGACCGTACGAGACGGGTAACTTTATGCTGAGAATGGACGCGTCGGGAAACCTTGTCGACGAGAACGGTGAAGCGGTTACCGAGGAAAAGGGCAACGAGGCGCAAAAGATTCCCCTGACTTCGCCCGATTTGAATACGGAAAACGGCTCGGAAATGGGCGTTAAACTCATTCTGCAAAAGAAATCGAACATTTCTTACAGTTGTCTTTCGCCCGGTGTTTATTACACCAAGGCGCACACCGAGCGCATTTTGAACGACGCCAACGAGAGCGATATCGTCAAGTTTATAAAGGCTTTGCCCGAGGGCAAGCAATACCTCAGTATGTTGCCCTACTTCTTTGATTACACCTCGATTTCCGAAGACGGGAACGGCGGCGTTAAAGTGACTCTCAAGCGTGGAATGAGCCTGATTTACGAAGGCGGCGACGTGATGTCGATGATGATGTCGGGACTTTCCGACCCCGCCGAGCGCGCCAAAATGTTGCGTGTTTCCGCCGGATTGCTCGGTGGTAGCGAATTGCCTTCGTCAATATATATTTATCCCACCGATTTCAACGCGAAGGACGACGTCTGCGAATATCTCGACAAGTGGAACAGTATGTGCGAGAGCGGCAGGTGGGTTGTCAAATTACAGGACGGCAAATATACCTATATCAAAGATTTTAACGCCGAGGAAGAGATAGAGGACTTCGAAAGCGTTAAGGGGCTGTATGAAAAGTCGGAATGGATAACGCTTGAAGACGGCTCGCAAGTCAAGCTGTTAAGTAAGTCAATGCAAATCACCTATTCCGATATGGTCGGGCTGATAATCGATATGATTAACGCTATGATTGAAATGATAACCGTTGCGCTCGTGGCGTTTACCGCACTGTCGCTGGTCGTTTCGACGGTTATGATAGGCATTATCACCTACGTATCGGTCGTCGAGCGAATAAAAGAGATAGGTATTTTGCGAGCGGTCGGCGCAAGGAAGAAGGATATCAAGCGACTGTTCAACGCCGAAACGTTCATAATAGGACTTGTGGCAGGTCTGTTCGGCATACTCGTAACCTATCTGGTTTCTCTGATATTGAACGCGGTAGTCGTCTCGCTCGTAGGAATTGCGGGCATAGCCGCACTGCCTTGGTGGCAAGCGCTCATAATGGTTTTGGTCAGCGTGGGACTGACGCTCGTCTCGGGCCTGATACCTGCGGCTGCGGCGGCGAAGAAAGACCCCGTCGTTGCACTCAGAACCGAATAAAAGGAATAAATTTAAACGGCGTTCGGCTGCAAACCGAACGCCGTTTTATTGCAAACGTACGGAAAATGATTTATAATAGTCGTATGAAAAAGTTTCTGGCGGGTATGGCGGTTATATCGGTTGCCGCTCTGTCAATTCTATGCGCGTGCAATAAAGATGAGGGAAGCGGTACGTTCAGACGCGAATTTTATGCAATGAGCGCGCCCGCAACTCTATACGCGGATAAGATTGAAGAGGCTGATTTCGAGGCGCTTGCAAACGAAGTGAGCGCGTTTCTGTACGCCGCCGACAGCTCGCTCAGCGTGTCCGTTTCAACCTCGTACGTAAGTAAATTCAACAATGCCGCCGCGGGCGAAACCGTGGAGATAGACGAGATAACTTACGAGGTGCTCTCGCTCGCCCAGGAGGTGTACGCGGAAACGGACGGCTACTTTAACCCCGCGGTATATTACAGCAAAAACATTTACGGCTTTGCCGCCCGACCAGCAGGCGGCGTACCTGTTCCGACTTTGCCCGAAGAGAAATACGTGACCGCGTTTAAAGAGCTTGCGGAGCACTTTTCGGAAGTGGAAATTTCTTCGTCGGACGGCACATATTACGCAACCAAGCCCGATTTTACGGCGGAAATAGAGGGGGATAACGTAGTATATCCGCTCGCGCTCGATTTGGGAGGAATAGCCAAGGGTTGGTGCGTGGACAAGGTCAACGGTATGCTCGAAGCGGCGGGAGTGGAGTACGGATATTTCAATTTCGGCGAGTCGAGTATGGGCGTAAAAGCGTATGCGGGTGGCGACGGTAATTATTCGGTTGCGGCGGGCGACCCGAGAGGGAGCGGCTCGTACGCGGCGTTTAAAATTAAGAACGCCAATCTTTCGACAAGCGGCGACAACCGCCAGTATTACGAAATAGACGGCACGCGTTACTGCCACATAATTAACCCCCAAACGGGCAGTCCCATTCAGACGGGCGTTGCAACGGTGACAATCGTCGGCGGCTCTGCGGGGCGATCCGACGCGCTCACGACGGCTCTTGCGGCAATGGGCAGAGAGCGCGCGGTTGAATTTATAAAGGCAAACCTGACGGACGGCAAAGTGATTATGCTCGTTTTCGAGGACGGCGTCGGCAAGGTGGTTACCAACGCACCCGACTACTTTGAAATAATAAACAAAAACTACGAAATAATAGAAATAAATTAAAATGTCGCTCAAAAAGATTGAACAGGTAAAGAACTCGAAGTGGTTCTCAATATGGGACTTGGTCGCGTTCGGCGTGATTTTGATAACCGCCGTCGCGCTCATTCTCGTGTTCACTTTGGGGCGGGATAAGTCGGCTCTCAGCGGTTTTTCGGTAAGCTACCGCGGGGAAACGGTACTCACTTACGAGTTCGGCGACGACAAGCCGCGCGTATTGAACGGCACATATGTCGAGGTTAACGATGAAAACGGCGGCTTTACGGTGCGCTTTACCGATGACAGCGGCGGCTACAATATAATTTACGTTGATACAGCCGCGCGCACGGTGGACGTCACCGACAGCAACTGCTCTACGCACAAGGACTGCGTGCATACGGCAAAGCTTAAAAGCAATTCCTCGCCGCCCATTATCTGCACGGTGCACGCACTTACGGTTGCACCCTTGAAATTCGTCGACGACGGAAATATAATCATATAAGAAAAATCGCCCCGCTCGGAAAGAGCGGGGCGATTTGTTAATCTGATTAGTCTTTCTTGTCAATGTCCGTCTTGACGTCGGGCTTGCTTTCTTCTTTTTTGATTTCCGCCTTGCGTTCGGCTTTGGTTTCAACCGTCTGGTCGGCTTTCGCTTCCCTATCGATTATAATGTGGCGGGGGCAGACGGCAACGCACGTCTTACAGCCTGTACACTTGGAATAATCGAACACGGGCAGATTGTCCTGCATAGTAATCGCGCCGTGCGGGCATTTCTTGGCGCACATCGTACAGCCGATACAGCCCACCTTGCAAGCGTTCATAACGTCCTTGCCCTTGCACGTGGACGAGCACGCCACGTAAACGGGAGCGGAGGCGGGTATGCGCTCTATAATGTGCTTGGGGCATTCCTTGATGCACGCGCCGCAGCTAATGCACCTGTCGGGGTCAACTTCGGAAAGCTTGTCGGAAATCTTGATTGCGCTCTCGGGGCATACAGCCTTGCAGTCGCCGCAACCTAAGCAGCCGAACTTGCACAGCTTGTTGCCGCCTAAAAGAGTGTTGCAAGCCGCGCAGGTGGGGTTGCCCACGTACTCGAACGCTTCGGGCGCGTTGGCAAGTCCGCCGTTGCATTTAACGACCGCAACCGTGCGCTCTTCGTCTTTGAGCTCGATGCCGAGCATAGCGGCGATTTCCGCCTTCTTTTCGGGGGAGGTGACGTGGCAATCGCCAAGGTCGCCCTCGCCGCTTGCAAGCTTTGCCGCAAAGCCGGAACAGCCCGAACAGCCGCAACCGCCGCAGTTCGCACCTGCGAGGTTTTCCATAATCTTGGTAACTTTTTCGTCAACGTCTACTTTAAATACCTTGCCGATAATGAGTATCAGCGCGCCGATTAAAACGGCAGAGCCCGCGAATATTCCCGCGACAATGCCGACGGTTTTCCAGGTTTCAACGGTAAAAGCAAGTAAATTCATATCTCTTTCCTCCTTAAACCTTTATCTGCGCGAATACCATAAACGCCATACAGATAAACGCCGCGGTAATCATCGAAATGGGGAAGCCCATAAGCGATTTGGAAACCTTTACGCAGTTGAGCTTTTCGCGAAGTCCGCTCATAATTACCATAACGAGGGTGAAGCCTACGCCTGCAAACAGAGCGTATAAAACCGCCCAGCCCATATTCATCATGCCCGAAGCACCGTTGACTATGTCGCTTAAAGAGGTCACGCCGTTGAACATCTGCGTTACGCCAAGAACCGCGCAGTTGGTGGTAATGAGGGGCAGGTACACGCCCATAGTGTTGTACAGCGAGGGAGAAACCTTGCGGATAACAACTTCGAGCATCTGCACGAGAGCGGCGATTATAAAGATGAAGAAGATTATCCACAAGAAGTTAATGTGCAGGGGCACCATTATGAACTTGTAGATGGGGTAGGTAACAAGCGTTGCAAGGAACATAACGAGCGTTACCGCAACGCCCATACCGAGCGCCGACTTTGTGTTCTTGGAAACGCCGAGGAAGGGGCAGATACCGTAGGTTTTAACCGTTATAAAGTTGTTGGTCAGTACTGCCGACAAAACGAGTAATACGAAATTCATGCCTGCACCTCCTTAGCTTCTCCGCCGTTTTCCGCGGTCTTATCCAAAAGGTTTTCGCGCGATAATCTGTTCTCTTTAACTCTGCGACTGCGGGTAAACACGTCCATAACGTAGGTGAACAGTGCGATTGCGATACCGTACACCATAAACGCGCCCGCGGGCTTGGAGAAGATGCCTATCTTAAATTCCATTATCTTAAAGCCGAACAACGAACCGCTTCCGAAGAACTCGCACACGATACCCATTAAAGTAAGTGCAAGGGTAAAGCCCAGGCCGTTGGCAATGCCGTCGACCGCGCTCTCCAAGACGTTGTGCTTGTTTGCAAACGCTTCGGCTCTGCCCAATACTATGCAGTTAACTACTATCAGCGCAAGGAAAGTGCCGAGGCTGTCGTACAAATCGGGCAGGAATTTTTCCAGAACCATCTGCACGAGCGTAACCAGCGTTGCGATAATGACGATATAGCAGGGAATACGCACCGCGTTGGGAATAACCTTTCTGAGCGCCGAGATAATAATGTTGCTCAAAGTCAGAACTACGAGTACGCACAAGCCCATGCCCGCCGCGGAAATCGCGCCCTTGCTTATCATTGCAAGAGTGGGGCAGGTGCCCAGAACGAGCATAAACGTGGGGTTGGAGAAAATGATGCCGTCTAAGGTAATCTTTTTATACTTATTCATTATTCGTTACCTCCCTCGGCGCCGTTTATAATTTTTTCGTACATTGTCAGTGCGTAAGCCGCCGCCTCGTAACAGGTCTGGTTGGAGTTAGTCGCGCCCGTATGCAGTACGCCGCCCTCATTTTTCGGTCTTTCGTCGTCGAGATATCCCTCGATATCCGCTAGCGTCTTGTTGTTCAGACCCGAAAGAGCGGTTTCGCTCATCAGCGTCTTGTAGTCGGTGTCGTTGCCCGGGTAGACGGGTGAAGAGCCGTTGCCGCCTTCGGGTATTTCGTAAGCCGTAACAGTGGGAGTGCCGTTAACGTTGCTTACGGTTATATTGATAGTAAATGCGCCGTAGGTAAGTCCGCCTTGAGCCATCGTCTTGGTTACTATCGTATAGTTTACGGCAGTGCCGCTTATTTCCCACGACGTGTTTTGCGCGTCGATATACATGCTGTAATCTTTCTCGATATCCACGCCGCTCACGTACGCCTTGACGAACGCAATCGCCGCGTTGACGTCGTTGCAGATAGCGGTAAGGGTGCGCGACGCGCCCGTCTGAATATATTCGTCCGAGCCTTCCGTGCCGTACGAATACTCTTTGCCGTCAAGGTAGTCGGTAACGAATTTGTCGTAAACGTCGCCGCTAATGTTGTCCTTGAACTCCGCCGCGTCGGCAACCGAGTACAAAAGTACTTTGCCAACACCCTTAACCGTCTTTTTGTCGTCTTCCATTCTGACCGTTATCCAGCAGGTAACGTTGCCGCCGTTGCCCTTTGACGAAGCTTGTACAAGGTAGTCGTTTTTTTCGTTAACGTACCAGACGTTTTCTATCGTCGCGCCGCTCACCTTTAAGTTTTTGCCCGATAAGTCCTGCGCGACCGCCGTAACCGAATCGCCGCCGTAAACCGCGCCTATCTTGCGGTTAAAGCGTTCCTCGTCGGTCACCTCCAGAAAGCCCCAGCAAACGGCGAGCAGAACGCCGCACACCAAAAGGATAGACATCAAGACGGCAATGCACTTAAAAGCCGTGCTCTTGAAAAACTGTTTGACCGTCATTTATTTGCCCTCCTTTTGTTTTTTAACTTTTTTGTAGCCGAAGGGCTTTCTCACGATATACGTGTCAATCAAAGGAACTAAGAGGTTCATAAACATCATTACGAACGAAACTACTTCGTACTTAGTAAGGTAGCGGAGGAGCGCCGTCAAAACGCCGAGCGCCACGTAGTAGACAATCTGTCCGTAAACGCCCTTGGGCGAGGTCACGTAGTCGGTCGCCATAAATATCGCGGCGAACATAAGACCGCCCGAAAGCATATAGTCGAGGAAAAGTCCTATCTCGAATGTCTTAGAGCCCATGGCCGCAAAGCATACGGAAAGGAAGCTTGCAACCACGATAAAGAGAAGGGGTTGCCACCACTTAATGACCTTGCGCGCAACCAGATATAAATATCCGAGCACGAGCGCGATTTTGCACGTCTCGCCGATACAGCCAGCAACGCCCGTTCCGATAAACAAGTCGAGCCAGGTTATCTTGCCTGCCGCATTGCCGCCCAAAAGCCAGCCCGAAAGGTGGGTTGCGTTAGTGAAAAGCTGACTGTCCGCGCTTACGGGTTTGTACGCGCACATAGTGTAGGTCGCAATCGAGAAGCTTAAGAACATAAATATTCTGCCGGTTGCCGCAGGGTTTACAAGGTTTTTGCCCGTGCCGCCGAACACCATTTTGACGATAGCTATCGAGAAGATTGCGCCGATAAGCACTTCGTACCACTTGACCGTTGCGGGCAGAATGAGCGCGAGGATAAGTCCCGTTACAATCGAGGTGTAGTCGAACTGTTTCCACCACTTTTTGCACACCTCGCCCGCGTGACGGCACTTGTCCGAAAAGCCCTTGTTCTGTATAAAGTAATAT
This sequence comes from uncultured Clostridia bacterium, assembly GCA_964468085.1. Lineage (GTDB taxonomy): Bacteria > Bacillota > Clostridia > Christensenellales > Borkfalkiaceae > Coproplasma. The sequence continues at coordinate 2,006 of CAYXTN010000018.1, read as the reverse complement.
ACGAACTCGGTCGCAACCGCCGCAAGCACCGACGTGATTTCCAGAATAAACGCGTTCAGTCTGAAATAGACGATACCCATAACCGCCGCGGGCAAAAGCGCAATCAGCACGTCGAGCATTATGCCCTTGGTCGTGCGCTTGGATTTGACGTGGGGAGGGGTGGATATTACAATGCTGTTATCCATTTATTTTTCCTCCTTTTTCGCTTCTTCTTTCACGGCCTCGATATTCTCTTTTACCGCCGTGTTCTCAACCGCCATATCCGTCTTTTCGATGCTCCTGTCGAGCTCCTTTTCAACCGGCTTTTCCACGATTTTGCCGTCCTCGGTTAAAGGAACGGTGGGCGCGGACCTGCCTTTCTGGTCGACGGGCTTCATTATGGGCGCGGGTGCGTTCTTGTTGCGCATATAAGCCTTGGTCTTTCTTATCGCCTGAATTAAGGGGCGCTTGGCAGGACAGGTGTATTCGCACGCGCCGCACTCTATGCACGCAAGAGTGTTGCCCAGCTTTGCCGCCGTGTCGAAGTCGCCCGCCGCCGAATAGAACGCCGTCTGCATAGGCATAAGGTGCATGGGGCAGACGTCCGCGCACATACCGCAGTTGAGGCAGGGAGTGGGCTCTTCCGCCGCGGCTTCCTTTTCAGATAATAAAAGTACGCCCGAAGTCGTCTTGTGCGTGTACACGTCGTAGGTGGACAGCGCAAGTCCCGTCATAGGTCCGCCCTGAATAACCTTTTTGGGCGGGATAGATTCGCCGCCGCAGTATTCGACAATCGACTTGACGGGAGTGCCGACCCTCACCCAAAGGTTTTTGGGTTCCTTGACCGCACCGCCCGAAACGGTGAGTATACGCTCGTAAAGGGGCTTGCCCTTTTCAATCGCCTCGCATACCGCGTAAGCCGTGGCAACGTTCTGAACGACGACGCCGCTGTCGGCGGGTAGCTTGCCTATGCCGACCTTTCTTCCCGTCGTTACGTAGATGAGGTGTTTTTCACTGCCCATCGGGTACTGCTTTTTAAGTATAACGGGCTGAATGTCGTCGAAATTCTCGAACGCTTTAATGCAGTCGGGCTTGTTCGCTTCGATACCGATTATGATTTTATCAACGCCCAAAGCCTTGGCAATGTAGCGCGCGCCGCGTGCAATCTCTTCGGTGTGTTCGAGCATAAGACGGTGGTCGCACGTAAGGTACGGCTCGCACTCCGCGCCGTTTAATACGAGCGTGTCTACGGGGGTGCGGGGGGATACCTTGACCGCCGCGGGGAAGCCCGCGCCGCCAAGTCCTACTATGCCGCACTCTTTGATGCGCGCCTTGATTTCGTCGGCAGTCGGCTCTGACATGGGGGGAAGGTAGGCTTTCTCGCCCGAACCGTCGCCCTTAATTACGACGTATGTTTCAGTGTTGCCGTTAGCACCGACGAGCGGCTTGATATCGACGACCTCGCCCGAAACGCTTGAAAAAACGTCCGAGGAAATCGCGCCGTCGGCTCTGGCTATCAGCTCGCCCTCTTTAACCTTTTGCCCCTTTTCCACAAGGCATACGGCGGGTTTGCCGAGAGATTGCGACAGCGAAACGTACGCTTCCGCAGGCTCGGGCATAGCTTCCGTAGCCTTATCGCACGCATAAGACTTTTTATCGTGCACGTGGATTCCGGCCCAAAAGGCTTTACCTTTAATAGCTTTCAATGTTAACCTCCTTGGTCTATTGATTTAAATTTTTGTCCCGTCAACCGCATAAACGCGCTTGTGGGAATACGCTTTACTAAAACGGTAACCGCCGCGCCTATGAAAGCGCCCGAAAGTACTCCGAGCAAAATAAGGTACGGCATATAGGTAAACGCCACGGGGGTGGAGTATACCGCAACGAACACGATATTCTGCGTTACGTTGTGGAGTGCGGCGGCAATCACGCTCACGCAGATTACCGAAATTTTCGGGTGAACGCAGTAAATTAAAAGGGAGCTTGCCGCCATCGAAACCACGCCGCCCGTAAAGGAGTACATCACC
>CAYXTN010000017.1:0-29463 GCA_964468085.1 uncultured Clostridia bacterium | reverse complement strand
GCGTTCGATATTCGCGTTTATCCGCCGCAACCCCTGGAACTACAACGACGGACTTGTGTTCGTTTGCAATATGACGCCTATGACTTACGAAAATTACGGAGTGGGCGCACCCGTTTCGGGCAAGTACAAGCGCGTGTTCTCGACCTGTTACGACGAAAACGAAATGGTCGTCAAGGCGGAAAAGGAGCTGTGCAACGGCAGACCGTACAAACTGAACTTTACCTTAAAGCCCTACGAGGCAATCATATTCGAAATTCCTTTCCACGAGAGCACGGAAGAGGAAAAGAGCAAGCAGAAGGCGGAAAAAGCGCGAGTAGACAAGGCGCACAAGGCGGCAAAGAGCGACACCTCGCACGTGCCCGCTACGGAAGTGCCCGAGCACTTAACGGCAAAAAAGAAAACAACGACTAAAAAGAAATAAAAAAAAGCCCCGCGGCGGTTGCCGCGGGGCTGTTTTTATTCTCTGCCGATAAGCTCGTCAACAGTACAATTGAAATAATCAGCCAATAACCAAAGGCTGGTAATGCTCGGCTCTTTTTTGTTTAAAAGCCACGCACTGATTGCACTTTGAGAAACACCTATTTCTTTTGACAATTGCACTTGATTGACAGAAGTTTCTTTCATTAATTGTTTTAATATTTTCGAAAATTTTATCTCTACCATATTGACAGTATATCTCTATGGTGTTATAATATTTCAAAATAGCTCCATAGAGCTACAATTGGAGGAATATTTATGGATAAAGAACTCAAAGAAGAAAAGCCGTTTTCGGCTGAAAGTTTTGCGCAAGAGGTTGCGGCGGCGTTAAACGATTATTTCCGTGGAGGGGAGTTTACGTTTGACGGAAGTGTTGTGAACTGCAAGTTTGAAAACGGACAAAAGTTTATTCTTAAAGCGGAGCAAGTTTAATCGTTATCAAGATGCGCCGATAAAGAATCCTTTAAGCTTTTTGTTGCGGGTAACGCAAGCAATGACCGAATGTAAGTAAGCCGTTTGCGTTTTAGCCGCGTACTCGATTATTTTGGCGCAATCTGATAAACAGCGCAAGGGGTGACCCTTGCGCTGTTCTTTTAATTATTTAAGTAAATCGGCAAGCGATTTCGAATTTAAAAAGTTCATTATCACTTCGTCGAGCTCCCGCCAAAGGGGAAGGGTTAGACAGTTGCACGCGTTTTCGCAGTTGCCGTCAAGGCAGGACACGGGCGCAAGCGAGCCTTCCGCCGCGCATATTATTTCCGCAACCGAATATTCCTCGGGCTTGCGCGAGAGGCGGTAGCCGCCAAGCTTTCCGCGCGCCGATATTATAAGCCCCGCCGCCGACAATGCCGCAACGGTCGCTTCGAGATATTTCTGCGATTCCTTGACTCGCTCGGCAATATCCGCAAGCGAAATATTACTGCCGTCGTTGTGCTGGGCTAAGTCAAGCATAACTTTCAGGGCGTTTCTGCCCTTGGTTGCAATCATCATACGCCGCTCAACCTCCGTACTCAATCATTTTTTCTATGCACTTGACGGCGGCAAGGCGTGTTTGCTCGTCCATAACAATCTCTTCGCCGCCCTCGCCCTTTAAACAGTTGTAAACGTCGTATAGGGTGGTCACCTTCATATTGTGGCAAACCAAATCCATAGAGAGGGGGTAGAACTTCTTGTCGGGGCACGCGTGTTGCAGGTGCTCGACAATGGAATTTTCCGTGCCGATAATAAATTCTTTCGCGTCCGACTTTTTCGCATAGTCCATTATACCCGAGGTCGAGCCGATGTAGTCGGCGTGCTTTACGACCGACGGACGGCACTCGGGGTGAACCAAAAACAGCGCGTTCGGGTGCGCGGTTTTCGCGGCAACCGCGTCCTCTTCGTCGAACTTGGCGTGGGTGGGACAGCCCCCCGAAAGCAGTTTGAAATTCTTTTCGGGCACTTGGTTTTTAACGTAAGTGCCGAGGTTGATATCGGGAATAAACAAAATATTTTTCTCGGGTATCGCCTTGCAGATTTTGACCGCGGACGAGGAAGTCACGCAGACGTCGGCAATTGTTTTGAGCGCGGTGGTGGTGTTGATATAGGCAACTACGGCATAGTCGGGGTACATTTTCTTGACCTCGGAAATGACGTCCCTGTCCATCTGCTCCGCCATAGGACAGCCCGCCGCGGGGTTGGCAAGGTACACGCGCTTGTCGGGCGAAAGCATTTTGACCGTTTCCGCCATAAAGCGCACTCCGCACATAATAACGTTTTTGTTCGGCGCGGTCTTGGCTTTTAAAGAGAGGGCGTAGCTGTCGCCGACAAAATCGGCAATCTCGCAGATAGCCTCGCTCATATAGCTGTGCGCCAAAATGCACGTGTCCGTGTCACGTTTAAGTTTTAAAATTTCGTCCTGTAATTCTCTTACCGTCATAATTAAAACGATTATACCATAATGCCGCGTAAAAGGCAATAAAATTTTCTGCAAACGCTTAAATTCCTATTGACTTGATAGGAATTATTTATTATAATAAATTCATACTAATTCGGTAGGATATTCGAATGTCGAAAACCATTTACGTAGACAACGCGGCAACGACCGCAATGAGCGATACGGCAATCGCGGCAATGCTCCCCTATTTAAAGGAAGTGTACGGCAATCCGTCGTCCCTTCATACGGTGGGGCAGGTTGCAAAAGAAGCATTGGACAAGGCGCGCGCGGAGGTAGCCGAAATTATCGGCGCAAGACCTAACGAGATATATTTCACTTCGGGCGGCAGCGAGGCGGACAATCAGGCTATACGCTCGGCGGCGTACGCGGGGCTTGCCAAGGGCAAAAAGCACATAATTTCCACCGCGTTCGAGCACCACGCCGTTCTGCACACCCTTAAAAAGCTTGAAAAAGAGGGCTTCGAGGTGACCTATCTCGACGTACATTCGCACGGCAATATTACTGCGGCGGAAGTGGAAGCGGCTATCCGCCCCGACACCGCGCTGGTCACCGTAATGTACGCAAACAACGAGGTGGGCTCGGTTCTGCCTATCCGCGAAATAGGCGAAGTCTGCCGCGCGAAAAAGGTTGTATTCCACACGGACGCGGTGCAGGCGGTGGGGCATATTCCCGTAAACGTCGTGGACGATAACGTCGATATGCTGTCCGTTTCGGCGCATAAATTCCACGGACCCAAGGGCGTGGGCTTTCTCTATTGCCGTAACGGCGTTCAGCTTAAAAATTTAATCGAGGGCGGCGCGCAGGAGAGAAACCGCCGCGCGGGCACGGAGAATATCGCGGGCATTTCCGCGATGGCGGCGGCTTTAAAAGAGGCGGCCCAGAATATGCCGTTCAATATGAAAAAGGAAGCGGCACTCCGCGACAAGCTGATTGCGGGGCTTTCAAAAATTCCCCATTCCAAGCTCAACGGCGATACGGTAAACCGCTTGCCCAACAACGTCAATATGTGCTTCGAGGGCATAGAGGGCGAAAGTCTGTTGCTCCTTTTAGACGCGAAAGGCATTTGCGCTTCGTCGGGTTCGGCGTGCACGTCGGGCTCTTTGGACCCCTCGCACGTACTGCTGTCTTTGGGCTTGCCCCACGAGGTGGCGCACGGCTCTTTGCGGTTAAGCCTTTCGGAGTACAATACCGAGGACGAAATCGACTATATAATCGCGGAAGTTCCCAAGGTTGTCGAATATCTGCGCTCGATATCCCCCGTGTGGGAAGCGCTCGAAAAGGGCGAGAAGCCCCATTTAATATAAAAAGAGGTATATAAAAATGGCATTATACAGCGAAAAGGTTATGGACCATTTCACCAACCCGCGCAACGTGGGCAAGCTCGACGACGCCGACGGCATAGGCGAGGTAGGCAACGCCAAGTGCGGCGATATAATGAAAATTTATATCAAGGTGCGCGACAACATAATTGTAGACGTCAAGTTCAATACGTTCGGCTGCGGCAGTGCGATAGCCTCCTCGTCGATGGCTACCGAAATGATTAAGGGCAAGCCCATTTCCGAGGCGTTGGAGCTTACCAACAAGGCGGTTGCCGAGGCTTTGGACGGTCTGCCCGCGCACAAACTGCACTGTTCGGTTTTGGCGGAAGAGGCTATCCGCGCGGCAATTAAGGACTACTACGACAAGAACGGCATAGCGTACGATAAGGCGCAGTTCCCCGACCCGCACGACGAAGAGGAAGAGCACGCCCACCACGACGAAGACTGATGGCAAAAGAGCTTACCCCGTGCAAGCTTGTCGAGCGCAGTATAATAACCAAATTCCGCAAGGGGATATGGACTAAATTTCTGCAGGCCGTCAAGCGTTACAAGCTGATAGAAGAGGGCGACAAAATCGCCGTGTGCGTTTCGGGCGGCAAGGATTCCATGCTGCTTTGTAAGTGCGTGCAGGAATTGAAAAAGCACTCCGAAATTGCGTTCGACGCGGAATATATCGTGATGAACCCCGGTTACAGTCAAGAAAACCTTGCACGCATAAAGGAAAATCTCGCGCTGTTGGAAATACCCGCGCATATCTTTCAGTCGGACATTTTCGACGTCAACGACCTTATCGGCGGCGAGCACCCGTGCTATCTGTGCGCGCGTATGCGGCGCGGCTTTCTGTACGCGAGGGCGCAGGAGTTGGGGTGCAACAAAATCGCGCTCGGACACCATATGTCGGACGTAATCGAAACGACCTTAATGTCAATGTTTTTCGGCGGGCAGATTCAGGGAATGATGCCCAAGATAAACAGCACTAACTTCGGCGGTATGCAGCTTATCCGCCCCCTGTATTGCGTTCTGGAAGACGAGATTATCCGCTGGCAGAACTATAACGACTTGAAATTTATCGCGTGCGCGTGCAAGCTGACCGAAAATCTCTCGCTCGGCGAACAGGGGCAATCTGCGCGGCAGGATATCAAAAAGCTCATAAAAGACTTCCGCACGCGCAACCCCGACGTCGACGCGAGCATTTTCAAGAGCTTACATAACGTACAGCTCGACACCCTGCCCGAGTTCAAATACAAGGGCGAAACGTACGGTTTCAACGATAAGTACGAGCGGGGAATAACCATAAACAAAAACTGAAAATTGCGGCGCATTGCCGCGATTTTTTTTGTGAACGTATTTACAAATCGGATATAAAGTAATATAATAATGTTAATTGAAAACTTAAAATGTTAATTTTTCGCCTATTTTGGCGTAAAGGGGGAAACGGATATGAAGAAAAAAGGCGCAATTGCGGCGGTGCTGCTCGCGGGGGTAATGTCCTTCGGCGTAGTGGCAACGGCGGGTTGCAAACAGCACGAAGACGGGCACACTCATACGTGGACGGATTACACGTCGGACGGCGCGCAAGGTCACCACAGATTTTCAAAGTGCCTTGACCATGCAACGGTAAAGGAGCAGGAGGAGCACCAATACGACAATAACGTCTGCATTAAGTGCAACTACAACAAAACCGACGACGGCGACGGTGGAGACGACGGCAACGAAGACCCCGTAGCTCTGTCCGAGGATACGGCGATATCGTTAACCATCGGCGAAAGCAAGGAAATCAAAGCGGGCGAGGGCGCGGTATTCGAGTCGCAGCACCCCGCAGTGGCAACCGTCGACAGCAAGGGTAAAATCACCGCAAAGACGGCGGGCGTTGCAAAGATAACCGCGACTGCGAACAACTCGGTTATAACCTGCACGGTTATAGTTCTCACGCCTTTGGGCGGCAATTCGCAGACGGTTACAAAAGACCCGTTCTCGTTCAGTAAATCGGTAAGTATAGGCAGCGTAACCGCTACGCCGTCCACTCCCGAAATTTCCGACCCTAACGCGGCGGAGTTCAAGGTAGAGTTCTCCGACGGTGCTATCTCGCAGAACGTTGCGAACGGCTACACGGTGGTAGAGCCTCTCGTCGAAAAGGACGGCTATTATCTTACGGGCTGGAAGTCGAGCGGCGCGACTGCCAACTACGATTTCTCAACACCCGTAACTTCCAATATGGTATTGACCGCGCAGTGGGCTGAACTGCCTACGGGCATAAATACTCTTAAAGGCAACTTCGAGAGCATTGCGGTCGAGTTCAGCGGCAACGCGCAGACTTCCACGGTTTCCTACCGTATGCAGGGAGGCTCTGACAGCTGGCATCAAATCGACAGCGAGCTTATCCGCAGCGTTGGCGGAAGCGTGCGCGCGGACATACTCGGACTTAAAGCGGGCGTTTACGACGTCAAGGTCAACAGCACCGAGATAACGGGCGGCGTTCCCGTAAAGGCGTACGACCGTTCGGGCTACGCTCACTTCAATTACACCGACGGCATCGGCGCGTACAACGACGACGGTACGCTTAAAGAAAACGCTTTGGTTATCTACGTAACCGACGAAAACAAAGACACGGTTATGCGCGACCTCGACAATGCAACCGTTCAGGCGCAGATGTTCGATATTCCCTACTATACGGGCGTTACGGGCGCGACGACCAACTGGAACAAACAGGCGGAAGGCATAGGCTGGTGGCTGAATAACGTTCAGTATACCAAGAAAGACAAGAAGGGCAACGTGGCAAGTAACACGTACTCGACAAGCGGTTCGACGCTCGGCTTCGGTAATTCCGCGTTCGACAATATTCCCATTCTTATCCGCTTTATAGGTACGGTTACCACTCCCGAGGGCTGTACGGCGTACGACAGCCTGGGCGAGGGCGGTTCGGAAGGCGACAACGGACATATGGCGCGTATGAAGAACCTCAAAAACGTCACCTTGGAAGGCGTCGGCGACGACGCGGAAATCAAGGGTTGGGGCTTCCACTTTATGGCGGGCTCCGACGCCAAGAACGGACGCGGCAAGGGCTTCGAGGTAAGAAATCTCACCTTTAACGAATATCCCGAGGACGCGGTAGGTATGGAAGGCGTGCAGGAAGGTTCGGTTATCAAGGGCTCGGTAGAAAGGTGCTGGATACACAACAACACGTTCCTTCCCGGCTATTGCGCAAACCCTGCGGAAAGCGATAAGAAGGAAGGTGACGGTAGCTGCGACTTCAAGCGCGGTATGTACTTCACCTGCTCGTACAACTACTTCGAGTACTGCCACAAGACCAACCTCGTAGGTTCGTCGGACAGCTCGCTGCAGTACAATCTTTCCTATCACCACAATATCTGGTATCAGTGCGGTTCGCGTATTCCCCTTACAAGACAGGCGAACGTACACTTCTACAACAACTACGTATTCGCAGACCCCGCGGAGAAGAGCACGCCCTACTCGCATATAGCAAAGCCCGCGCTTTCGTACGTGCACTCGTTGAGAGCGAATTGCTATCTCTTCTCGGAGAATAACTACTACGAGGGTTGCAAGAATGTTAACGACGGCAAGAACGGCGGTGCGAGCAAGTTCTACGGCAACAGCTTCTATGCATGCTCGGATACATCGTCGCCCGTTTCCAACGTGGCTTCGCGTACTCAGTCGGTTTCGAGCAATTGCGCCTACAACGGCACGAGCTATGCAAACTTCGATACCAACCCGTCGCTGTTCTACTACGACAACACGAACGGCAAGAGCAACTGCCTGCTTGACGACAGCGTCGGCGCGAGAATAAGAAACATACTCTATGCGGGCGCGCTCGGACACAGCGACGTAACCGCGAAGTTGCAGAAGATGAACACTTCCCAACCCGCCTCGTCCAACAGCGTGACCAACCTTAAAGGTAAGGGTCAGGTATTCACGTTCAGCGTTGCTGCAAACACCACGCTCAAAATCAACGCGAGCGGGTTAGACCCTCAGATAATCCGTAACGACGGCAAAGTTATCGTTTCGGCGTTCTCGGGCGAAAAGACGGTTCTGCTCGACGCAGGCACGTATATGGTATGCGCGGGCATCAAGGATAAGGAAATAACCATCAATTCCTTAACCGTCGAAGAGGATAACGAGGCGGCGAAAGCGGCGCGCGTAGAGGAAGCAAGAAAGGCAATTCAGGCTATTCCCGACAGCATAACGAGAAGCAGCAGCAACGTAATCAGTCAGGCGGTAGCGGCGTACGACAACCTCATAACCGAGGAAGAAAGAAACGCTCTCGGTGCGGAGCTTACTCAAAGGCTGAGCAAGGCGCAGGCGGCTTATCAGGAAGTTATGGTTGCGTACGTAATCGCGCGCATAGAATATATCGGAACGGTTACAGTCAACAGCAAGGACGACGTGGAGACGGCGGGCAAAGCTTATAACGCACTGAGCGCCGAAGCTAAAGCCAAGGTAACCAATTACAACAAGTTAGAGGCGGCAAGAACGGCTATCGCAGGGTTCAACGGCGACGTTATAAAGGGCACTATAAACAGACTTCCGCAGGCTTCGCAGTTCAGTCTTATTACGGACAGCAAACCCGCAATCGAGCTTGCTTTGAGCCTGTACAACTCGGCGTTGGAAGAATATATGTCGCTCGACCCCGAAGACGACCAGGACGCGGCAATCATTGAGCAGGTAAATATCAAGCCCGTGACCGACGGTATAGACGTTCTGAATGCGGCGTTAAAGCCTTTCGACGTCAAGACGATGATAGCCGAGCTTCCCGAGCAGACGGACGGCAGTTTCATGAGCAAGGCGGGCGCGCTTAAGACGGCGTACAATGCGCTCACCGTAGAGCAGAAGGCGATGTTGACCACTGCCGAAAAGACGGCGTGCGAAGCGGCGATTGCGGCTTACGAAGATTACGTAAGTAAGGCTGTAACGATAAGCTTCACGCCCGGCAGAGACGATTACTATACCAACCGCGCCGATTATATAGGGGCGACGAGCTATGCGAAGAAGGATAAGAACAACACGTACGGCGGCGTAAATTACACGCAGGTTGCTTATCTCGATTCGTCGGCACAGCTTACCATAAAGGCTCAGAGCAGTACGAGAAAAGCCGTCATACACTTTATGGCGGGCGGCGGCAAGGTGTATATTAACGAAACGTCTTACGACGTATCGTCTACTCCCGACCTCACGATAACGCTCGAAGCGGATACCGCATATACGATTAAGAAGAATACGAGTTCGAACAACTTCATCTATCTTATCGAAATTTTACCCGCTTAAACTTAATTGACGTAAAATTACAATCTCCCCCGACCGTTACGGTCGGGGGAGATTTACTTGTAAACGGTTGCAAAATGAGTGCGATTGCGGTACAATTTCATAGATGAAATTTTTGCACTTGGCCGACCTTCACCTCGGCAAACGTTACAACGAGTTGTCGCTTATCGACGACCAGAAATATATTCTCGGCGAAATTCTTAAAACTGTCGAAAAGGAACGTCCCGACGGCGTAATTTTGGCGGGCGATATTTACGATAAGTCCGTGCCGTCCGCAGAGGCGGTCGAGCTTTTAAACTGGTTCTTAAACGGGCTCGCCGCGCTTAAAACGCAGGTGTTCATAGTCAGCGGCAACCACGATTCGCCCGAAAGAGTGGCGTTCGGCGAAAGCTTTATGGGGCAAAGCGGCGTGCACATTTCGCCCGTGTTCGACGGAAAAATAAAGCGCGTAACGCTAACCGATAACTTCGGCGAAGTGCACGTATATCTGTTGCCCTTTATTAAGCCCGCAACCGTTCGCAGGTTTTTCGAGGGCGAAACTGTCGACAGTTATACCGCCGCGGTCAAAGCCGCGCTGAGTACGGTTACGCTTGATAATAAGGCGCGCAATATTCTGGTTGCGCACCAGTTTGTTACGGGCTCGCAAAGCTCGGGCTCGGAGGAGTTCAACGTGGGCGATATCGGCAACGTCGACGCGGATGTGTTCGACGGCTTCGACTACGTTGCGCTCGGGCACGTGCACGGCGCGCAGAACGTAGCGGGCGGGAGGGTGCGCTATTCGGGCACTCCGCTTGTCTACTCGCTGTCCGAGGCAAAAAGCCAAAAGTCCGCGACGGTGGTCGAGCTTAAAGGAAAGGGCAACCTTAAAATTACCGAAATTCCGCTTGTTCCCATGCGCGGGGTGGTGGAGATACGCGGTACGTACGAACAGCTCACAAAGCGCAGTTATTACGAAAATACGGGCTTGCCAAGCGATTTGGTGCACGTCGTACTCACCGACGAGGACGAAGTGCCCGACGCTTTGGGCAAGCTCCGCATAATCTATCCGTTCGTAATGAGTCTGCGCTACGACAACAAGCGCACGCAGGCACAGGCGCAGTTGCAGCTTGACGGTAATGTGCCCGCGCGCACGCCCCTGGAGCTGTTTTCCGCGCTCTACGAGGCGCAGAACAACAGTGAAATGAGCGGCGAGCAGACGGAATTTGTGCGCGCGCTGATAGAAAAGGTTTGGGGGGAAGAGCAGTGAAACCCGAAAAACTCGTAATTTCGGCGTTCGGACCTTACGCAGGGCGCACGGAAGTCGATTTCACTCTGCTCGGCGAGCGGGGATTATATTTAATCTGCGGCGACACGGGCGCGGGCAAGACCACCGTTTTCGACGCGATAGTCTTTGCCTTATACGGCGAGGCGAGCGGCGAAAACAGAGAGCCGAATATGTTCCGTTCAAAGTACGCGGAGGGCGACGTGCCCACGTATGCCGAACTGACTTTTTTGTGCAACGGCAAGCGTTACAGGGTTTTGCGCAACCCCGAGTACAGGCGCAGAAAATCGCGCGGCGACGGGTTTACCGACGAGAAAGCCAACGCGGAACTGACTATGCCCGACGGCAAGGTGATAACAAAAGTCAAGGACGTCAACCGTGCGATAGCCGATATTTTGGGTATCGACCGCGAACAGTTCACGCAGATTGCAATGCTTGCGCAGGGCGATTTCGCGCGGCTTTTATTAGCGCCCACCGAGGACAGAAAAAAGATTTTTCAGAAGATTTTCCAGACGCACAAATTCCAGCGTTTGCAGGACGAATTTAAGGCGGAGGCGACAAAGCTTAAAGGCGAATACGACCGCGCGGCGGACTCGGTCAAGCAGTTTTTGCAGGGGATTTGTTGCAAGGACGGGTCGGAGTACGGGCAAGCCGCGGAGCTTGCAAAGTGCGGCGAGCTGCCCTCGGAAGAGGTGAAAGAGTTGATTGCCTCCATAATATCCGCCGACGAACGCGAAGAAAGGGGCGTTGACGAGGCGTTAAAAGCTTGCGAAAAGGAGCTCGGCGCGGTCAATCTTAAGCTTTCGGAATGTGCGCGGCGTAAGGCGCTTTCAGCGCAGTCGGAGGAGCTGAAGGCAAAGCTTTCGGCGGAAGAAAAGCGGCTCGGAGAATGCAGAGCCGCACTCGAAAGTCATTCGGGCGACGAGGCGCTCGTCAAAAAACTGACGGCGGAAATCGCTCAAATCAACGCGCTATTGCCCCGCTACGACGAGCTGGAAACAAAGACGGACGGAGCGTTAAAGGCGAGGGCTCGGGCGGAGGAATACAGGGCGGTTTTAAGCCGTGCCGCGCTCGAGACGGAAGAGGGCAAAAGGCGTGCCGAACAGCTCGAAGCCGAGCGCGAAAAACTCAAGAATACCGAGCTGGAAACGGTCAAGGACGAGAGCGGGTTAAAAGAGCTTGCGGCGCAGTCGGAAGAGCTTAAAAGGTTGCTCGCCGACACGGACAGGCTGGGCGAGGAGTACAGACAGTACGACTTTGCGCGCAGACAGTACGAAGGGGCGAGAGAGGCGGCGGCAAAGGCGCGAGCGGAATACGACGATAAAAACCGAGCCTATCTGGACGCGCAGGCGGGCGTGCTCGCAAGCGGGTTAAAGGAAGGTACGCCCTGCCCCGTGTGCGGGTCCTTAAGCCACCCCGCGCCCGCAAAGGCGGCGGTTGCCGCGCCGAGCGCGGCGGAGCTCGACGACTTGCGCAAAATTTACGGGCAAGCCTCCGCCGACGAGAGGAGTTCGAGCGAGCGTGCGGGCAGACTGAAAGGCGCGTACGAGGCGCGCCGCGAACAGATAAAAAGCGGCGCGGCAAAGTATACCGAACTTGCCGACGGAGCTAAGTTTAACGAGGTGAAAGACGCGTTAAACGCGGCATATTACGGGGTTAACGACAAAATTGCCGCCATGAAAAGTCGCATCGAGGACAAAAAGCGGTCGCTTGAACTTGCCGACAGGATAGTTGCCGAGCTTAAAGCCAACGCCGAAAAACTCAATAATCTCGCCGAAAAAACGAGCTCGGCGCAGAGCGGACTTTCCGCCGCGTTGAAGGCGGCGGAGCAGTACGAGGCGGACGCTTCCGCGCTTAAAAAATCTCTTTCGTACGAGGATAAGACGGGTGCGCTTAAAAGAATTTGGGCGCTTAACGAGAACGTTTCGACAACCGAGCGCGCATTGAAAAAATGCCGCGACGAGTTTGCCGACTGCGACAAGACGGTGGGCGGGTTGCGCGCGCAGTTAAAGCAGTGCGCCGAGCAATTGAGCCGTGAAGAGGTCGCCGACGAAAAGGAACTGCTCAAAAAAAAGTCGGTCGCAGAAGATAAGAGGGCGGAATTACAGCTTTTGCAGAAAGATTTGAATTACCGCTTGCAGAGCAATAAAAGATGTCTTGCCGACGTCACCCGCTCTTACGGCGCGATTGAAAAGACCGAGAACAGATACCGCTGGGTTAAGGCTCTTTCCGACACGGCGAACGGCACGCTTTCGGGCAAGGAAAAAATTATGCTCGAAACCTTCGTGCAGGCGGCGTATTTCGAAAGGGTAATCGTCCGCGCCAACCGCAGGCTGTTGGTTATGACCAACAATCAGTACGAATTAAAACGGCGTGAAAGCGCGGAGAACAACCGCAGTCAGAGCGGGTTGGAGCTGGACGTTCTGGACCACTACAACGGCACATCGCGCAGCGTCAAAACGCTGTCGGGCGGAGAGTCGTTCAAGGCGGCGCTGGCATTATCGCTCGGGCTGTCGGAGGAAATACAGTCGTCCGCGGGCGGCATTAAACTCGACACAATGTTCGTAGACGAAGGGTTCGGCTCTTTGGATAACGTTTCGCTCTCGCAGGCGATACGCGCGCTCGACGACCTTTCGGAGGGCAACAGGCTCGTCGGCATAATTTCGCACGTTGCCGAGCTGAAGGAAAAAATCGACAGACAGATAATCGTTAAAAAGGACAAGACGGGCGGAAGCTATATAACGGTCAGAAACTGAGGATAAAGGGCAAGATGGCACAAGGATACAGACAGGAATATCTCGAAAGGCTCAATTCGGGCGAGGAGTTGAGCGAAAGCGAGCTTTTGAATATAATTTTGGGCAACGCGTACGGCGGCAGGGATATGTCCGCCGTTACGAACGCGCTACTCGAGCGGTTTCCGAGCGTTTCGGCAATACTCGAAGCCGACTTTGCCGAGATAATAACGGTCGAGGGCGTGTCCGAAAGCGTTGCCGCGTACTTAAAATCTATCGACCGCGCGAGAAAGCTTTTCGAAAAGGACGAGCTGTACATAATGGGTACGGCGCAGTGTTTCGAGGTTGCGGCAAAGAGGTTCCGCGGCGAAAAGAACGAGAATATGGAGCTGTACTTCGTCAACAAGAGCGGCAAGGTGACGGGCATTAAACCCTATACCTCGGAGCTTCCCGACAAGGTTGAAGTTTCGTCGGGAGCGTTGCTTTCGGTAATATCCTCGTCGGGCGCGTACGGACTTTATCTGGCGCACAATCACATTAACAGCCGAGCAAACCCGTCGAATGCCGACAACGAAGTGACGGCGAAACTTATCGAAGCCTGCAAAATGTGCAAGATAATATTTTTCGACCACTGCATTGTCAGCTCGAACGGCGACAGGTTCAGTTATAAAGAGAGCGGTGCGTTTGAAGCTCTAAAAGGTAAAGTTTAAATAATCAAGCCCCGCGGCGCGTTTGCACCGCGGGGCTTTTTACTAATCGAAATATCCTTTGTATTCTATTTTCAGGTCGCTGTCGGGGAAGAGCTTGGCAAACAAATCGATAAAGTAATCGTCGGTCATACTTGCTATGTAGTCGACTACAATCTGGTTGGGCTCGCTGTTCTCGTAGGGTTCGCGCCGAGTGTAGTGCGACTCGTTCACGTAATCTATATGGTGCGCGAAAACGGGCGACGAAAGATTTTCCGTAACCAAATCGTCCAAAAGTTTTTTATAAACGAGGCGGAACATCGGCTCTACCGTTTCGGCAAAACCTTTACGCGCCAAATCGCTCTTGTACACAAGCTCGTAGTTGTCGCGCTTGGCTTTTTGCAGCGCCTCAAAGTGCGTTGCGTCGAGCATAATATAGTTCTTACCATAGCTGTTCTCTATAATATTGACCATTAAATTGTTTATCATTTCGGCGTTGAAGTTGCCTATCGCCGTGCCTTCGAAATCGCTCTCTTTAACGACTTTCGCGCGCTCGGCGTCCTGCCTGTCCTTGCCTAAGTACGCGATTATGTCGGAGATACGCACAACGCAGCCTTCCAAAGTGGAGGGCACGAGTTTTTTCACCGCGCCCGCGTCAAGGTAGCAGTTTTCGATTTGACGGTCGAACTCTTCAAAGCTCGTCAAGGGCTCGGGACGGTACTCGGAAAGCTCGAACTCGCCGTCGTGCGCGGCAATCCCCGAAAGCGTTTGCAGCGATATATTATAGGGGTAAACGCCGTCGAGCACCCTTACAGAGTGGATATTGTGCGAAAAATGCCGCCCCGTATTTTCGTAGTAACAAGCGTCCAGATATCGCTCGCCCGCGTGCCCGAAAGGGGTGTGTCCGATATCGTGCCCGAGCGCAATCGCCTCTATTAAGTCGAGGTTTAAATTGAGCGCGCCGCCGATTGTTCTTGCAATGCGCGAAACGAGCTGAACGTGCAGCCCGCGTCTTGTGATATCGTCGTTTTTGTAAAAGGAAAAGACCTGCGTTTTGTCGGCGTAGCGGTTGTAGTAGGGGCAGTTCATAATCTTGTCGATATCGCGTATGAACGCCGTGCGCCACACCGAGCCGATGTCGTGCGGATTTTCAATTCGCCTTATAACCTTGTCGTTGTCGAAGGCAACCTTTTTAAATTTTCCGTCGCGCTTTTCCCGCGACATTTTCTCGGTGAGAAAAGGGGAGAGTTCTTCGTACATAATTATATTATACCAAAATTTAATCGACTAAGCCAAGTAAATAATCCGAGCTGATTTCCAAAACCTCGCAAATGCGCATAAGCACGTCCAACGTCGGCTCGCGCTTGCCCGTGCAGTAATTGTTCACAACCCCCTGCGACATGGCAATTTTCTGCGCAAGCGCTACCTGCGAAATTCCGTTTTCCTTTAAAACCTCGTTCAGCCTTTCTTTGAATTTATTCATATTAAACATTGTACGGCTTTCAGCCTTATTTGTGTTGACAAACGGCTCTCAGCCGTATACAATATATTTAGGACATATTAAAGCATAAATATACTGAAGTGAGTTTGACTTTATATTATTCAATATGATAAAATAAACAAAATTAAATCAATTTTAAGGAGTAAAATATGAGAAAAAGAAAGCTTATAGGTGCGATTGTCGCCATAGTTATGTCTGCGTCGTTTGCGGCGGGACTTTCGGCGTGCGGCGGTAACGACGAACATTCTCACAGCTGGACTTACAAAGACGTAGGCGGCGGATATCACCGCGAGGAGTGCTCGTGCGGCGAATACAAGGAACCGGAAGTACATCATGACGTTGACGGCGACGACGTATGCGACGAATGCCATGCCGATTTGACGACCGTCGTAGCGGTTACAAGCGTAACTCTCGACCAGACGAGCGCGACAATTACTGTAGGCGGCGCAACGCTGACCTTGACGGCAACGGTCAATCCCGTCGGCGCGGCTACCGTTTTGTGGGAGTCTTCCGATACTGCGGTTGCAACCGTATCGAACGGCGTGGTAACGGCAGTAAAGGCTGGCACGGCAACCATAACGGCAAAGGCGGGCGATAAGAGCGCAACCTGCGATATCACGGTAAATGCGGCTCCTCCCGCTACGGCTGTGGAAATGGACGAAGAAAAGTGGGCGGCGGCGTTTACGTTCGGCGAAAAAATCGGCGCAACGAGCACCGTGATTCGCAACAGTCAAACACGCGTAATGACTTTAAAATTCGACGGCAAGAAGGCTTATATGTCTCAGAGCGGCAGTGGATATGAAGCCGAAGCTTACCTTGAAGAAACCGAGGACGGAAAGACGTATCAGTATATGAAGGGTTACGAATACTGGACTAAAGGAGAGACCTCGGAGGCAAGCATTGACGAGACAAAGGCTGAAAACTTTGCGCTTGCGCCGATGTTCCCGTTTGAAAAGTTCGAACAGGGCACGGTAAACGGTGAGTACGTAGCAAAAGAAGTCTACTCCGTATCTGTCAATTTGGGCGGTGAAGACTTAACTATAAACGTTAAGAGCGCGGCTCTGCATTTCGACGGCAACGGCAAGCTCGTTTCCATGGAGTACGTAACGGACGGCGAAGAGGGCGACGAGCATTATTTTGCTACCTTCGATTACAACCCGACGGTAACTCTTCCCGTAGTTTTACTCGGCGGTCAGGTTACCGAAGCTCAGTGGAACGCGGCGCTTCAGATGAATTACGGCAACTACCGCGTAGGCGTAAGCATGTACGGTATGGTCGTAAACGAATTTAAGTGCGACGGCAACAAGAGGTTCACCTCTTACGGTCAGTTCGGCAGCAGCGACATGACTTACGACCAGACCTATTACTTAAAGGAAAGCGACGGCGTTTACGCATACAAGACCGAGCACGGCCGCACCACCAAGGAGAAAACTACGCTCACCGACGAGCAGTACGCCGCTATGAACGCGATACAGTTCTTCGGAATAAATACCGCGCAGTACGTCAAGAGCAACTTCGAGTTTGACGAGGAAAGCGGAATGTACAGCGCCGATTTGGACGGTGTTCAGGTATCCGTCAAGTTCAAGGACGGAAAGCTGGTATGGGCAAGACAGATTGACGAAAGTAATTACGAAGATTATTCCATCGATTTCGTTTACGGCGATACGAATATAATTATTCCTACGGTCAACACAATAGGCGGGCAGGTTTCCGACGACGAATGGACTGCCGCCCTTGCAATGAGCGACGCCAAAATGCAGATGGAAGTCGACGTTATGTATCAAACCTATATAATCGGTGAACTCGTCGGCAAAAAGGACGGCGACAAGCTGTACCAGTTACAGAAGGCGAATGGCAAGGTGGTTGAGATGTATGCCGTAAAAGACGGTGACAAATATTACAGCTACTACGTTATGGACGGTGTATGGGTTAAGGAAGAGATTGAGGAAAATGATTACGCCCAAAATCTGCCTTCCGCAATGTTTGCAAGTCTCGATAAGGTCGACTATACGTGGAATGCGGCTACGCAGTCGTATATTCCGAAAAATGGCGGGATGATAAGCGAAATAAGGTTCGTCAATAAAAAGGTCGACTACGTCTTAATGCAGGCAAACGGATTAACTCAGAAATTCTATTTCTCGTACGGTACGGGTATGGTTACGTTGCCCAACGAGGGCGACGCGGCGGACAGCGACGATTATTCCGGTGGCGGCAGCGGTAGCGGCGGCAGTGGCGGCGAAGTTAAGCCCTCGATTGACATCGACATAGAAGAGTGGAACACTATTTTCGAGAATCTTGAGAATTGCCCTGAATTTGGCGTATACGTTCAGTCTTCCGACGGCGAATATCAATACACTTTCGTTGACAATGACAGTATCGCTATAACTGATAAAAACACACAGGTTACGACCACTTATAAACTTGACGGCGGTTCGTTGAAAAAGATTATTGTGACGGCTACATTGGAAACCCAAGAGCAAGAAAGCGAGTATAAATCTCTGGAAGAAGCAAAAATCGAGTTATTAAGACAGATTCTGACCATTGAAGGAAAGGGAAACATCGCCAAACTGTATAGTATGTTCCAGGGCGCCGACGGTCAGTATCAATTCTCGGAGGACGGTAATTATATTGTTGTTATGGTTCAGGAAGGCAAGCTGACAACAATAGTTTATGGCGATAACTCGGAAGGAATGAACTGTGTGATAAGTTTTGCGTATCCTGATTCGGAAGGTTCGCAGGGAGCGGAGAAGAATTAAAATCAAGCAGAAAGAAATTGTAAAAAAGAGACAGGTGAAAACCTGTCTCTTTTTTGGCGCGGATGGCGAGATTTGCGCCTTGGGCGGACGCGCACGGTTGACAGCAAAAGCCGATTGCTGTCAAGTCGGCGGTAGAGCCCGCCGACCTACGCAAAACAAGTTTTACTTGCCTCCCCTCAAATCCGCCATATCCGCTTAAAGAAATAACCCGAGGATAGGTCTAAACCTATCCTCGGGTTATGGCGCGGATGGCGAGATTTGAACTCGCGCGGCAGTTTCCCGCCCTACTCCCTTAGCAGGGGAGCCCCTTGAGCCACTTGGGTACGTCCGCTCAACGCTAAATAAATATAACATAAATAATCGCGCTTGTCAAAACATATTTTATCCCTTTTAAAAATTAAAGCTTACAAAATTTTATGCGCTACGCTTGATAAATAGAAGTCGGTGTGGTAAAATGAAAATAAGTCAATTTTAATAAATTGCCGCGCGTGCGGCAGAGGGGAAAAGTAATGAAAATCGTATTTTTCGGGGATTCTATTACCGATTGCGACAGGGACAGGAACGACGACAAGTCGCTCGGCAACGGCTACGTTAAAATACTTGCCGACAAGCTGCGCCCCATCTATCCCGATATGGATATCGAACTTATAAACAAGGGCGTTTCGGGCAACGAGGTGTGCGACCTTCTCGCCCGCGTTCAGCGCGACGTCATCGACTTAAAGCCCGACGCCGTAGTTATAATGATTGGCATCAACAACACCATTCACCAGTTCAAGTACGGCAAGGAGCTCAATTTCAAGCAGTTCGAGCGCGATTTGACCGAGCTTATCACCGTTTTGAAAGAGGCGGGGATAGTGGTCATTTTCTTAGAGCCGTTCCTTTTGCCCGCGCCCGACAAGAGCCGTATGCGCCCCGTATTCAAAAAGGAGCTGGCAATCATTCACCGCGTGTGCGTGGAAAAGTGCGACGAGTTCGTGGCGTACGACGAAATGTTCAACGGGCTGTGCGAAAGTCACCCTTATACCGACTATTCCTTGGACGGCGTGCACCCCACGTTCAGAGGCTCTAACCTCATTGCCAACACTTCGATTAAAGCTATACGCAAGCACTTAATGTAACGAAAAAGCCGTTCGTTAAGGCATATTAAGGGGGTAAATTTAATGATAACCGAAAACGGTACGATAAAAACCAGTACCAAAATGGACGAAAAGCTGTTCAGCGAGCTGAACGCTAATCTGCTTAAACTGAGCGTTTTATATATTATTTTAGGCGCGCTGATTACGGCGTTGGGCGTGCTCGTGCTCGGCGTTAGCGTATATGAAGAGGAAGACGCCACTTACGGAACGGTTGTGCTTGTGCTCGGCGTAGTGCTTATTTTCCTTGCCGTTTTTTTGCGTTTATACTACAAAAATTTCAACAGAACCGCAATAAAAATGAACCGTGTGGAGGACGCGGAGTTTTTCGGCGACTATCTTATCGAGCGGGAATATACCGAAGGCGAGCACACCTCGACCAACAAAGTTTACTATAAGTGGCTCGTGAAAATAAGAGAAACCAAAAACTATCTGTTTTTGTACAACTCGCGCGTTACGGCAATTGCGGTGGAGAAGAACAGTATTCCGCCGAACGAGCTCGAAACTATCCGCTCGCTTTTGGGAAAAGCGCCGAAAACGACGCCCCAACAGAATGACAATAAAGAAATATAATAAAAGCGCCGCGGCAAATGCCGCGGCGCTTTTATTTGTTACCTGCAAAGTCTTTCAAGCGCAAGCTTGTAAATTTTGAAGCACTTTTCTATCTTTTCGAACGTTATGTATTCGTCGGGCTGGTGGACTGTACATTCCTCGCCGTCCTCTTCGGGACCGAACGCCGCGCCGCACTTTAAAGCGCGCGCGTACGTGCCGCCGCCGATTGCCACGGGCTGAGCGTTCGCGCCCGTAACCTCGTTGTACACACTCAGCAAAGTAGTGATAAGCTCGCCGTCCTTGTCGTTGTAAAGGGGCGCCTGCTCGTGCAAAATCACGTAGGGCACGCCGTGCTTGTCTATAACTTCCAGAACGTCTTCGAGCTTGTATGTGGCGGGATAGCGGATATCGCACGTTACGTAAATTTTGCCGTCTTTCTGCTCTATTACGTTTGGCGAGAAGGTCAGCTTGCCCGTCTCGTCCTCGAAGTTTACAAGCCCGAATTTCTCGACGAAAAGAAGCCTCTTCATTTCGGTCAGTCCCAGATAGTCGAGCACTTTTTCGATTGCGTTGACGCCCTTTTCGGGGGTAGAGCCGTGCGCGCTCTTCCCGCGCGAAATTACGTTACCTGCGGCATATTCCAGCCCCAATTGCTCCAAAAGCGCCGATTTTTCCTCCGCTTTTACCGAGCAGTAGTCGCAAACCATGTTCGCCGCGCCGCCGCCCTGCAGAGAGGAGTACTGCGCGTTTGCCGCGGAGAATGCGAACTGTAAATGCGCAATGCCCTTTTCCGCGTAGATGACGGGGAAGTCCGCGTCGGGCGAAATTCCGACCTCGGGCATCTTCGCCACCTTGTTGTAGTGGTCCATGCACGCCCAGCCCGTTTCCTCGTTACAGCCGACGATAAGCTTAATGGTTTTCGAGGGTTTGAACCCCTCGTCTTTGAGCGCCTTCATAGCGTAGAGCGCGATAAGGGCGGGACCCTTGTCGTCCATAGCGCCTCTGCCCCAGACTCTGCCGCTTTCCTTGTCGACCTCGCCGCCGAAGGGCTCGTGCGTCCAGCCGCTGCCCGCGGGCACGACGTCGAGATGCGCAAGCACCGCAAAGTCCTTGCCGCTGCCGAAGCGCACTTCGCCGACGTAGTTGTCGTAATTTTTCGCCTCGAAGCCCAAAAAGGAGGCGAGGGATAAAAAGAAATCGAGACAGCGCGCGTTGTTCTCGCCGAAGGGTTTGCCCTCGGTCGCGGGCGCTTGCGATGAATCGAACTTTATAAGCTGAGAAAGATTTTTTACAATGTCGTTAAAGTAATTATTCATAAATACCTCTTTTTTATTATACTCTTTTTTATTTTTATGGTAAAATAAAAACAAGGCGATTTGCAAAATTTATTTTTTGCGGTTTAAGGGTAGGTATATGCACGAAGGTCACAGAAACAGACTTGTCAGCAAGGTCAAAAACGGCGGGATAGTCTACGAGCACGAGCTCATGGAAATTCTGCTGTTCAACGCCTGCCCGCGCAAAGATTTGAACGCAACCGCGCACGCGCTCGTCAATTCTTTTAATTCATTCGGTGACGTTTTCAAAGCCGAAAGTTTCGAGCTTGCAAAGGTGCAGGGCGTCGGCAGAAATATGGCGGACTACGTAGCCGTGCTCGGCAAAGCACTGCACGCCGTGCGCGAAATAGACGGCTTTGCCGTTGCCCGCAACGTTTTCGAATTTAAACGGTACTTGTCTGCCCGTCCCGTTCCCGAGGTCGACTGCGTGGAGCTTTACTGCCTCGACAAGGACGGCAGAGTGAGAAGAATTATCTCTTTTAAGGGCAGGGAAGGTAATCCCGCCGCGCCCGAAGAGACGGAAATTTTACAGCTTGTTTCCGCGAGCCGTCCGTACGGCATTTTTGCGGCGGGCAGAAGGGCGGACAATAAACGCCCTCCCGATTGCTCGGACGATAAGCTGTGCGAGAGAATTTACAGGATAGGCAAGCTGTGCGGCGCGCGCCTTTACGATTATTGCGTGGTGAGCGGCGACGGCGAATTTTACAGCTACAAAATGGCGGACAGAGGCGTGTTCGGCGAAAAGGTCACGGGTGAAGCTTATGGAGAATAAGGGCAAGCTTTTAAACAACCCCGTCCGCTTTACGCGTATTCTCGGCGCGGTCGTCGGCGTAATACTCGTGATATTCGAAGGGATAATCTGCGCTCAGTTTCTCAACGTCAAGGTTCTGCCCGCGTTGTGGAAGATATTATCGCTCATCGGCTGTATGGTCGCGCTCGACGCGCTGTGTTTTGTCGAGCTGTACCTTGCCAAAACGATGAGAGTGCGCATAGTAATTTACTGCTTCGACTTTATCTTTCTGCTGTTTATCTGTCTTTTGACGGGCAGCTCGTACCTTGCGGGTCTGTACTGCGTAATTTTATCGCAGCTGTATTTGAATTTGGAAGATTTCCACACCAAGATAGTCGTGTTCGTGATAAGCTGTGTGGCTTTCGCGGCTACGTACTTTTTCGGCTGGTTTATAAACTATACGCACGATATAGAGCCGCTCGATATGGCGGTCGCCGCGCTTGTCGGCATTATGATTATTGCTCTGCACTTTGCCGTCGTTAACTTTCTTTTGGCGTTCTACCGCAACAACTTAAAGCTTGCTAAGGCGTTAAAGGAGGCGGACGAGAGCAAAAAGGAGCTCGAAGAGGCGTACGCCGAGCTTTCGGAAACGGCAGTCTTTAAGGAGCGCAACCGCATTGCGCGCGACATTCATGACAACGCGGGGCACTCGATGACGGCGGTTATTATGCAGACCGAGGCGGCTAAGCTTTTGATAGATTCCAATCCCGAAGAGGCGAAGAGTAAAATTATTTCCGCCAACATTCAGGCGAAAAACGCTTTGGAGCAGATGCGCGAGAGCGTGCACCTTTTGGCGGGGCGGAGCGAGGCGGTTTCCTTAAAAGAGGAAATAGGCGAAATTATCGCGCAGACGATGGACGGCACGGACGTCAAGATAAGGTTCGATATAGCCGACTTAAATTTGTCGGGCGACAGGCGCAGATTTATCTGTAACAGTTTAAAGGAGTGCCTTTCCAACGGTATGCGCCACGGCGGGGCGAGCGCCTTCTACGTGGAGCTTGCCGAAGCCGAAGACAAAGTGGTTTTAACCGTTTCGGATAACGGCGGGGGACTGCCCGAAGATTTCAAGGAAGGGTACGGACTGCGCGGCATACGCGAAAAGGCGGCGGCTTTCGGCGGCGGAATTGTGTACGAAAGCGAGAGCGGCGACGGCTGCGAGATTAAAATTTCAATCGAAAGGGGGGAACAACCGTGATAAAAGTAATGCTTGTCGACGACCAGATAATTCTGGCGGAGGGGATAAAGAGCGTTTTGGAGACGGGCGGCGACATAACGGTAGTCGGCGTTGCGGGCGACGGCGTGCAGGCTGTGGAAATGGCGGAAAAGGAGCGCCCCGACGTGGTGCTGATGGATATACGTATGCCGAATATGAACGGCGTTGCGGCGACCAAAAAGATTAAAGAAATTGCGCCCGACTGCAAGATTATAATTTTGACGACCTTCGACGACAGCGACTATATTCTGTCGGCAATCAACGTGGGCGCGTGCGGGTATTTATTAAAGGATATAGGCTCGACGGCGCTTATCGACGCCATTCACAACGCGTACAAGGGAGACACGATTCTGCCCTCGCAGATAGCAAAAAAAATCACGGAGGCGGCGATGATGGTTTCGTCCGACCGTGAAATCAAATTAAAGAGAGCGTTCGGGCTTTCGGACAGGGAAGCGGGCATAGCGATGATGATTTTGGAAGGGTTTACGAACAGGCAGATAGCCTCTGCGTTAAAGCTTTCCGACGGCACTGCGCGCAACTATATCAGCACGATATATCTAAAGCTCGACGTCGAAAACCGCACTATGGCAATTGCGAAAATAAAAGAAGTTTTATAAATGAAAAAGCGCCCCGCGGCTGAACGCCGCGGGGCTTGTTTTATATGTTAGAGGTCAAAAGCAATTGCGGTAACGTCGTCGTGAAGCTCGCCGCAGAAGTTCTTTAAATTGGTTTCTAAATTCTTGATAAATTCCTCGCCCGTGCGCGAGAGGGAAAGGGTCTTAATTGCGCCGTCAACGCCGAACATTTCGCCGTAGCGGTTCTTGCTTTCGGTCACGCCGTCGGTAAGTAGCACGAGGATATCCCCGCTCTTATAGGGTATAGTATCCTCGAAATACGCCGCGTTGTCGAACCAGTTGGAAACGGGGGGCGAGTTCAAAACTATGCGCGTAATGCCGCCGCCCGACTTTAAAAGTATAGGCACGTTGTGCCCCGCCATAGAGTAGGTTATGCTGTCCTTATCTATGCGCGCCGCGGCAACCGTAATATAGTTCCTCTCGTCTAAATTGAGCTCCGAAAACTTGTCCGCAAGCGCGGATATGGCTTGCGCGGGCGAGTACGCGCTCTTGTCGTAAGCGGCTTTAACGAACGCCGTCAGCATGCCAGCCGAAATGCCCTTGCCCGAAACGTCGGCAATCATTCCGCACGCGGAATTGCCCACCGTGAACACCTCGGGCAAATCGCCGCCTATGTCGCGGCAGGGGATATAGAGGTAGGAGTAGCGCTTGCCTCCCGCCCACTTGCCCGCAGGCAAAAGACGCTGCTGAATACTCCTTGCGGCAACCAGCTCGCGCGCGATTTCAAGCTCCAGCGCGTCGTCGACAATGCCCATACACAAGCCGCCGCCCAATGGCTTTACGGTCAGCGAAAAGGCAACCTCGCGCTTTTCCTCGCCGCCCATCTTTAAATAGACGCGGCGCGAAATTTCCTTTGAAGAGTAAAAGGAGTCCTCGAACGCGGTGATAAGCGAGCACCCCCTGGCGCAGTCGCCATTGCCGCACTTTTGACATTTTGCACAACCGAAAGCGCCGCCCAGAGTGGTGCGGCGGAAAGCCTTACCGAAGAGGGTGGCGAAGTTTGCGTTGCAAAAAACAGCTTTTAAGTTTTGGTCGACGACGACAATTGCGGAAGGTATTCCGTCGATTATGCGCCGATAATATTTCTCTATCATTGACTAATTAATAATTCTGCTGGGCAGGTAAAATTTGAGTTTGTCCGCAACTATGTGCGCGCTAAGCGGTACGTTTTGGTAAATTTCGCCCTCCGCCTGAATGGGCGCACTGCCCTCGACGGGCGTTATACGAACGCTTTTGCACTTTACGTGCGTGACTTCCTTGACCTTGTTTACCTTGCCCGAAGTCAGCTTTATAAACGCTATAAGCGTTCTGAACCGCGAGAGGTAGTCGACCAGAATAAGGTCGATATATCCGTCGTCGATTTCCGCGTCGGGGAAAAGCTTTATGCCGCCGCCGATTTGCCGACCGTTTCCGAGGCACGCGATAATGCCCGTGTACTCGCGCTCTTCGCCGCCGTCCCAGCTCGCCTTGAAGGTGGACGCCTTGTAGTATTTGAGGCTCTTTAAGAACGCCTTGAAGTACTTGTTTCTGCCCGTGGCTTTGCCCGCGTAGGCGCGCTCTAAAACGTCGACGTCTATACCCATACCCACCGCGTTTATACTGCGAAGCCCGCTGTCGAGCTCTATGTAGTCGATACAGGTAGGAGCGCGGAAGGCAATCGTTTCCGCGGCGGTTTTAACGTCGTGCGAAAGCCCCGCAGTCTCCGCGAAGTCGTTGCCCGTTCCCAAGGGGATAAGCCCCAACGTGCAGTTTTCGGTGTCGGCTATGCCGTTTAGCACCTCGTGCAGAGTGCCGTCGCCGCCCATTGCGATAATGTGCGCAAACTCGCCGTTTGCAGTTAATTCGGCGGCAATTTCCTTAGCGTGCCCCGCGTGAGTCGTGGGGTGCACCGTGATTTCCTTGCCCGCCGTTTCGAATACTTTTTTTACCGTTTCTATTTTCGCGGCGGTCGTTTTGTCGGTATTGTTGCCGTTTAAAATCACGTGGTACATAAATTTTTCTCTCTCGTAAAGCCTTTAATTCACAAAATATTATACAATATTATTGCAAAGATTGCAATAGTTTTATATATTTGCTATAATGTTAAAACTAAATAATAAGGAAATCGGGCGGATATGCACGCGACGTTGCCGCAAAAACTGAATAATCTTGCGCTGTCATTGAGTAAACCTCTGTACGTCGTGGGCGGAGCGTGCCGCGATTTTCTGGCGGGTCTGTCGGTCAATTGCGGCGATTTGGATATCTGCGCGCCACTGTCCGCGGACGAGGTCTGCGCCGCCGCGAAAGAGGCGGGGTTCACAGTTTCGGCAGTATATAAGAACACGGGCACGGTCTTAATGAGCGCGGACGGACAAGACTACGAGTTCACTTCTTTTAGAACGGATAAGTACGTGCGCGGAATACATTCGCCCGTCGAGGTGTTCTTTACCGACGATATAGCAAGCGACGCGCGCCGTCGCGACTTTAGGTGCAACGCCGTTTACTACGATATCGCCGCTCAAAAATTCGTCGACCCTTTGGGCGGTATAGAAGACATAAAGAACAAACGGATAACGACCGTAGTCGACGCGAAAAAGGTGTTCGGCGAGGACGGGCTGAGGCTTATGCGCCTTTGCCGAATTGCCGCGCAAATCGGGTTTACTCCGACGGAGGAGTGCATAGAGGGCGCGCGCGAAAACTGCGCTTTAATCGACGATATCGCGGCGGAAAGGATATGGGCGGAGCTCAACGCAATCCTGCACGCCGACTCGAAGTACGGCGTTAAAAGGGCTCAGTACAAGGGCTTGGAGCTTTTGAAACGTACGGGCGTGCTCGCGCGTGTTCTGCCCGAGCTTGCGCTCGGCGACGATATGTATCAGCGCAAGGACTTTCACAATCACGACGTGCTCGAGCACACTTTAAGGTGCGTACTGTACGCCCCGCCTGAAATACGGCTTGCGGCGCTTTTGCACGACGTCGGCAAGCCCTACTGCCAAATCCGTTTCGGCAAGTTCGCCCGCCACGAAGAGGAGGGCGCGGCGCTCGCCGAAAATATCTGCAAGCGGTTGCGCGTGCCCACAAAACTTACGGCAAGGGTGTGCGAGCTCGTGCGGTGGCATATGTACGATTTGTCGGGCGCGGCTTCTGATAACAAGGTGCGCAAATTTATCGTAAACCACCCGGATATTTTGGACGATTTACTCCTTTTAAAGCAGGCGGACTTTTCCGCGTGCAAGGACGAATTATCGCCCGCGCCCTGCGTTGTCAAGTGGAAAAGGATAATGGAAGATATGAAAAACGAGGGCGTGCCGTTCACTTTAAAAGAGCTCGATATAAGGGGCGACGAACTGATTGGTGCGGGAATATGCCCCGACGAAACGGCAAAAACGCTGAAAATGCTGCTCGGAGAGTGCGCAATCGGCAACGTTAAAAACGAAAAACAAACGCTTATAAAGTACGCGCTTGCTCGCCGCGGACAGTAAATTATTGGCGGCTTAAATAATTTGATTTTTACATTATGCGTATAGTATAATTGTGTTGTATTAGTTGAGGTAACAAATATGTCAAAAGGCGGGTCGAAACTCGTAACCGGGTTAATATCGTTTTTACTCGGATTTATATTCGCAATCTTAGTCGAAATCGGAGCGATTTTCGGCGTGTACTGGTTTGTCATGAACAACGACATAAACACGGTAATGTCGGCAATCGGTATCGACAACGAGGGCGACAGATATATCAACACCGACAAGGAAAACGGCGGCGTTTCCAACCTTAAGGAGCTCTTGTCGGGCGTTAAGGGGCTTGTGTTCGAAAACGGCGAGCTGGCAATCGTCGGCAAGAGCTTCGACGATATCAGCAATCTTATCCCCGCAACGCAGATGCTTTTGAACACGTTCTACGGCATCGCGGACGACTATATCGAGCTCGACCACGAGGAGTTCGAAAGCAATCCTTTAATGAATTTGGCGCAGGTTTTGTCCGACAGCGTTATGAATATCAAGACGGCGGCGCTTCTGGAAAAGCTGGGAGTTATCGGCGACGGCGCGAACCTTCTTGTAAAATCGCTCGTTATGGGCTCGGAATGCGATTACGCGGCGGTCGAGGGCTCGGAGCTTAGACTGCCCGTTATGTACGATTATTACGGATACGACGAAGCGAGCGGTATTTACTATAATTGCAAAGACAACGCAGGCGCTTTCCCTGCAAATTTAAGAGGGCGCGAAGAGGCTTTGCTCACACCGTCGGGCGACAGATTTGCGCTCTACTACGTGCCTTGCAGGGTTACCGAAAGCGGCATAGAAGAAGCGGAATATCTAACCGATTATTATTCTGTGGATAAGGACGGCAAGACGTACAACTTCCAGATTCTAAAGTACGGCGACGACACCGATTTTATCGCGGTCGAGTACAACAACGGAAATTTCGTAGTTAATTACGACGAAGTTTACGCCGAGTTGAACGGGGACGCTACGGACGCTTCCGACAGATTTACAGGTTATTCCTACTACGAGCCCTATGCGAGAGGATATTACGACCCCGAGCCCTATAAGCCCGACGAGGGCGTCGAGCGTTGGGCGATAAAGACTTACAGCGGCAAGAATTACTTCCGCGACAACCAAAACAATTTGGTACAGCTCGACGCGCTCACGCTGTACGATATCATAGCCGACCCGTTCGCGCCCCTCGATTCGATACTCGTTTCCGAGGTTATAAACGACAACAACGAAGAGGGCAAGAGCGAAATCGGCAAAATTTTCGGCACGACGACGCTCGGCGCACTGCTCCGCGGCGACGGCATCGACGAAATTATCGACGACTTGGAAGTGTGTACGTTCATTGACAAAATCACTCCCGACAACAAGGTTATGTGCTATATCGCCTATAAAATTTCCGATTTGGCGGATAACGGCGACAACACCTACACGGCTATTTACGACAAGCACGGCGACAACGAGCGCGAGGTAACGGTTTATCTCGACAAAGAAGGCAAATATATTGCCGAGGTCGGGGGCGTGAACGGCGTCAAGGTCAGGGAAGTGGCGGCTATCGCCAAAAACTTTACCGACAGAATGACCGTGGGCGACGTTTTGGGACTGGACGGCAGCGAAAGTCAGCTTTTAAGCGCTATCAAGGACACGCCGCTTTCCGGCTTGGCGGACCGCATAAACGGCTTGACGGTGGGCGAAATTATTTCGTCGGAGGAGCTGGAAAAGAGCTCTATGCTCCGTCAGCTTAAACACACCAAGGTGACCGAGCTTGCCACCGCAATCGACAAGCTGTTCATTCAGAGGGTGTACGCGGAGAAGGTTTACGGCGTAAGCAAGGACAGCGACCCCGTTCTTGCGGGCGAAAACGACTATCACGCGGACTGGCTGTACTATAAAAAGGTTGACGATATTTTCGTGCTTGTGAATACGCGTGACAATCCGCCCGAAGACGATACGGCTTACGACAACGCTCTGGGGCACATAACCGAGGAAGAGTTTAAGGCAGGCGAATACTTTACCTACGGCGAGGCGCAGGGTATGTGGCGCATAGTTTTGTACAACAACAAAGTCGAAAAGGCGTACACGATGAACAACTTCAACAATATGGTTAGCTCGTGCGCGGACAACGTGTATAAGTCCACGCTTTACGACTTGCAGAAAGCGGAAATTATCGACAAGGAAAAAGATTTGAGCAAGACGTTCGGTGGCGAAGAGTTGGGTAAATTGACGCTCGAAGAGCTTATAAATAAGGTGCTGGAATTGCCTTCTACCTGATTTTAGCCGTCAAAAATCGTTTGACAAAGAAAAATTATTACTGTATTATATAAAAGCGCGATTTTTATAAGCGCACATTGCCTTGCGTATCGTAGTTGATACGCCGATTAAGTCCGGGAGGTG
>CAYXTN010000016.1:0-30768 GCA_964468085.1 uncultured Clostridia bacterium | reverse complement strand
CCGCGGGGTGCGGGAGGAATGTCGTTGAGCATAAACTTGCCGAGCGACTTGTTGTCGCGGGCGAACTTTCTCTCGCCCTGCAAAACGTTGATTTCAACGCCCGGCTGGTTGTCAGCCGCGGTCGAGAATACCTGGCTCTTCTTTACGGGAATAGTCGTGTTTCTCTCGATAAGCGGAGTGGAAACGCCGCCGAGGGTTTCTATGCCGAGGGTTAAGGGCATTACGTCGAGAAGAAGTACGTCCTTGACTTCGCCCGATAATACGCCGCCCTGAATAGCCGCGCCGATTGCAACGCACTCGTCGGGGTTGATACCCTTGAAGGGCTCTTTGCCGCTCACCTTCTGAACCTTGTCGTAAACGGCGGGAATACGCGTCGAGCCGCCCACCATTATTACCTTGGAAATGTCCGAATAGGAAAGTCCCGCGTCCGCCATAGCCTTTCTCATGGGCTCTACCGTCCTCTCTACAAGGTCGGCAGTCAGGCTGTCGAACTTCTGCTTGGAAAGGTCGATATCGAGGTGCTGAGGCGCGCCGTCAACCACCGTAATGAAGGGCAGGTTGATGTTCGTCGTGCTCATACCCGAAAGCTCGATTTTAGCCTTTTCCGCCGCCTCTTTTAATCTCTGCATAGCCATCTTGTCTTTGGAAAGGTCAACGCCCGTATCGCGCTTGAAGGTTTCGACGAGGAAGTCGATAATCTTGTTATCGAAGTCGTCGCCGCCGAGGTGAGTATCGCCGTTGGTCGCCAAAACCTCGAATACGCCGTCGCCGATTTCGAGAATGGAAACGTCGAACGTGCCGCCGCCCAAATCGTAAATCATAACCTTCTGCGTGCCGTCCTGCTTATCGAGACCGTAAGCAAGCGCAGCCGCCGTGGGCTCGTTGATTATACGCAGAACGTTAAGTCCCGCAATCTTGCCCGCGTCTTTGGTCGCCTGACGCTGCGAATCGTTGAAGTATGCGGGGCAGGTGATAACCGCGTCGGTTACCTTGCCGCCGATATAGCTTTCGGCGTCCGCTTTCAATTTTGCGAGCACCATCGCCGAAATTTCCTGAGGCGAATAGCCCTTTTCTATATTTACTTTGTACGCCTCGCCCATATGCCTTTTAATCGAAATGACCGTCTTATCGGGCTGAGCAACCGCCAAACGCTTTGCCGCCTGACCGACTATACGCGAGCCGTCCGCCTTGAAAGAAACGACCGAGGGGGTCGTTCTCGAACCCTCGCTGTTGGCGATAACGACGGGCTCGCCGCCTTCCATAACCGCCACGCACGAGTTGGTTGTTCCCAAGTCAATACCTATTACCTTTCCCATAATATAAAACCTCCGTTAAATGTGGAAAATATTTACCTGAATTTAAATTGTTACAGACACTTGCGCAAAGCGTATAACCTTGCCTTCGCGGCGGTAACCCTTTTTCAAAATTATCTTGATTGTGTTCGGCTCTTCGCCGTCGCCCGCGGGCACGTTCATAACCGCTTCCGCCACGCTCTCGTCGAACTTGTCGCCGACGCTTAAGGGTATTTCCTCAACCCCGAGGGTGGACAAAATGTTGTTGAAATTCTTGATTATCTTATCTATGCCCGCCCTGGTCTTTTCGTCGGACGCGCCGTCGTAGGCGTAGCCGAACGTGTCGGCAACGGGCAGGAGCTTCAAGATTGCCTCCGCCTTGCCGTCCTGATAGGCTTGCGCCGCCTGAACCTGCGTGCGCTTGCGGTAGTTGTCGTACTCGGCGGCAACCGCGTACCACTTGCGCTTGTATTCCTCGGCAAGCGCCTGCGCCTTTTCGAGCTCGGTCGGCTCGGCAGGTTGCTCGACGACTTCGGTCTGCTCGCTCTCTTCCTCTGTAAGTTTGCTCTCTTCCTTCTTAGACATTACTTAATTTCCTGAAAATATTGTGTGATTTTTTCGTTTACAATATTTATATAACTCCGCTTTGCCTGCCTTAAACATAAAGGTCACGATTTTTTTGTGCAAAATTCGCTTTTTGTGAAATTTTCAGCGCTTGACGGTTTGTTCAAACTGTGATATACTCGCAATATGCACGTTCACATTAAACGCCTGCCGCTCAAAAAGCTGTTCAATACCCGCGACCTCGGCAGTCTTCCGACCGCAGACGGGCGGGTTATCAAGCACGGAAAGCTTATCCGCAGTGGCAAACTTTTTAAAATTCCGCCCGAAACGGTCGAAGCGCTTAAAAATTACGGAGTCAAAACCGTAATCGATTTGCGCATCTTTACCGAGCAGGAAGAAGACCCCGACACCATTTGGGAAGGCGTAAATTACGTGCATCTGCCCGTCCTGTGCACGGCAACCCCCGGAATTACGCGCGAGCGCACTATGAAACGCACTATGGTCGTAGAGAGCAAGCGCATAAAAAAGGAGTTCGGCACGGCGGACAACTATATGGCGGAAATGTACTGCGCCGTTCTTTTGAACGAAGAGCCGCAGCAGTTACTTAAACAGGCTCTGCGCCTTATAATCGACAACGAGGACTGCATATTATGGCATTGCAGCGGCGGCAAAGACAGAGCGGGAATCTTAGCTATGCTCGTGGAAAGTCTTTTGGGCGTGAGCGAAGAGGTCATAATCGACGACTACGTCGCCTCCCACCGCTTTCAGCGCGCCAGGTTTTTCTGGAACAGAGCGGGGCTCGTCATCGCGCCGTGCTCGCTTCGGCTTAAGAAAATTTTGTACGGAATGATGGCAGCTAAGCGGCAATACCTGACCGTTGCAATCGACAGAGTTAAGGAAAAGTACGGAAGTATCGTGGGGTATTGCAAGGAAGTTTTAGGCGTTACCGACGACGATATAGAACTTATGAAAATCAAATATTTGGAAGGTTAAAGCTATGTCACCCTTTAAACAGATTACCGACGCGGTTACAAACTCTGCCGACTATCAGGAAAAAGTCAACCTGGTTCAATATTTATGCAACGTTTTGAAAAACGCGAAAAAGCCCGTTGACGAAGACGATTCGGCATTTTTGAGAAGCTTTGCCGTAGCCGAGCTGCAAAAGCTTATATCGGCTATACCTGCCGCGAAAAATTACAGACAGAAAGACCTTTTATTCGCTTACGAGGACGGACTTCTGGGCGTGTTCTCTATGGGCGGAAAGTCTATGGAAAACGTTACGCAGGAGCAAGTCGACGCAATCAAACAGGTCGTCGCGCTCGTAGAAAAGGAACGCGTGCTCGAAAATTGCGTCGAAGAAATGTTCCAGCTTGCGAAAATCGACGTAGGCGATATCGAAAAGGTTCTGGAAATAGTCAAGCCTATAACGGACGAATACCGCCGCGGACTTCTGTATCAGGGACTGCACTTTCACAAAGACGGCATTTCAAAGTTTACCGCGGAAGCGAAAGACGCGCTCGTCGGGTTTGTAGCCGAGGATATGGCAAGGCTTTTAGACGGCGCCGACGACCCCGACAAGGTTAAAGTTCTGGAATTTGCCGCGGACGTGTGCAAGTACTTCGCCGACGGTAAGCTTTTGGATATACTCGAAAAGACAATGGCGCTCAAATGCGACAACGTGCGCTACTATGCCGCGGAAACTTTACTTAAAAACGGCAGAGAAATACCCTCCGCCGCCGTCAGAGAAATGGCGCAAAACCTCGAATACGCGCAGCTTTTGTACGGAGTTCTGCAAAGGTACGGAAACACCTCTCTTTTCCCCGCCGAATATTCTACGACCGAATACCTTGCAAAGAGCGATTTGGTGCACTGGCTCACGTACCCTACCGAGCTCGGCAAACAACCCGACGAGATAGAGTTTCTGGGCTCGGCAAAAGTCAAGAAAGAAAATTATTATATCTTTAAATACAAGTCGAACAGCGATAATCTCAGCGACGATTTGCTCGGCGAATGGCTGATAGGCTGGTCGGGCGACGAAGGCGGCACGTTCAGCAACTTCGACAAGCTTTCCGACCTCGAAAAGAAAACCCCGAAAAAGACGCTTAAAAATATTGTAAAGAAGCTTTTAAAATAATTTTTTAAGTAATTAAAGCCCCGCGCGATTTTATCGCGCGGGGCTCTTTTCACTCCACGGTTACCGACTTTGCAAGGTTTCTCGGCTTGTCGGGGTCGCGCCCCAGGCTTACCGCCGTCTTGTACGCAATTAGTTGCAACGCGACCGCCGATACGAAGGGCGAAAGTTCGGCGGAGCACTCGGGTATTTTCCACACCGTCGCGGTGTCCTTCAGCTTTTCGGCAACTCCGTCTAAGCAGGTTATAACCGCCACCTTGCCCTTGCGCGAGGCGACCTGACTTGCCGCGTTTTCACACTTTTCCGCAAGCTTTTCATCGCAGATAATTATAACGCTCAAAGTGTTTTCGTCGATGAGTGCAAGCGTGCCGTGTTTAAGCTCGCCCGCGGGATAGCCGTCGCTGAATATGTACGAAATCTCTTTGAGCTTGAGCGAAGCCTCCACCGCCACGGCGTAGTCCGCTCCCCGACCGAGAAAGAACACCGCCGAGCTTTGAGCGCACTCTTTGGCGATTTTATCCGCGCCGCCCGTATCCTTTAAAAGCTCCCCCACCTTACCGCACGTTTCCAAAAGATTTTTGCGCGCGGTGAACACGTCGGAAGTCAGCCTCGAAATCAGGTACAGCGCGGCAAGCTGACCTATGTAGCTTTTGGTCGCCGCAACGCACACCTCCGCGCCCGCGCAGACGGGAACGACGATATGTGCCACGCGGGTTATCGCCGAGTATCCGCAGTTGGTCACGGCAACCACGCGCGCGCCCGCCTCTTTAAGCGCGGATACCGCTTCGACCGTATCCGCCGTTTCACCGCTCTGACTTATCGCCAAAACGAGCGTAGACCCCGTAATATGCACGGGCGAATAGCGTAGCTCGCTTGCAATTTCCACCTGACAGAACACCCCGCACTTGTCTGAAAAGAACCGCTTTGCAACCAGCCCCGCGTTGTACGCCGTGCCGCAACCCGTAAATATTATGCGGTCCGCGCCGCGAACGTAATCTGTCAGCTTTTTCACGTCCACGTTGCGGAAAAACGCGTCGCACGTATCGCGCACCGTCTTATCGGTTTCGTGTATTTCCTTGAGCATATAATGGGGGTAATCGCCCGTTCCGCAGTTGAATTGCCCCGCGAATATGGGGCGGCGAACGCGGTTTACGGACTGCAAATCGCCGTCGTAAAAGCGCGCCGACTGCACCGTTATAAGCGCGATATCGCCGTCCTCGGGCACGCAGACCGAGTTCACCCATTCTGGCATTGCGGGTATGTCGCTGCATAGCGCAACACCCACTTCGCCGAACCCCACGACGACGGGGCTTTTGTATTTTACCGCAATTATCCCGTCGAAGTCCGCGCATAAAATACCCAGCGCGTAAGAGCCTTTCAGCCGCTTGACGACCAGCGCAACCGCGGCAAGCAAATCGTCCGAATAGTAGTAATCCAAAAGCCGCACTATGACCTCGCTGTCCGTGTCGGAAACAAACTCCGCGCCCTTTTCTATAAGCTCGTCTTTGAGCTCGCGGTAGTTTTCGATAATGCCGTTGTGCACGACGGAAAACCTGCCCGCAACGTGCGGGTGCGCGTTTTTGTCCGACGGCTCGCCGTGGGTCGCCCAGCGCGTATGCCCGACCGCAATCGCGCCGCAAAGGCTTTCCACGCTCTCTTTGAGGTTGGCAACCCGACCGCCCCGCTTGACGGTAACAGTGCCGCCGCCATCCGTTTTGACCGACAGTCCCGCCGAATCGTAGCCTCGGTATTCAAGCCGCTCCAACCCCGCGTAAGTTTCCGCCGCCGCGTTGCCGCGCTTCAAGGCAACCCCGATAATTCCGCACATACTATTCTTCCTCCTCGCCCTTTTTTAGGGCGGTTTCAATCTCGCGGCAAACCTCGTCGCACTCGTCCGCAGTCGGACTTTCGACGGTCACCCGCACGACGTCCTCCGTACCCGACGCGCGCACAAGCAGTCTGCCCCTGCCCTTAAGCCGCTTTTCGGCGTTTTCGACAGCTTTAACCGCCGCGGGAGAATCGAGCGCCACCGCCTTGTTTCTGACCTTTATGCTCACGGTAAGCTGAGGCTTTTTCTTAAAGCCGCGCACAAGCTCTGAAAGAGTCGTATCCCGCTCCGCCATTGCCTCCATAATCATAATGGCGGTCACAAGCCCGTCGCCCGTGCTTTCGAGTTTGCCGAATATGACGTGCCCTGACTGCTCGCCGCCGAGCACCGCGCCGCACTCGTTCATTTTTTTGTAGACGTAGCTGTCGCCCACGGCACATTCCTCGACGGATATTCCCTCGGCGGTGAGCCCCTCTTTCAGCCCGCCGTTGCTCATAACCGTAGCAACAATGCGGTCGCCCAAAAGCTCGCCCTTATCTTTTAAGAACTTCGCGCCCGCGTATAAAATGCCGTCGCCGTCGACGATTTTTCCGCGCTCGTCAACGCATATACAGCGGTCTGCGTCGCCGTCGAACGCAAACCCGATATTCAGCGCGTTCTCCTTGACAAGCCGTGCAAGAGCCTGCGGGCGGGTCGCGCCGCACCCCTCGTTGACGTTGAGTCCGTCGGGCTCGCAACCGAGTTCGTAAACGCTCGCACCGAGCGCGTCAAACACGCTGCGGGCAATTTTATAGCTTGCGCCGTTGGCGCAGTCCAGTCCCACTTTAAGCCCCTTATACGAGCACGTAGAGAGCGAAATCAAGTGCCCCGTGTAGCGGTTTCTGCCCGCAACGTAGTCGACCGTTCTGCCTATCTTTTCGCCGCGCGCAAAGGGGATAGAGTACGGCTCTCCGCCGATAAACAGTCTGCCGTCGATATAGTCCTCGATGAGGTTTAAAACGCCGCGCTCCATCTTTTCGCCGCGCGAATTGACAAGCTTTATACCGTTGTCGAGATAGCAGTTGTGACTTGCGGAAATCATAACGCCGCAGTCGAAACCGTCGCAGCGGGTAACGAAAGATACGGACGGAGTCGTGGTTACGTGCAGTATGTATGCGTCGCCGCCCGAGGCGGTTATTCCCGCTGCGATAGCGTATTCCAGGGTATACGACGAAAGGCGGGTATCCTTGCCGATAACCACGCGGCAACGCCCGCCCTTTGCGGTGTAGTACCACCCTAAAAATCTGCCTATCTTGAAAGCCTGTTCAGAAGTAATAGTGTCGCCCGCGCACCCGCGGAAACCATCCGTGCCGAAGTATCTTGCCGTCAAACCATTTCCCCCGCATATGCGTAAAACCGCATTTACCCCCATAATATGCGCGAGCGAGTAAAAATGTTAAAGAAAAAGCCCCGCGGCGAAATCGCCGCGGGGAGATTTAATTTAATTTGATTTAATTAGGCGTTGCCGTTATAACAATTCTGGCAATTCTTATATTACCGCTTGTCGTACACGAATACGTGCCGCTGGTTAAATTATCCCAGGTAACGGCTTTACAAACACTGCCTGCGCCCGTTTCCAGCTGAATATCATTTAAAGTAATATTTCTTGTTCCCGACCCGCTGGAACCTGCGTAAACGGTTATCGTGTAAGTATACCCTTCGGCAAGTACAAATTCAAGACAAGGCGAACCGCTGGTTTGAATATGTGCTACGCCGGTTTCCGTATTACCGTTACCGTCGTCTATACTTCCGCCTGTTTTTGCTCCGCCTGAACACAATATGGTTGCCGTTGCAATTGTGTTTCCGTCAGAGTAGGTTACGGTAAGCAACACGTCGTTGGCACTCTTTGCTCCACTGATATCCGCAGTTTTGGTAACCGTATCAGTAGGCGTAGGAGTCGGATTGGGTCCGGGACCGGGAGTAACCGTACCGCCGCCACCGCTCGAAACGGTGCCGCTGCCGCCGCTGATTGTCGGGCAGACGTAGGTTGCAAACGTTGCTTTAATATCCGAGTCCTTGTCGGGTACGGGGTTGGACTGCTCCAAACAGATAGTCTTCGTCTTGTCGGTATGACTGTCAGACTTACTGTACAATCTCAGGAATACGAGTTTGAAGACTTTCGATAAATCATCAAAATAAACGCTGGTTTTGGAAGCTTCGTAAAGCGCTTCATTTTCGCCGTCATCGCCGCTCGTTTTAACTATAAAGTCGCCGACTTTTATAGTAGCGTCAGCCGCGTCGTCCGCAGGGTCGCCCTGCTTGATTTCAACGCCGTCGTAAATGAAGTCAACCGCCGAAACCGCCTTTTCTCTGTCGATACCGCTCGTATCCTCCGCCGCGCTTGCGCCTAGGTCGAGATAGAGGAATTGTGCGC
Organism: uncultured Clostridia bacterium; assembly: GCA_964468085.1. GTDB lineage: Bacteria > Bacillota > Clostridia > Christensenellales > Borkfalkiaceae > Coproplasma. Next base: position 22,540 of record CAYXTN010000016.1, on the reverse strand, counting down.
CTGCACTGCCGTACTGCATTAACATATATTCTACGTTATTAGCAGCTAATTCGTCAGCGTCAATCTCGTGTTCAAAGTACAGCAACACGCCCGAAGGCAAGCTGGTTCTCATTACCGGCTCAAAGAAAATATCGTCACCCCTGCCCCAACCACCGGTATTGGGAGCGGAATAGAACGGATTATCCTTGGTAGCTCCTTTTCTTGTAATTTTAACGAGAGCAAATCCCTCGCCCATCTTTTCGGCATACATTACGAATTTGATTTTGCCTAACTGCTGAGGTTTAAACCAAACTGCGTTATTCGGCAAATATATACCTTCTTCGTAATTGTAGAACTCTATCTTGCCGCCCCACTGATTCAGCATATCGCCGGTTGCTTCACGGTTTTCGTCAACGACTTTACCGTCATCATCTATAAAACCTTTGCCGTAGGTTTTACCCATAATGCTAATCTGACCGTGGAAAGACCAACCGCCGACGTCGTTGTTATAGAACGGATGCTCGGTATTATTAAACACCTGACTTAATCTGACAGCCGTAAACCTTTCCTTATCGCCGACTTTTTTAGGCAACAAATCGAGAATACCCTGCGGCAACTCGTCAAATTCAGACTGCGTCAACGGATTGAAAACCGTTTTACCGTACGACGGAGCTTGAGCCATTGTATCGTATGAACCGCTCTCGGTTTTATAAGTATAGAACCACCTCGGCACGTTACTGGTATTTTCCATTACCCATTCATTTCCTGACAACGTCATCGGAGGGTCAAACTTTAGCTCTTTCGAGGTCATAATTTTATTTTGATTACCCAAAAAGTAGCCTATATTCTGATTGGAAACGACCTCTATCGCGTCAGCGCCCTCGTAAGTGGACTCCTCCGTTACGGCGAAAGCTACTTGTCTTAGCGCGTCGGGAACGGGGTTAGCATTTTGATGGTCAATTTTCGGCAAACGCCAAGAAGGTGTCGACGATTCTCTATTGGCGTCGATTTTTTCTAATCGCTTAAGCAAATCCTCGACGTCGAAGCTTGAACCGAAAGCCGCGCCGCTGCCGCCCGTACCCGCAACGTGTCCGCCGCCCGTTACAGCCGACGAAACGTTATCACCGAGCGCGCCTAAAATACTGTTGAAAGTCGAATAACCGCTGACCTTTAAATGGAGCGTTGCACCCGCGGAAACCGCGCGCACGCCTATCGACGAGCACTTACCCGCAACAAAGCCTACGGCAATACCCGCAACCTGCTGAGCCGCCTTAACACCGTTCTTGTCCTCACTGAAATATAGCGTGTTTTCGTTCGCAACGTCGACGAGCGGATTTTCCAAAATAACGTTGGAAATATCGCTCACGTCGCCCGTCATACCGAACAAGCCGACCGCACGCGAAAATTTGTAGTCGGGGTCGGACTCCGCGGGGTAATTGTCGCCCAGAAGCGATTTGTTGGTCGTTACCGTAAGGTTGGAAACGGTTTTGCCGTTGCCGTTGAATATGCCGATAAACGGGAACTCGTCGTTGCCGATAGGCGGCATATACATTTCGGTCATATCTATTTCGTCGATTGTCTTTTTAATCTCGAAATAGTACTGTTTCTGCACTCCGTTGATAGTAAACTTGCCCGTGTTCTGCAAAACGGCGAGGTTGTGCATATGCGTGGGATTAGCTATAACGAAAGGCTTTTCCTTCGAGCCGTCGCCGCTGTCGAAATATGCGCCCGCCGACTTGCCGTTTATGGTAAATTCGGCGTTTTTGGTATCGAAAAACCACGCGAAAACGTAGCCGACGGTCAAAATGACCGCAGCCAGTATAGCAACTATTAAACTGACGAGTTTAAACGTTTTCGCTTTCACAATTTTCCCCTATCATTCTTTACGCGCGTTAAGTTTCCGCCACGTAAAAACTCATATCGTTGTCAAATCTCATTTGCGAGTTCAGCGAGCAGCCAGGGATATTGTTGAGCGCATACATGTACTTTGCCTGTATCCGCGTCTCGCTGTAGTCGATTATGCAGTAGAACGTGTAGGTCAATTCGCCGTCGCTCGCCGCGCCGCCGTTCAGGTTGACCTCGCTGCCGTCCTCTTCGGGGCTCAACTCGCCGCCCCGCGTTACCGTATCGCCCTTTGCAACGGAAGCCGTTATATCCGTACCGAAAAAGTCGAGAACTTCCGAAAGATTGCACATAAGGTCGCAATCGCCCGTATCGTCCTTGTCAACCGGAGCGTCGACGTTTTTGGCAAACGCCGCGCCGACGTCGTAGTTCTTGCCCGTCGTTTCGATGAACGTGCAAACGAACTTTAACAGAACCGCCGTTTCGTTGCCGTAAATATTTCCGTACTCTTCCATTTTGACCGTACTGCCGCCGAGCACGTCGCCGACCTTATACGTGACGACGTTGTTTGATGCCTTCTTGTCGGTCAGCTCGTACGCCGTAACTGTAAAGGACTTTATGTTGGTGCTCTTTATGTAGGAATTCATACCGTTCGCGTCAACGTTTTTACTTGACGCAAACCAGGCAAGACAAACGCCGATACTGAGCACAACGCTTGCAACAAGAGCTATTAACGCTTTTATAAGCCGTGCCGAAGCCTTCATTTGTCTTACCTCCTATCCTTAATTTATGTGTGCGTATACGTGCGTGTACACGCATATACACTACTATTATAGTATGCACTATACCGTTTGTCAAGACAAGCGCAAAAATTTTTCTCCGCCCGAAATTTTACGGTACACGCATATTTTGTGTAATTATGCAAAAATACATTTTATTATTCGTTTTTATGCATAAAACGGCTACACTTAAAGTTGACAAGCGCACGCGGATATAGTAAAATGTAAGTTAATAATCTGTAAGATAAAGTTGCCGCGTTTGAAGCGGCACGGAGCAAAACTATGAAAATGAAAGGCGCTGATATACTTATAAACTGCCTAGTCGAGCAAGGGGTTGACACCATTTTCGGCTACCCCGGCGGCGCGGTTCTGGACATTTACGACGCACTGTACAGAAACGGCAAAATAAACCACATTTTAACCGCTCACGAACAGGGTGCGGCTCACGCGGCGGACGGCTACGCACGCGTTACGGGCAAGGTCGGCGTTTGCTTTGCGACCTCGGGTCCGGGCGCGACCAACCTCGTCACGGGCATTGCGACCGCCTATATGGACAGTATTCCCATGGTTGCGGTCACGGGCAACGTCGGGCTTTCCAACCTCGGGCGCGATTCCTTTCAGGAAATCGACATTGCGGGCATAACCATTCCCATTACGAAACACAATTATATCGTTAAGGACGTATCCGAGCTTGCCGACGTTATCCGCAAGGCTTTTTACATTGCAAACTCGGGGCGCAAGGGTCCCGTCCTCGTCGATATTTTAAAGAACGTGCAGACGGCGGAATACGACTACGAGCCGCAGAAGCCTCTGCCTTTAAAGCCACTGGTAACTCCTCAGGCGAAAATCGAGGCGGCGGCGGAGATTATCAACGCGAGCAAAAAACCGCTTATTATGGTAGGCGGCGGCGCGGCGGCGAGCGACTCTTCCGCCCACCTTTTAAAGCTTGCGGAAAAGCTCAACGCGCCCATAACCTACACTCTTATGGGCAAGGGCGTTATTCCCGACAACGACAAAAAGAACCTCGGCATGCTGGGCATGCACGGCACCGTCGCGTCGGCTAAGGCTTTGATTGAAAGCGACTGCATTATCGCGCTCGGCACGCGTTTTTCGGACAGGGTTGCTTTAAACCGCGACCTGTTCGCAAACGGCAAAAAGGTCATTCACGTCGATATCGACAACGCCGAGTTCAACAAGAACGTTGCGGTAACTTTGAGCGTTTTGGCGGACGTTTCCGCATGCGTTAAAGCTCTGTTGCCTCTGGTTGAAAAAAAGGACGAAAATTGGCTTAATTCGACCATATCTGCGGGGCAATCGCCCGAAAATATCGATTGCAGAGCGTACGAAATACTGCGTGCGGCGGCAAAACTCGCCCCCGAAGACAGTCCGCTTATCACCGACGTAGGTCAGCATCAGATGTGGGCGGCGCAGTCTTACCCCCTCAACTCCCCCCGCCGTTTCTGTTCGAGCGGCGGACTCGGAACTATGGGCTACGGTATGGGCGCGGCAATCGGCGCGGCGTTCGGTTTGGGCAAGCCGTGCGTGCTCGTTACGGGCGACGGCTGCTTCAATATGAACTTAAACGAGCTGTCCACCGCCGTCACCGAGGGCGTACCTCTCGTCATTCTTTTAATGAATAACGGCGTTCTGGGAATGGTCAGACAGTGGCAGAAAATTTTCTACGACAGACGGTTTTCGCAGACGACGTTAAAAAAGAAAACCGACTATATCAAATTTGCCGAGAGCTTCGGCGCTAAGGGCATTTTGCTCGATAAAAACGACAACGTTGAAGAGAAGCTGAAAGAGGCGTTCGACTACGCGGTCAAGAATTGTTCGCCCGTCGTGGTGGACTGCCGCATTTCGGGCGACGACAACGTTCTGCCCATGATTAAACCGGGCGCGACGTACGAAACGCAGCTCAAAAATATGGAGGACTGAGAATGGACGGTCAGATTAAAAAGTATACGATAGGCGCGCTCGTATCCAACAAGAGCGGTGTTTTAACGAGAATTACGGGGCTGTTTGCCCGCAGAGGTTACAGCATAGAAAGCGTTTCCGCCTGCTCCACCGAAGACCCCGAGCTCGCGCGTATGACCATAGTTTTGGTAGGCGACGAATATATGCTTTACCAGATGATAAGGCAGATGGACAAGCTCGAGGACGTAAAGAAAATCGGTTGCGCCAACGAGCTTGACTGCGTTTACCGCGAGCTTCTTCTTGCCAAGGTTAAGGCAACCGCAGAGACCCGCTCGCAGATAACTCTTATCAACGAGATTTACAAGGCGAAGGTTGTCGACCTTTCGATTGACACTATGATTTTGGAGCTTACGGGCGACCCCGAAAAGCTTGACGCTTACCTTAAGGTTATAGAGCCGTTCGGCATACTCGAAATGCAGCGCACGGGCACTACCGTGCTCGCCCGCGGCAAGCATACGCTTAAAGACCGCGACTGCTACGGCGACCACGTGAATTGAGCAAATTTTAACGTTAACCGCGGCATATGTGCCGCCCAATCAATATTTTAAGGACAAATTTTATATGAAAAACATCTTTTCCGATAATAAGGATATGGCGGCTCAGCGCTCGCTGCTTCGTGCGCTCGGCTGGACGGACAGCGAGATAAACAAGCCGATTGTCGGCATCATCTGCGCGCAGAGCGAGATTATCCCCGGGCATATGCACCTCGATATGATTGCGAAAGCTGCGAGCGAGGGCGTTATCGCGGCGGGCGGCAAGCCCGTAATTCTGCCCGCTATCGGCGTGTGCGACGGAATTGCTATGGGTCACGAGGGTATGCGTTACTCCCTCCCCTCGCGCGAAGTTATCGCCGACAGCTCGGAAATACTTTTACGCGCACACGGGATACAGGCGGCTATATTTATAGGTAACTGCGACAAAATTATCCCCGGTATGCTCATGGCGGCGGCGAGGGTGAATATCCCCTCAATCTTCGTTTCGGGCGGACCTATGCTCGCGGGTCGCGTGCACGGCAAGAAGACCTCGCTTTCGACTATGTTCGAAGAAGTCGGAGCTTTCAACGCGGGCAAGATAAGCGCGGACGAACTCAAAGATTTCGAGTGCAACGCCTGCCCCACGTGCGGCTCGTGCAGCGGTATGTTCACGGCAAACAGCCTGAACTGCCTTTGCGAGGCGCTGGGTATGGCTCTGCCCGGTAACGGCACCTTGCCTATGGTTTACTCGGCAAGACTTGCGCTTGCAAAGCGCGCGGGCGAGGCGGTTATGAACTTGCTTGCAAAGAATATCCGCCCCCTCGATATTATGACTCCCGCGGCGTTCAAGAACGCCGAAACGGTGGATATGGCAATCGGCGCTTCAACCAATACGGTCTTACACCTTATAGCTATCGCGCGCGAGGCGGGACTTTCGCGCGAGCAGGTTTCTATGGACATATTGAACGGCATCAGTGAAAAGACGCCGAATTTGTGCCGTCTCGCGCCCGCGGGCGAGCACTATATTGAAGAACTTCACGAGGCGGGCGGCATTTCAGCGGTAATGAAGGAATTGTACGACATCCGCCTTTTGGACGGCGAAGTTTTAACCGTCAGCGGACTGCCCCTGAAAGAGGTTATCAAAAACGCGTACAACCGCGACGAAGAGATTATCCGCCCTATCTCTGCACCCTACTCCGCGCAGGGCGGGCTTACCGTTTTAAAGGGCAACCTCGCAGAAGACGGCTGCGTTGTCAAAAAGTCGGCGGTCGACCCAAAAATGCTTAAGCACAGCGGTCCTTGCCGCTGCTTTGACAGCGAGGAAGAGGCTATGCAGGCGATTTCGGGCGGAAAAATCAAGGCGGGCGACGTCGTCGTTATCCGCTACGAAGGACCTTTGGGCGGACCGGGTATGCGCGAAATGCTCACTCCCACCTCCGCTATAGTCGGCGCGGGACTGGGCGACACCGTAGCCCTCATTACCGACGGCAGATTTTCGGGCGCGACGCGCGGCGCGGCTATCGGGCACGTATGTCCCGAGGCGGCTGCGGGCGGACTTATAGGACTTTTAAAGGACGGCGATATCATAGATATCGACATTACGGCGTGCACGCTGAGCGCGCGCCTGACAGGCGAAGAAATTGCAAAACGCAAGGCGGGTTTCACTCCGAAAGTTAAGCCCGTCAAAGGCTATCTTGCAAGGTACAGACAACTCGTGACCTCCGCCTCCGACGGCGCCGTATTCAAAAAATAACATTGAGGCGGACGTGTTCCGCATATAGATAATACAAATGAAAGAGAAAAATTATATTTATACCGTCGAAACGGACGTAAATTCAATCGAACTGAACGTAAAAAGCGCAAGCATCGAAATTAATCAGGCAACGGACGGCAAGTTTTACGCTGAGCTGCCCAACACCAAAAACGTGTTTGCCGCAAACGACGAAAACGGAATAATTATTCATCAGGGCAAGTGCGGATTTTTTATCAAACCGCACCAGATAATTAAAATTTTCGTGCCCGCCCACACCGTTCCGTCGCTCAAAATCATCGGAAAGTGCGTAGACCTTACCGTTAAGAGCGGCATTTACGGCGAACTCAACCTCGCCGCCGAGGACGGCAACGCGGCGCTTTTCGACTGCGTATTCGAGAGCGCGGAAATTTTAGGCGGCGACGTGAGCGTGCACATTGCGGGCTCGACCGTAAAGAGCGGCTTCATTTCTCAGACGGACAAGGGCGACGTACTTGCCGAGAACACTTTCTTCAAAAGGGCGGAAGTTCGCGTCAAGCGCGGAAATATCGGCATTGTCAACGTCAACTGCAAGGACTGCGCTTTCGACACTCAGAAGGGCAACATAACCGCAAATCTTGCGGGCAACGAGGAAAGCTATACCACCACTTTAATCACGCGCGAGGGTACGGCTAACAGAGAGAGCGCCGCCTCGAAAGATGGCGCGGACGGAAACTTCCACGCCTATACAAAGAAAGGCAATATCGTACTCGACTTTATAGAAGAGCCGCAAATCACGCCCGAGCTGACTGCTGTCACACTCGAGGAAGCTACCGAAGAAAGAGAAAAGGAGAACGCATAAATTTTATGGGAATGACGGTTTCGCAGAAAATTCTCGCCGCGCACGCACACCTTGACGAGGTCAAGGCGGGACAGCTTATATCGGCAGAACTCGACCTCGTTTTGGCAAACGACATAACGGGTCCCGTTGCAATCAAGGAATTTAAAAAGACGGGCGCGGATACGGTTAAGTGCCACGACAAAATTGCGCTGGTTATGGACCACTTTGCGCCGAACAAGGACGTAAAGAGCGCCGAGCAGTGCAAGACCTGCCGCGTGTTTGCCAAGGAACAGGGCATAGAAAACTTTTTCGACGTCGGCAAAATGGGCATAGAGCACGCGCTTCTTCCCGAAGCGGGGCTTGTTGGCGCGGGCGATTTGGTTATCGGCGCGGACAGCCACACCTGCACTTACGGCGCGCTGGGCGCGTTTTCGACGGGCGTCGGCTCTACCGATATGGCGGCGGGTATGCTTTCGCAGAAATGCTGGTTCAAAGTGCCGTCCGCCATCAAGTTCGAGCTGTGTGGCAAGCCCGCGAAGTACGTAACGGGCAAGGACATTATTTTACATATTATAGGTTTAATCGGCGTTGACGGCGCGCTGTACAAGAGTATGGAGTTTTGCGGCGACGGCGTTAAGCACTTAAATATCGACGACCGCTTTACCATATGCAATATGGCAATCGAGGCGGGCGCAAAGAACGGCATTTTCCCCGTGGACGAGGTCGCTCTCGAGTATATGAAGGGCAGATTCAAGCGCCCCGTGAAAGTTTACGAGGCTGACCCCGACGCCGAGTACGACGCCGTTTACAAAATCGATTTGTCGGCGCTTAAGCCCACGGTATCCTTCCCCCACCTACCCGAAAACGCAAAGACCGAATGGGACGAGATTGTTATCGACCAGGTGGTTATAGGTAGCTGCACCAACGGCAGAATTTCGGATATGCGCGCGGCGGCGGAAATTTTGAAGGGCAGAAAGGTTGCCGAAAACGTTCGCACAATAGTCATTCCCGCAACGCAATCTGTTTACAGACAGTGCATAGACGAGGGCTTGGTTAACATCTTCCTCGACGCGGGCGCGATTGTTTCCACTCCCACCTGCGGTCCCTGCCTCGGCGGCTATATGGGCATTTTGGCCGAGGGCGAGCGGTGCGTTTCGACCACAAACCGCAACTTCGTAGGACGTATGGGTCACGTTAAAAGCGAGGTTTACCTTGCTTCCCCTTACGTTGCGGCGGCAAGCGCGGTTGCGGGCAAGCTTGCGACCGTTGCAGATTTGGAGGGCAAATAAATGGAAATTCAGGGCAAAGTTTTTAAGTACGGCAACGACGTCGACACCGACGTTATCATACCCGCAAGATATTTAAACGACAGCAGTGAAAAGGCGCTCGCCTCCCACTGTATGGAGGACATCGACCCCGACTTCGTAAATAAAGTGAGTGTGGGCGACGTCATCGTTGCGGGCGACAATTTCGGTTGCGGCTCTTCGCGCGAGCACGCTCCGCTGGCAATTAAATCGAGCGGCGTGAGCCTCGTAATCGCCAACTCGTTTGCGCGTATTTTCTACCGCAATTCCATTAATATAGGACTCCCCATTTTAGAATGTCCCGCGGCGGTCAAGGCGATAAGCGCGGGCGACAAGGTCAAAGCCGACCTGTCCGCAGGCGTGATTTACAACCTCACGACGGGCGAAAAATTCGCCGCCGAACCCTTCCCTCCCTTTATTCAGGAAATCATTGACGACGGCGGATTATTGGCACATTTGGCTAAAAAATAAGCGGTTACCCCCGTAATATGGGGCAACGAACGAAAAAAGAGGTAAAAAATGAACTACAATATAGTAGTACTCGACGGCGACGGAATAGGTCCCGAGATATGCGACGGCGCAATTAAAGTGTTAAACGCGGTTGGCAGAAAGTACAATCACACGTTCAACTTTTCGCACCACCTCATAGGCGGCTGTGCGATAGACAAATGCGGCGTTCCCTTACCCGACGAAACGGTTGAGGCGTGCCTTGAGAGCGACAGCGTGCTTTTGGGCGCGGTGGGCGGCTACAAGTGGGACAACCTTCCCGTGGACGTCCGCCCCGAAAAGGGCTTGCTCGGTATAAGAAAAGCTATGGGGCTGTACTCGAATATCCGCCCCGCCAAGCTTTGGGCGAGCCTTGCGAACGCTTCCCCTTTAAAGTACGAGCTTGTTAAAAACGGTATCGAAATAATAATCGTGCGCGAGCTCACGGGCGGCATTTACTTCGGCGAGCGCGGCAAGGGCACGGGCGACGGCGGCGAATACGCCTGGGATACCGAAAAGTATTCGGTTGCGGAAATCGAGAGAATTGCGCGCATTGCGTGCGAGCTTGCTCGAAAGCGCAGTAAAAAAATAATATCCGTCGATAAGGCGAACGTTCTGGAAAGCAGCAGGCTTTGGCGAAAGACCGTGCACGCGTACGCGGAAAAGCACTACCCCGATATAACGGTTGAAGATATGCTCGTGGACAACACGGCAATGCAGATTGTAAAGAACCCCGCTCAGTTCGACGTGGTTGTCACCTCGAACATTTTCGGCGACATTCTCTCCGACGAGGCGGCGCAGGTAACGGGCTCCATAGGAATGCTCGCTTCCTCCTCTTTAGGCGACGGCACGCGCGGCCTCTACGAGCCCATTCACGGCTCTGCGCCCGACATTGCGGGCAAGGATATCGCAAACCCTATAGCCACGATTTTAGCGGCGGCAATGATGCTGCGCGACAGCTTCGGCTTGACCGACGAATACACGGCAATCGAGAGCGCAGTACAGAGCGTACTCGATGAGGGCTTCCGCACCGCGGACATTATGGAAGAGGGCAAAACCAAGGTTGCGGGCAGTAAAATGTCTGACCTTATAGCCGAGCGCATATGATTGAAGAAAACGTTAAAAATTTGCTTGAAGAATTGCCCAAAACCAACCCGTTCGGAGAACCCGTAACATTGGTCGGAGCGGTCAAATTGCAGTCGCCCGAAGCCATTAATCGCGCCATATCTGGGGGGCTACGCGATATCGGCGACAATCACGTGCAGGAATTTAAGGAAAAATACGACCAGATTTGCGGCAACCCCGTCCGTCACTTTATCGGACATTTGCAGACCAACAAGGTCAAGCATTTGATAGGAAAAGTCGACCTCTACCACTCGCTCGACCGCTATGATTTAGCGAACGAACTAAATAAGCGCGGCGAAAGAGCGGGCGTTATATCAAACGTTTTAATACAGATAAATATTGGTAACGAAGAGAGTAAATCGGGGTTCGATTTATCGGAAGCGAACGAAGCTTACGCCAGGATTAAAGATATGCCCGCACTTAAAGTCAGGGGACTTATGGCAATGCTTCCGGACTCGGACGACGCACAAGAGCTCGAACGGCTGGCGCGGCTTATGCGTGCGAAGTTCGACGAACTCAAAGCGCACGATAACGCTCTCGAATACCTTTCAATGGGAATGAGCGGCGACTATAAGCTGTGCATAGACTGCGGCAGCAATATGATTAGACTGGGAACTATAATATTCGGAAAAAGAAATTAAAAGATTTGGCTGAGGCGACACGCCTCCCCCGCGGCGAAATCGCCGCGGGGGCTTTTGCTTTTATTTTAGGGGTCAATACCACCGATACGCTGATAAATAAATTCGCTAACGGCGGTGTGTTCTTTTAAATAGTTTCGCACAGTTTCTATATCGGCGATTGGTACGTTGTAGTACCCGCCGTCTCTGGCGGTAATGCGCATATATCCGTAATTATACAGATGACAAAAAAGATACGTGGTTGTCGACTGGTGTTTGGTTGCAAAAATCGGGCAGCTTTCCCCGTTTTCCTTTCCGTGTACAATATGTATAAATCCGTAGTCCTCTATTTCGTCGTACTTAAAGTGCACGTATCCCCTTGACTGTTTCGGCTTGGTGACGTACACCGTCATACCGTCGCTATAGAGAAGTACGCAGTCTCTTTTACAAATTGCTCTCTCGATACGTTTTTCCCGGACGACAAGCGCAATAAAAAGCAATGCCGCTGTTCCGCACGCAACTCCCGCAATAATCAAACCCTGCTTAGAAACGTGCGCACGCTCCTGATAAACAATAAAAAATATCAGCGCGGAGAAAAATATTCCGAGATAGCACAGCGCCGACAAAAAGGTAAATCTGTACCCCTTAGCCTTGACTTGCACGCCGTCGATATCCGGCTTATCAACCTCTTCCATAGTCACACCCCTTTAACGATAGTCTATATCAACGCCAACTATAAGTCAACTTATTGCATACGCCGCATAAAAATCGTCATACATTATAATTGATTTATAGACAGAAGTATGATATAATCGTTGAGGTCGGCAATTTAATAATTGCCCGCTCATACTAAAGGAGAATAGGAAATGACTATCGCAATAACCGGCACTACGGGCAATATGGGCGGCTACTTTTTATGGCAGCTCAATAAGTCGCCCGAAGCCGCGGACAAGATAAAAATTCTCTGCCGCAGCAAGAAGAAAGCCAAAAAAATATTAAAAAACAACAAGGCAATCTCGCACAAAATCGAGGTCGTTTACGGCGGTATCGAAAACGAAGAAGCCTGCAAAAAGCTTATCGAAGACTGCGATATGGTGTTCAACGTCTGCGCGGTCATTCCGCCCAAGTCGGACAGCAACCCCAAAGCCGCAATCGCCTGCAACGTTACGGGCGTTAAGGCGCTTCTTGCGGCAATCGTGAGCGTTGAGGAAAATCAGCCCGTGCTCGTGCACATATCCTCCGTCGCCGTATACGGCAACCGTTGCGGCGAACACAAGTACGGCAGAGTGGGCGAGCCGCTCGTGTCGGGTCCTTTCGAGCTCTACAGCGCCACCAAAATTTTAGGCGAGTACGCGGTATTGCAATCGAACGTTAAAAAATGGGCGGTTTTGCGCCAGACCGCAATGCTGCACTACAACATTTTCAAGGACAACATAAAAGACGGACTTATGTTCCACACCCCCGTCGACGCACCGTTCGAATGGGCGACCGTCAAGGACAGCGGCAGACTTTTATTGAATCTTTTAAAGAATTACTCGGACAAAACTCTGCCCGAAAAGTTCTGGAAAAAGGTCTACAACATAGGCGGCGGCGAAGGCTGTCGTTGTTACGGTTATCAGACGTACGACGCGGGCTTTAAAATTATCGGCGGCGGCTTTAAGGACTTTTTCAAGCCCTACTACAACGCCACCCGCAACTTCCACGGAATGTTTTACACCGACAGCGACGAGCTGGAAAATTACCTGCACTTTCGCAGTCAGTCGTCAGACGATTTCTGGAAGGAAATGGCGAAGAGAAACAAAATTTACAAGCTCGGCAAAATCGTACCGAAAGGCATAATTTCGGGACTTGTCATAAAGCCGCTTTTAAAGGACGCCAACTCGCCCAACAAGTGGGTTGCGGACGGCGACGAAGCTAAAGCCATCGCTTACTTCGGCGCGGGCGGTATACACGCTCAGCAACAAAGAAAGAAGCTTACGTGGAAAGACGTTGAACTGCCCGTAGGCATTCCCGCCAACGTTCCTATGACGAGCGAGGAAAATATACGGGCGTACGGCTACGATATCGACAAGCCCGACGAGCAGATAACCGCCGACGATTTGATTTCGGTTGCGGCGGCGCACGGCGGCAAATGTCTTACCTCCGCCAACTTCGACGGCGATTTATACAAAAAGATGGACTGGGAAACGGCTGACGGCGAAAAGTTCACCGCCGATACGTACACCGTCCTCCGCGCGGGGCACTGGCTCAACCCGCTTTACACCGACTGGAAATGGGACTTCGACAGGCTATCCAAGACGGACAGAATTTTTGCGCGAATCTGGTACGACAGTCACGAAAAAGACGAGGATTACGTCTACTACTTTGACAAGGACTTCAAGGCGCACGCCGACAAGATTAAATAATGAAGATAGCGGTATTTTATTTTTCGGGCACGGGCAACACGAAAAAGGTTGCCTTAAAATATAAAGAATATTTCGACGGTTGCGGCAATGAGTGCACCCTCTTCGAACTGCCTTTGAAAGAGCCCGCCAACCTCTCTGGCTATGACCTTATAGGTTTCGGCTACCCCATTCACTCCTTCAACGCGCCGCAGATAATGCTCAAATTCGCAAAGTCACTGCCTAAAAAGGGGCGCAAGGAGCAAAAGCAACGCGCGTTCATTTTCAAGACCTCGGGCGAGCCCGTCAAAATGAGCCGCGTTTCCTCTTTAAAGCTCATTAAAATTTTAAAAAAGCGCGGGCTTGAAGTTACCAACGAATATCAGTACGTAATGCCCTACAATATGATTTTCCGCCACACCGACCACACGGCTTTCACCATGTGGGAAACGGCGAAAAAGCTTATCCCTATCGACTGCGCCGATATATTAAACGGCGTGGAGCGGCACGAAAAGAAGATGTTTATGGGCGGCTTTTTGGCGTGGTTTTTGCGCTGTGAGCACTGGGGTGCGCACGTAATCGGCGTCGGTTATAGAGCCACCAAGGACTGCATAGGTTGCGGAATGTGCGCAAAGAACTGCCCCGCCGGCAATATCAAAATGAAGAACGGCAAGCCGAAGTTCGGCGGCAAGTGCTATATCTGCGCGCGGTGCTCCTTTCACTGCCCTAAAGACTGCATAAAGATAGGAATGTTAAACGGCTGGCGCGTTCACGGCGAGTACTCGTTTAAAGACGGCGACCCGAACGAAAAGAACGGTCACGAAAACTACTGCAAAAAGGCGTATGCCCGCTATTTCAGGGAAGCGGAAGAGCGTATTGCCGCTCATAAAAACGACGAATAAACGGCGGCGGGAGCTTACTCCCGCCGCCTTATTTTATCAATTACCCCCGTAATATGCCGCAACGAACGGCATTTTTTTACTTTCTATCACTCTTCATATTGTGCTTGAACGCTACGAGCGCAAACGCCGCGGAAGCAAGTAAAAATACGGCAATCGGTATAATTCCGAGCGTTGCAACCTTGTCGAAAGCGTACGCGCCCATATCGGGAACAGAATGTGAAGCACCGGTAATTACTCTTCCGATATAAACCGACGGATAGAAGGGCAAAAATCTGCAAAAGGTTTCGAACCCGCCCATAGCGTCGAGAGGCATCCACGCACCGCCTAAGATACCCGCCGCGGAAATAAGCACCGACGAAATACCCGGCGCCGCCTTTTCGTTGAGAACACTGCCTATAAACACCCCGAGGAAAATGCAGATTAAAAGCATTGGCAACATTTCCAGCATTAAAAGCAGCGCCGCGCCGAACGAGAAGAACCCTCCGCCCGTAATCAGCGAAATCAACCCGCCGAAAGCAAGACACGCAACCTCCTGCCCTATTCCCACCACGAAGAAGGGTACGGTATAACCCAGCACGTAATCAGCCGTTTTCATTGGCGAAGTGTACAGACGGATAACGAACGCCGACGCTCTGTCCTTTGAAACCAACAGGCTCGACAGCATCATAACGAAAGTGAACGAAAACATAATCATACCGGGGATAAGCGTCTTTGCGCCGAACACACCGTTAACCCCGTCAACGTACGTTCCAATAATATTGAACAGAACAATCATAACGACGGGAAAGCCGATACAGAAAACGTAGCTCAACGGGTCGCGCAGCATTTCCAAAAAATTGCGCTTAATAAAAGCGTTGGTCATTCTCATAAGCCCGCCTCCGTAACAATTCGTACGAACGCCTCTTCAAAGCTGTCCGTTCCTCCCACCGTCTTAATCTCGTCGACCGTGCCGAGGGCTTTGACCCTGCCCTTTGCCAGCACCGCCACCTTATCGCACAGCGCCTCTATCTCTTCGAGATAGTGCGAGGTCAAAACGATTGTCGTTTCTCCCTTGATTTTTCTTATCACCTGCCACAGCTCTCTGCGCGCAAGCACGTCAAGCCCCAACGTAGGCTCGTCCAAAAACAGAATTTTCGGCTTAGATACGAGCGCCGCCGCAATAGAGAGCCTGCGTTGCCAGCCGCCCGAAAGTTTGCCCGCGCGCCGCGAAAGCACTTCTTGTAGCGAAAAAGTTTCTATTACGCGCTCTACCGCAGCCATCCTTTCCGCCTTGTCCCTATAATAAATTTCGGCAAAAAATTCCAGATTTTCCTTGACGGTAAGCTTGCCCGCAACCGACGTTTCCTGCGGGGAAATGCCGATAATGGGTTTAATATCGTACATCTCGTTTTCTACGCTCTTTTCAAACACGTAAGCCTTGCCGTCCGTCGGCGAAGTCAGCCCGCAGAGAATTTTAATAAGCGTCGTCTTGCCCGCGCCGTTCACGCCCAAAAGCCCGAAAAGCTCTCCCTCTTCCACTTCGAGCGAGCAATTGTCGAGCGCGGTCACGTCCTTGAATTTTTTGGTCAGATTTTCACACTTTACCGCAAGCATTTTTATTTACTCCCAAACCTTACTTTCAGTCCCTCGAACATATCCGTCAGCATCTTGCTGACGAGCTCCTCGTCAAAATCGATATACTCCGTGGCGAGCATTACCGCAATGCCGTGCACGAATATCCAGCTTTCGAGATGAAACAGCTTTGCGCGCTCCTCGTCCAGCCCCGTGCTATTTATAACGGCGGAAATAACTTCACTGATATCGTCCTCGCCGCCGCTCTCGCGCGTTCGGTCGCGCATAAACATATACTTGAAAAACTCCCGCTCTTCCCGCGCAAATCGGATATATGCCATTCCGTACGCCTTGTACGGCGGGTACTTGCCGCTCTCCGCCTCGCGCTTTAAAAAGCTCTGATAAGTATGCGTTATCCTCTCGACCGCCTGCCCCTTAACCCCGTCCATTCCGCCGAAAGACAGATATATAGGTCGGGTTGAACAGCCGAGCGCACCTGCCAGCGTGCGCGCGTTGAGCGAGCTCATACCGCCGCCCCTTATAATTTCGAGCGCGGACTTAACTATTGCCTCTTCGGAAATTTTTTTAACCGCCGCCATCTTAAATACCGCCCATTGGTAACACTTGTTACCATTAGTATAAAAAAATTGTGCCCGATTGTCAAGCACAATTTTAAAAATTATTTAAGCGGCTTTGCGCTTGCGGTTGAAAGCGCGCTTGCGCTCACTTATTTGCTTTTTGCCCTTGCGGGAAACAAGCTTTGCAATCAGCTTGTAGATTTCGCCGAAAAGAATTACGGATAGCGACGCGCCGAATACGAGCGCCCAAAGGTGCGCGGGGAGCGCGGCTATATCGAACGCTACGCTAAGCGGCGAGAAGCACAGCGCCAGATTTACGCCTATTCCAAGCGCGACGGTTATAAGCAGTACCTTGTTCGAGAATATGCCCTTGAACGCCGAGCTGTTGCCCGAGCGCACGTTGAACGCGTGGAAAAGTTCCATAAACGAGAGGGTCAAAAACGCGACCGTGACCGCCTCTGCATTGCCGTATTTTACGAGCGTAAACGCGTAAGTTGCAACCGTTACCCCCGTAATATACAGCGCCGAAATCAAAACTGACAATAGCGACGGCTTGGAAAAGAGCGCCTCTTCCGCCCGCTGCGGCTTGTGTTTCATATCGTCGCCCAGCCCCTTTTCAACGCCTAGCGCGAGCACGGGGAAGCTGTCGGTTATAAGGTTTATCCAAAGAAGTTGCGTGGACGGCAGGAAGTTAAACCCTACGAACGCAAACGTTACAGCCATTATCGCCAGCACCTCGGCAAGGTTGGTCGAGAGAAAAAACTGTATGGTCTTTTTGATATTCGAGGATATGCGCCTGCCCTCGCGCACGGCTGAAACTATAGTCGTAAAGTTGTCGTCGGTGATGACCATATCGGCAACGCTCTTTGTAACCTCCGTGCCGCTCTTGCCCATAACGATTCCGATGTCCGCGCTTTTAACCGGCGGCGCGTCGTTTACGCCGTCGCCCGTCATTGCCACAACCTCGCCCTGCGACTGCTTGATTTTGACGATTATGTTTTTGTGCTTGGGCGAAACGCGCGCAAACACTCTGCCCTTTTTAACCGCCTCTTTGAGTTGCGGCTTTGTCATTTTATCGAGCTGTTCGCCCGTGAAAACCTCGTCGGAGTTAGCGGTGATTCCCGCCTTCTTGGCAATTGCTAGCGCGGTCGCGGGGCTGTCGCCCGTAATCATAACGGTGGTAACTCCCGCCCCGCGGCAGTCCTCTACCGCGTCTTTCACGCCCTCTTTCAAGTCGTCCATCATACCGCACAGACCGATAAACGTCAGGCTATCCTCGCTGAGCTGACTGCCGTTTTTGTATGCGAACGCCAGAACGCGCAGAGCGCCTGCCGACATATCGGCGCACTCGGCTTCGGCGCACTTTATATCACTTTGATTGATAGCAACCTCGCCGTTTTCGGTCAAAATATGAGTGCAACGCTTCAACACTTCTTCGGGCGCGCCCTTGACGAAAACGTAAGTGCCGTTTAAAGTTTCCGCGCGTACCGACATAAGCTTGCGCTCGGAAGAGAATGGAATTTCGCCCGTCACCGCGAAATCTTCCGCCCAGCCGTTTCCCTCGGCGTACGCCTTGATTGCCACCTCGGTGGGGTCGCCTATATAGTTGCCGCTCCCGCCCTTTACGCGGGTACAGATTGACATACAGGCGTGCAATTTGTCGGTTACCCCCGTAATATCCCCCGACGAACGGCAATTTGCGGCGTTAAACACGCGCACGACCTTCATTTTATTCTGAGTAAGCGTACCCGTCTTATCCGAGCAAATACAGGTACAACCGCCCAGCGTTTCCACGCATTTCATCTTGCGGATAACCACTCTCTGGCGGCTCATTCGCTGAACGCCCATAGCCATTATAACCGAAACGACGGCGGGCAGTCCTTCGGGAATTGCCGCAACCGCGACCGCAACGCCCGTCATAAAATTCTTCAAAAGCCCCGTACCCTTGGCAAAGAACCCTACGGCAAAAACGATTGCCGCAACGACGATTACGAACGCCGAAATAATTTTGCCGAGCTTGTTTAAACTCTTTTCAAGAGGGCTCTGCCCCTTCTGCACGCTCTCGAGCATTTCGGCAATGCCGCCGATTTCCGTCTCCGTCCCGACCGCGGTAACGACTCCCTCGCCGCTGCCGCCTACGACGAACGTCGAAGAAAACAAGAGATTGCACGCGTTCGACTGAGTGACAGTCTTGCCGACGATTACCGTATCGCGCTTTTCAACGCTCAAACTCTCGCCCGTGAGCGCCGACTCGTCGCACCTAAGCTCTGTCGCCGCGATTACGCGCATATCGGCGGGCACGACGTCGCCCTCTTCCAATAAAACGATATCGCCGACGGTGAGCTCGGTCGCGTCCACCTCTTTGACCTCGCCGTCACGCCGCACCCGCGCCGTCGTGGTGTTCAGCTTTTTCAGTCCTTCGATAGCTTTATCCGCGCGGTACTGCTGAACGGTGCCGACAATCGCGTTCAAAAGTATTATCGAGGCGATTATAGCCGTATCGGCAAGGTCGCTTTTCTCGCCCGAAAACGCGGCGATTACCGCGGAAATGCAAGCGGCGGCAATTAAAAGGATTGTCATAACGTCGCCGAACTGCCCGAAAAACAGCCCGATTACCGAGGTACGTTTGCCTTTTTTGAGTTCGTTTTTGCCGTACTTTTGCCGACGGCTTTCGGCTTCCGCGGAAGCAAGTCCGCACTTGTCCGCATTCAGTAGTTGCAGTGCCCGCTCCTTGGGCACGTCGGCAAATTTAAGCATAGGTCACTCCCTGAAAACTTTTTACTTAAATAGCCTATTATCCGGACAAAAAAAATATGCCCCGCAAGCGTGTCGCTTGACCCAAGTCCTTTAATTACTTTTCCGTAACCAAACTTGACATCAGCAAAGCGTGCCGCTTGCGGGGGCTGAATTTTTAAATTTCCTTTTCGAGTTCTTCGGCGTAGCGCACTGTCGCCATAGCGTCCTTGCAGTAGCGGTCCGCCCCGATTTGCGCGGCGTACTCGGGATTCAGCACCGCTCCGCCCACGCATATTTTAACCGACGGCAACTCACTTTTTAAAAGCTCTATCGTCTCTTTCATAGAAACGACCGTAGTCGTCATCAGCGCGCTCAAACCGACAAGTTTAACGCCGCGTTCTTTCGCCTCTTTCAAAACGGTTTCGGGCGAAACGTCGCGCCCCAAATCGTAGACGGTAAAGCCGTAGTTTTGAAGAAGGGTGACCACGATGTTTTTGCCGATATCGTGAATATCGCCCTTGACGGTGGCGAGCACCGCCTTTAACTTTTTAGCGTTGTCCGCAGGGTTGAGCTTCGCCTTGATTTCCGCAAAAGCCGCGCTCGCCGCCTCGGCGCTCATTAAAAGCTGAGGCAAAAACACCGTCTTGTTCTCGAAGCCCTTGCCCGCCTCGTCCAGCGCGGGAATTACAAACTCGTTTATAATATCGAGCGGCTTGGAAGCTTCCAGAAGCTTTTTCGCGCTTGCCGCCGCCTCGGCTTTTAAGCCCTTCAAAATAAAGTATTTCAAGTCGCCCGTCTCGCTCGGCTTTCCGCCTTGCGCCGCCGTCACGGTTATCTCGCCCGCGCTCACTCTTGACGCGTACCCGATATAGTCCGCGCAATTACTATCGAACCCGCTCAAAGCAAGAAAGCTTTTATACGTTTTAACCATCTCCTGCGAGTTGGGGTTATAGATTGCCGCCGACAGCCCGCGCGCAAGCGCCATTGCGAAAAACGTCGAGTTTATAAAGTCGCGTTGCGGGAGTCCGAAGGATATATTGGAAACGCCCAGCGAGGTATTACAGCCCAGATTATGCCGTATGTAATCGAGTGCTCCGAGAGCCGCATTTGCCGCCGAACTGTCAGCCGAAACAGCCATTGCAAGGGTGTCGAATACCAATTGCCCCCGCAATATGCCCCAACGAGCGGCATATTCGATTATTTTTTCGGCAATTTTAACCCTGCCCTCCGCCGTGGCGGGAATACCGTTTTCGTCTAACGTTAAGCAGATTACAACGCCGCCGTACTTCTTTACCAGAGGGAAAACTGCGTCCATACTCTCGCACTTACCGTTCACCGAATTGACGAGCGGCACGCCGTTGTAAACGCGCATAGCCCTGCCCATTGCCACGGGGTCGGAGGTGTCGATTTGCAGGGGCAAATCGGTTACCGCCTGAATCTCGCAAACGCACTTTTCAAGCATTGCGGGCTCGTCGATTTCGGGCAGTCCCACGTTGACGTCCAGAACGTGCGCGCCCCTTTCGACCTGTGAAACTGCCTCGTTTAAAACGTATGCAATATCGTTTTCCTTGAGCGCCTGTTTTAAGCGTTTTTTGCCCGTAGGGTTTATTCTTTCCCCGATTAGTACGGGAATATGCCCGAAATACCGCGCCTGAGTGTAGGAAGATACGACCGTCAGCCCCTTATCTTCCACGGGCTTTACGGCGATATTTTGTGTTGCCTTAACGAGCTTTTCGATATATTCGGGAGTAGTTCCGCAGCACCCGCCGTAAAGGCGCGCACCCGCCTCGACAAGCGGTACCATCTGCGCGGCGAAGTCGTCCGCGTTCAGCGAGTATACGGTCTTTCCGCTGAGCTCCTGCGGCAGTCCCGCGTTGGGTTTAACGATTACGGGCGTCGAAGAAACCTTTAAAATGCGCCCGACCGTTGCCGCCATTTCCGCGGGCGCGAGCGAGCAGTTAATACCAAGCGCGTCCACACCCAGCCCCTCGGCAAGCGCAACGAACGCTTCGGGCGAAGTGCCCGTCATAGTCTTTGAATCGCTGCCGAAAACAGCCGAAACGAACACGGGCAGAGAGCAGACTTCCTTCGCGGCGATAACGGCGGCCTTGAGCTCGTAAACGTCGTTCATCGTCTCGATGAAAATAACGTCCGCGCCCGCCGCCGCGCCCGCCTTTACGGTGCGCTTGAAAATTGTCACCGCGTCCTCGAAATCGAGCCCGCCGAGCGGCTTTAACAGCTTGCCCAAAGAGCCCATATCGAGGGCGATAAACTTGTCCTTTAAACCCTTTCTCGCATTGTCCGCGCATTCAATTCCCGCGCGGATAATCTCTTCGAGGCGGTCGCCGAATTTCAGACTGTTCGCGCCGAAAGTGTTGGCGCACACTATATCGCTGCCCGCTTTAAAATAGGCGCGGTGAATTGCCGTCACCTCGTCGGGATTGGTTATATTCCATTCTTCGGGGAGCACGCCGAGCGGCAGTCCGCGTGCTTGCAACTGCGTGCCCATGCCGCCGTCCAGAATTACGCGCCCCGATTTTAATTTTTCAAGTATAGTCATAGTCGTTACCTGATGCCCACTATCGCCGTGACCGACTTTGTAGGGGTCATAAAACAGTCGTCCGAAAGGGTTATTCCTATATGCTTAGTAACCGATAGAGCCGCGAATATGTCGCGTTGAAGGGTCAAAGGCAGGTCTCCGTACCCGCACGAAAAACGCGGCTTGGTTTCGCCGTATTCCCGCTTGAACAGCTCGCATAGTTCCTCGCACCAGTCCTCGACCAGAGCCGCGCCCGCCGCCTGCATCACCGCCGCTTTAGCGGGCGATAAGCGCGAATATTTGGCAATCAGCCTGTCTATCCCCGCACCCGCAGTGCACGCGAACAGCACGATTCTTTTGCACCCCGCAAGGTTTAAAGAAAGCGAGTGGCTCGTAACTTCGGCAAACCCCAAATTCAGCTTTTCGCCCTCCGCCGAAATATCGAAAACCGAGTAACACGCCCGCAAGTCCTGAGCCGATAAAATCTCGCTTTCGCACTCGCATAAAAGGGCGCGCACACCCTCCTCGGGCAGAACGGTTTTGCCGTAGCCGAGGTATCTCAGCGTTTCGGAAACGTTGAGCTTATCGAGTTTTCCGCGTAAGGTTTTAATCATATAATGTAGCTCAGATTCTTCTTGATTTCCGCGGCAATCTGCGGCTTGTTCATAGAATAAACGTGTACCGCCTTTACGCCGTTTGCG
>CAYXTN010000015.1:0-31005 GCA_964468085.1 uncultured Clostridia bacterium | reverse complement strand
ATGTACGACTTCGCGCACCCCGTGTCCGACGCGCTCGAGGGCATAACGCACTCGCTGTGCTCTTTGGAATTTGAAAATCACCGCCCGCTTTACGACTGGGTAATCGAAAAGGCGGGGTTTAGTCAGCCCGTGCCCAGACAAATCGAGTTCGCGCGGCTGAACATAACCAACACTTTAATGTCCAAGCGCTATCTTAAAAAGCTTGTGGACGAGGACTTCGTTTCGGGTTGGGACGACCCGAGAATGCCCACTCTAATGGGTTTAAAGAATCGCGGCGTGCCGCCTATGGCGCTGAGAAAATTCTGCGCGGACGTGGGCGTTGCCAAGAACTACGGAGTTGTGAATATCGCACAGCTTGACGAGTGCGTGCGCGACGAACTAAATACGACCGCCGAGAGAGCTATGGCGGTTACCGACCCCGTAAAGCTGACGATAACAAATTACAGCGGTGAGGAAGAACTTGATTTCGAAATCAACCCCACGATTGGCGACGGCGCAACCCGCCCCGTAAAGTTTACGGGCAGCGTATATATAGAGAGGAGCGATTTCGCGCTCGTGCCCCCGCCCAAGTTCAAAAGGCTGTTCAAAGGGGGATATGTGCGGCTCAAAGCGGCATATATCGTACGTTGCGACGACGTCGTATTGGACGAAAAGGGCGAGGTTAAGGAAATACTTTGCACCTACTTCCCCGAAACGCGTTCGGGCAGTGAGGTCAAGAGCGAAATCAAGGCAAAGGGCGTAATTCAGTGGGTGGACGCCAAGTACGGCAAAGACGCGGAGTTCGTCACCTACAAACCCCTTTTAAAGGACGAGGAGTACCCCGACCAAGACTATGCGGAAAGGCTCAATCCCGACAGTATCAAGGTTTGCTCGGGCAAGGTCGAGCCGTACGCGGCGGCAAGCGCAGGTAAGAGTTTTCAGCTCATGCGCACGGGATATTACAAGGTGTGCGAAGGCGACAAGGTGCGCCTTTCCGAAATTGTCTCGCTTAAGGACAATTTCAATAAGTAAGGTAACAAAAAAATGTCGGCAGTTTTTATAGTATCGCTCATAGTATGCGCCGCAATAGGCGCGCTTGTGGGCTTTTTCCGAAAATTTTCCAAGACGTCGTTCTGGGGAATAACAATGCTCATTGCACTGCTGTTCGAGCGAATGATAGGAACGTCAGTCAAAAAGGAGTCCGGCAGTTACGGGCTTGCGGTGCTTTTGACCGCAATAATCGTACTGCTGGTGCTTTCGGCTGTGCTTCTGGCTGTGCAACAGCTCCTCGCAAGGGCGGTAGCCGCGCGTAAAAAGCTTTCGGAATATAAAAACTACGACGACAGAGCGGAGAGCGACGCGCTCATCTTGAACGCCGTTGACAACAACGACAAGCGCGAGTACAGAAAGCAGCTCAGAAAAAAGAAAAAGATTAAAGATTCCGCGGGTATCTGGGGAGTTTTAGACAGAATTTTCGGCGCGCTGAACGGCGGCATAAACGGTCTTGCGGGCGTGAGTTCGGTAATTGTTTTCGTTTTGCTGTTTGCAGATTTGTCGGGTATAAGCGCGGTTGAAAACGCGTTTTCCTCTTGCCTTTCGTCATCAAGCTGGGAGGGGCTGGGCACGGATATAGCCCTCGATTTGCTCATCGTATGCGCGCTGTCGCTGAGTATACGCATAGGCTATAAGGGCGGCATAAGCTCGGCAATAAGTGCGGTAGTCGTAATAGGACTCGTTGTCGGGTTCGGGTTCGGCGCGTGGTCGATAGCCTCGAGCGAGGCTTGCGCAGGCGCGGTCGAAGCGCTCAAAAACGGTATGCTGTCCAAACTTGCGGGAACGCTCGGCGGTGCGGCGGATACGTTGGCTAAGGCGGTTTTGGCGTTAATTATATTTGCGCTGTCGCTTATCGTTATAATTCTCGTGGCGATTTTCTTGCCCAAGCTCGTCGATAAATTCCGCGAAAACAAGATTTTCAATGCGGTGGACGGAGTGCTCGGCGCGGTATTTATGTGCGCGGTGGTGACAATGCTCCTTTTGGTTTTCGGCGGCATTGCGTACACGCTCAACGACTTGCCGTTTATGGCGCAGTTCAACGAATACGCAAAGCACGCGTGCATAGGCGACGGCATTTATGCGTACAACCCTATGGGCTCTACGTTCGACGGACTTTCTGTTCGCAAGTGGTTTAAAGATTAAGTAAGATAAAGTAAACGCGGCGCAGACTTGAAAAAAGTCTGCGCCGCGTTTTTAATTTTAAAGTGATTGCACAACTTATAAAACGGCGGACCATATGTCCGCCGTTTTTTAAGCTTTAAAGTTTAAACCTTATCGGAGAAACTTTCGCAGCACGTGCAGTGGTCGCTCTCGCAAGTGCAACCAACGTGAATTTTATCGAGCGTGCAATTGCAGCCGTTGTGATTATACTTGCAGTTGGATACGTCGCAAGCAATGCCGAAATTAATGGTTTCCATACATTTACCTCCGTAAAATTATTGTGCGCCGTCCGCCTGCAAATTATGCACGGCTATTGACAAAAGGGGCATTAGCGGGTAAAATATATCAAAAGGAGTACGTTATGAAAATCATTTTGTTACAGGACGTAAAAGGTCAGGGTAAAAAGGGCGAGTTATTGGAAGTCAACGAGGGTTACGCCCGCAATTTTTTAATCAAAAAGGGGCTTGCGGAGGCGGCTACGGCTACCAAGATTAACGAGCTCAACCAGAGAAAGAACGCGGACGAATATCACAAGCGCGAAGAATTGAAGGCGATGAAGGCGCTCGCGGACGAGATTAAAGACAAGAAGTTTACGGTCAATATCAAGGTGGGAGCAAACGGTAAGGTGTTCGGCTCGGTTACCGCGCAGGATATTTCCGACAGCTTAAAGGCGGCGGGCTACGACGTGGACAAAAAGAAAATCGTCATTGCCAATCCCATAAAGATGGTGGGCGATTACGACGTAACATTAAAGCTTGCCGAGGGCATCTCTTCCAGGATTACGGTGCTTGTAAGAGGTCAAGAGTAATAAGTTAAATTATAAGCCGCGCGGCGAAAATTCGCCGCGCGGCTTTCGTTTTACAGTGTTAAGTCAGTTTACAGCGCAAGCAATTAAATGACTTGGCTGTAGCGACACGCGGCTCACCGCCCGCGAGCGCCGCCACCGCCGTGACCGCCGCCCGAGAACCCGCCGAAGTGCCCGCCGTGCGAGCCGCCGCCCGAGAAACTGCCCGACGAGGGCGAGGACGAGGGGCGGGAAACGAACGCGCTTGTCATTCGCGTGTTCACGTTGCGCATAGCCATATTGAAGAGCATAAAGTCGAACACGCCGTCCGAGTAGGAGCGAGTTGTCCAGCTCGGGGGAGCAATGGTCAGATTTGCGAACTTGTTTTCCCAGATATCCGAAACGCCCAGAACGATTGCATACGGCAAAATCTGATAGTAAAGCTCGGGGTTTTCTTCGAGCATTGCCTCAAGCTTATCCTTTTCGGTAAGCGTGATAAACTCGCGGAAACCTACTATGTGGTTGAGCTTTTCCGTGTACTTTTCCGTGCGGCTTATAATGCACGCCGACAGCATAACGATTGCAAACCCGACTACGCAAAGTATAATCTTGGGTATTACTTCAACGTAGTACGAGGGCAGGAACAAGACGTAAATCAAGCTGAACAGTGCGGCAAGCAACGCAACGCCTAAGTAGCAAAGTATTAGCTTTGACTTTTTGAATTTCAGTCTGTTGTAGCGCACCGTCTGAGTAAGCGCAAAGATTACGAACGCGGGCGCAATCATAAACAGCGGAACGATTAAGAACAGCTTCGAAGATATCGTCGTCAGCGCCAGAATTACGGGCGTTAAAGCCATTACAAGTCCGCCGATAAGCGCAAACAGCACGGCGAAAGCCATACTCTTGCCGCTGTAAAGCTTGCTGTTTTCGGCGTTGACTTCCTTGGTAACGCTCTCGACCGTCGGATAAAACTTGTAAGTCAGTTCCGAAATCTTGACAAGCGGACCGCTCTTAAACAGCTTGTCGTACATTCTCACCTGATAGTAGGGCGAGCCCTCGGGCAGTTTCATTCTTATCTGAATGAGCTCGATATTGCCGCTGTCGGCGCTCTTTTCCTCGGGCATGTTTATCTTTATGTAGCCCTTGTTTGCCCAGTAGTAGATAAGCGAGGTAACGTCCGATTTATCAACCTTATTGTCGATGAGCTTGCCCATAACCAAGGGGTCCATATCGTTGGGCGCTTCCACGTTTACGATAGGGGTAAGTCCGTCCTTGTTGAAAAGAAGGAATTTCACCGCAAACAACAGCGCGAGAATTACGCACGCGGCGATTATCACCCAGTAGGGAGTGAGGTCGGTCTTTGTGGAGAGTACGCCGTCCTCGAAACCGAACTCGAACGTTACCGCGCTTTCCGCCGCCAGATAGTCAAGTTCCAAAGTAACGGTATTGCCGCTCAACGTCCAGTCGTTAACCGTTTCGTCCGAGCCTCTATCGCTTGCAAAACGCTTGATTTGGTCGGAAATAAATCCGTCGGGAAGGTTAATGGTGATTTTAACGTCGCTCATACGCTTGAACCCGCCGCCGACTGCGTTGAGGAAGAGTTTGTTCTTCTCGTCTTTTGCGGGCTTGGTTATGGCGTACTCGTATTTAAGCCGATAGGAGTGTACCTGCCCCGTCTTGTTCGAGGTGTCGCCCATATCGACCGTAATAAAGTTGGTTACGTCCTGTTTAACCTTGTAGACCAAATGGCGCTCATTGCCGTTTGAGTCCAGAGAATAAGCCTCGATATGGCGCACGCGGTCGCCCGAGTTTACGGGAATATCGTAAAGTAGTCCCGTGCTGTCGTAACCTAAGTAGTGCACGTCTACGTCTACGCAGACGTCCATCGTGCGGTCGGCACGGATATCGTAGGTTATATGGTATTTATCAAACTGGTATTCGTAGGGGTCGTACGCGTACACCTTTGCCCCGCCGCCGGGCGAAAATAGCAGGGCGACAGCCGTTAAAATTATAAGTAGCGAATAAATAATTAACGGTAGCTTTTTGATTTTCTTCATACTTTCTCCAAAATTAAAAAAGGGCGAGCCTTAGAAAAGCCGCCCTTAAATTAACGTCTTAAAACTGTACTTTTACGTTCTGTCTTTCAACTTCGCTGTCAAGCTGGAAGTAAGGCATCTTTTCAAGGTGCATCATGCTTGCGATAATCGACTTGGGGAAGATGTCCTTTTCGGTATTGAACTTCTTGACCGTGCCGTTGTAGTAACGTCTCTGGTCGGCAAGCGTGGTTTCAATCGACTTGAGCTGATTCATAAGGTCCAGGAAATTGGTATTTGCCTTGAGGTCGGGATACTTTTCGGCAACCATATTGATGCTCTTAATAGCGTTGGAAACGTTCGCGTCCGCCTCGATTTTTTCGGCGGTAGTGGTGGCGGATGCCGCGCGGTTTCTCGCCGCAACGACTCGCTCTAAGGTTTCGCTCTCATGCTTTGCGTAGCCCTTGACCGTCTCAACGAGGTTGGGAATCAAATCGTATCTCTTTTTGAGGTAGATATCGATAGTCGAGAACGCCTCTTCGCAACCGTTCTTCATTCTTACGAAATTGTTCCTTGCGCTGATGCCCCAGCACACGAGAATAATTACGAGGAGCGCAAATACCGCACCGATAGCAATGCCGACGATAGCGCCCGTGCTGATTAGTAAATTCATACTGTTCACCTTTTTCCTTTATTGTTTTTTAAGTTCGGCGAGGGCGCTCTTTAAAAACGCCTCTGCGTCGGAATCTTTTCTTACAGCTTTTTCCGCGCCGTCGAAGTCGAACCAAACGGCGTCGTCAAGCTCGCTCGTGTCGAGCGCAATCTCTCCGTTTTCGGCAACAACTAAAAAGTTGAGCATCAAAACGTTGTGCGGCTCGTGGTAGCGGCTGGACATATATTTGTATTTGACGACGTTGAGCCGCGTTTCCTCGCGAAACTCGCGCGTGACCGTCTTTTCGGCGGTTTCGCCCTTTTTGACGTAGCCGGCAAACAGAATAAAGTCGTCCTGCCCCTTGTGTTTGGCAAGCAGAACTTTGTCCTTAGCCCTGTTTACTACGACCATAGAAACCGCGGTTGCGAACTGCGGAAAGCGAAACTGTTCGCAGTGCTTGCAGAAGGGCACGAGCCCCTCCTGGTCGTGTACGAAGAGGGCAAGTTTTTCCCCGCATACGGGACAATACATATGCAATCCTCCTATCACACGTCAAATTATATTACTTTTAGATTAAATTGTCAATATCGTAATCTCATTTTATGGTTTGACAGAACCGTACTTATATATTATAATGTTAAACGGCGGTTATAATATGCCACGGAGTAAGAATATGAATTTAGGTGCGGCTAAAAAGCTGCTTGAAAAATACGGTCAACTTCAGCTTTTGGACTATTACGACGAGCTTGACGAGGATAAGCGGCAAGAGCTGTTAGCTTCAATCGAAGGAATTGATTTTGCTTCGATTTCCGGCGTGGACTTTCATACCGAGAGACAGGTGGGCGAATTGTCGCCCGCAGACGCGCTGTCGCTTGCCGAGGTCAACGAACGCAAAGACGAGTTCGAAAAGATAGGGTTAGCGGCAATCAAAGAAGGCAAAGTCGCCGCCGTCCTGCTTGCGGGCGGTCAGGGGACGCGGCTGGGGCTGGACGCGCCCAAGGGCACTTTCAATATCGGCGTAAACAGAAAGCTGTCGATATTCGAGTGCCAGATGAACAACCTTTTAAAGGTGGTAAAAAGGGCGGGAGTATATCCGCACCTGTTCGTTATGACCAGCGCATTAAACGACGGTCAAACGCGCGAGTTCTTTGAAAGTAACGGCTATTTCGGCTACGATAGCGCAAAGATACATTTTTACGTGCAGAAGACCGCGCCCGCGTTCTCGTTCGACGGTAAAATTCTGCTCGAGGATAAATATAAACCCGTGCTCACTCCCAACGGCAACGGCGGGTGGTACTCGTCGTTGAAGGAAGCGGAGTGCGGCAAGATTTTGGAAAAAGACGGCATAGAGTGGCTCAACGTTTACGGCGTGGACAATGTCTTGCAGCAAATCTGCGACCCCGTGTTCGTCGGCGCAACCATAAAAAGCGGGCTTGAGTGTTCGAGTAAGGTGGTAAGAAAGGTAAGCGCCGAGGAAAAGGTCGGGGTACTGTGCAAGGAAAACGGTCTGCCGTCGGTGGTGGAATACTTCGAAATGCCGCCCGAAAACAAGTCGGAAATTGATAGCAAGGGCGAGCTTGTGTATTGCTTCGGAGTTACGCTCAACTATCTTTTCAGCGTCAAGAAGCTGGACGGCGTGAGCGCGAACCTGCCCTATCACCTTGCAACGAAGAAGATAAGCCATATAAAAGACGGCAAATTGTTCGTGCCCGACGAGCCGAACGGCTACAAGCTCGAATCGCTTGCCGTGGATATAGTCAAACTGATGGGAAGCTGCCTCGGCGTCGAGGTGGAGAGGGAAAAGGAGTTTGCACCCGTAAAGAATATGACGGGCGTTGACAGTGTGGATACCGCGCGCGCGCAGCTTTTGAAAAACGGCGTGGAAATTTAGAATCGGAAAGTATTATGAAAAACAGGAAATTAAAAACTATTATCGCCACGATGAGCGTTGCGGTAACTCTGGGTGTTTCGGCGGCTTTCGGCGGCTGTAACGCCCTCACCCCCCGCGACGGCATAGACGGCAAGGACTTAAATATCTACGATATATACGCGGCGGCAAAGGTCGAGAGCGGCAACCCCGATATGAGCTTTGCGGACTTTTTAAAGGAGTATTTCAATTATACTTCGGTCGAGCTCGAGAACGCGGCTTCGCTTCAGGCTTCCGTTAACCGCTCGCTTATGTCGTCCGTTTCCATACAGGCGCAGTTTAACGAGAACGGGACCTCGGCGGCTTACAGCGGCTCGGGCGTCATTATCGATATCGACGCGCAAAAGGGCGATATGACTGTGGTAACGAACTGCCACGTGGTGTATTCGGCTAAAGCGGCGCGCTACGGGCAGGACGGCTATTCGGACGATATTTATCTTTGGCTGTACGGCTCGGAGAGCGATTATACGCAAACTAACAGTAACAACGCAATTCCCGCAACGCTGATTGCGGCGAGCAAGACGTACGACGTCGCCGTATTAAAGGTTTCGGGCAGCGATAAAATTTCGCGGGCGCGCGCGGCTACGTGGACGACTTCCGAGGAGGTCTATCTCGGCGAAACGGTGTACGCCATAGGCAACGCCAACAGCCAGATGATGAGCGCCAACGTCGGCTATATTTCCAAGGATTTGGAGCGTATTCAGGTCGACCTCGGCACGACTGCCAAGTCGGATTTGTACACGTACAACGTTATGCGCACCTCGGCGGCAATCAATTCGGGTAACTCGGGCGGCGGACTTTTCAATATAGAGGGCGAGCTCGTCGGGCTTGTAAACGCGAAGAGCAAGTCGGACGTAACGGGCTTCGGCTACGCCTTGACTGCGGCTTCGACAAAGCGCGTCGTGCAGAGTATGCTCGATGAGTATAAGTCTACGAACAAAGAGGCGCACTACGTTTACAGAGTTGTACACGGAATAAACGTTCAGGTAAGCGATTCGTATTCCACGGGGCTCAATAAAAACGGTCTCGCCGAAATTTACGAGCAGGTGGAGGTTACGGGCATCGGTTTAAGCTCGGCGGCTTCGGGAAAGCTCAGCGGCGGCGATATTATAAAGAATATCAAAATCACGCGCGGCGGCACGGTTATCGAGGATATGGCTATCAACCGCAAGCACAATTTCGACGACGTGATGCTGTCCGTAAGGCCGGACGACGCGGTGGAATTTACTATTAAACGCGGCGACGATATAATTACGCAGACGGTGACGTTCAGTGCGCGTCATTTCGAGAAGTTTGACAAAAGTGAAGAATAAATCTTGATTAGCTGAGATTATGAAATCGTTAAAGGAATTATACAGAATAGGCGCGGGTCCTTCGAGTTCGCACAGTATGGGACCGGAGGCGGCGGCTTTGAAGATAAGGCAGTTGCACCCTAATGCGCAGTTTAAAATCACGCTGTGCGGATCGCTTGCGCTCACGGGCAAGGGGCACGGCACGGACGGAGTGTTAAAGCGCGTTCTGGGCGACAGCGCGGAGATTGTCTTCGACTGTACGCGTGAAAATCTGCCCCACCCCAACACGATGTTTATAAGCGTTATCGAGGGCGGCAGAGAGGTTGCAAGCCACACCGTGCTTTCGGTCGGAGGCGGCAGAATTGTTTTCGAGGGCGAGAGCCTTGCCGAAACGCCCGAGGTCTATCCTCACAACAGTTTCGAGGAAATAAAGCGCTATCTCGACGACAACGAAATGCGCTTGCCCGACTACGTCTTTTTAACCGAGCCGGACGCGAAAGACTATCTTACCGAGGTCTGGGCGCAGATGCGGCTGACCGTTAAAGAGGGGTTGAGCGCGGAGGGCGAGCTCCCCGGCGGCTTGGGCGTATTGCGCAAGGCGAAGTACCTTTGGCAGAGCAAGCACATAGGCGAAACGGACGAGATTGCCGAAAACCGCATAATATGCGCGTTCGCGTTCGCGGCTTCCGAGCAGAACGCGGCGGGCGGCAGAGTGGTAACCGCGCCGACGTGCGGTTCGTGCGGGGTTATTCCCGCGGTAATGTACTATATGAAAAAACAGCGCAAGTTCACCGACGAACAGATTGTTCGTGCTTTGGCGGCGGCGGGAGTCGTGGGCAACCTTATAAAGACCAACGCGTCGATAAGCGGTGCGGAGTGCGGCTGTCAGGCGGAAATAGGTTCTGCGTGTTCGATGGCGGCGGCGGGGCTTGCCGAGCTGTACGATATGGACATAGAGCAAATCGAGTACGCGGCGGAGATTGCTATGGAGCACCATTTGGGGCTGACGTGCGACCCCGTCAACGGCTTGGTACAAATTCCCTGCATAGAGCGCAACGCGGTTGCGGCAATGCGCGCAATCAACGCGGTGAACATTGCAAACTTTTTAACCTACACGCGTAAGGTTTCGCTGGATACGATAATTTCCACAATGTACGAAACGGGGCGCGACCTATCGGGTCGCTACCGCGAAACGAGCGAGGGCGGTTTGGCCAAAAATTATAAAAGTAAATAAAATAAGCGGCGCGGTTGCTGAATGCAACCGCGCCTTAGTTTTGCAGCGATTAAATTGAATTTGTGCCAAGCAATTAAAGGACTTGGCGACGGCGACACGCCGTTTTATAACTTATATGGCGTAACCTGGTAAACGTAGTAGTTAAGCCAGTTTATATAAAAGAGGTTGGAGGTGGACGACCAGTTCATTTTGACCTTGGTCATCTCCTTGTCGGCAAAGTAGTTTTCGGGCGGCTTTATGGGCAAGCCCTTCGCCTTGTCGCGCTCGTACTCGCGCTTTAAGGTCTCGCGGTCGTACTCCATATGCCCCGTAACGAAAACCTGACGGTTGTCGACGCTCT
Source organism: uncultured Clostridia bacterium (assembly GCA_964468085.1). Classification (GTDB taxonomy): domain Bacteria; phylum Bacillota; class Clostridia; order Christensenellales; family Borkfalkiaceae; genus Coproplasma. The sequence goes on along the minus strand of CAYXTN010000015.1, from coordinate 20,550 downwards.
TAATTATGCTTGCGCCCGCCTTCTTGGAATAGGCTAAAATTTTAAGCCGTTTTTCGTTCTTTATGTCGTCGGCGTAGATTACGGTGTGGCGGGAGTGCGGCATATGGAACTCGTCCGAAATGCCGCGCATAAGCGGTTCAACCTCGCCGTCCAGCACGCGTTGGTGCGCGAATATGCCGAAGCATTTGGCTTTCAACGGGTGCTTTTTGATGCCGTAAAAATAGTGCAGAGCGGCTTGCGCGCCCCAGCAGATAAACAGCGTGCACGTGACGTTGGTCTTAGTCCAGTCGAGAATTTCCTTCAGCTCTTCCCAGTAAGCAACGTCCTCAAATTCGAGGTTTTCAACGGGCGCGCCCGTTATTATCATACCGTCGAATTTCTTGTCCTTTATCTCCTCGAAATTCTTGTAAAAGCGCGAAAGGTACTTAGCCTCCACGTGAGTGGGGCTGTAAGTTTCCGTGCGAACGAGCGTCACGTTGACCTGCAAAGGCGAGTTGGAGAGTAGCCGCATAAACTGCGTTTCCGTCGTTTCCTTCGTAGGCATTAAGTTTAATATCGCAATTTCGATGGGGCGGATATCCTGAACGCCCGCTCTGTCGGTGTCCATAACGAATATCTTTTCGCCCGTCAAAATCTTGTATGCGGGTATGTCTTTATCGATAACTATCGGCATAATTTTCCTCGTTAGTTAAGGCATATGTGCGGGGTAATAGGGGTTTTTAAACGTTTTCGAGAGCCTGAGCAACGTCGGCTATGATGTCGTCGGGATTCTCGATACCTACCGAAAGGCGGATAAGGTTTTCGGGAACGCCCGCCTTTTCCAGCTCGTCTTTGGAAAGCTGTCTGTGAGTGGTCGACGCGGGGTGAAGTACGCAGCTCCTAACGTCGGCAACGTGCGTTTCCTGAGTGATGAGCTTAAGGCTCTCCATAAACTTGGCGCATAAAGTTGCGTCGCCCTTGATGCCGAAGCTCATCATACCGCCCTGACCGTTGGGCAGATATTTCATTGCCAACGCGTGGTACTTATTGTCGGGCAGAGAGGGGTGGCGTACCCACTCGATTTTGGGGTGTTTGGAAAGGTACTCGGCAACCTTCGCCGCGTTCGACGAATGTTTTTCCATTCTGAGCGCTAAGGTGTCGCTGCCTATGTAGGATAAAAACGCGTTCTGCGGCGACATAATTGCTCCCATATCGCGGATAAGCTGAGCGCGGCACTTGGTCGCAAAGACCGCCGCGGGCAGGTTGGCGTACACTAAGCCGTGGTAGCTCTCGTCGGGCTCGTTGAAGCTTGCGTAGCGGGGGTTGCCCTTGAAATTGAAGTTGCCGCAATCGACGATAACGCCGCCGAGCGCCGCCGCGTGTCCGTCCAGATATTTGGACGAGGAGTGAATGATTATGTTTGCGCCGAACTCCACTGGACGGCAGAGCGCGGGTGTGGCGAGCGTGTTGTCAACCATCAAAAGTAAGTTGTGTTTTTGGCAGATTGCCGAAACCTTGTCGAAGTCGATGACCGATATCGCGGGGTTTGCAACCGTTTCCACAAAGACCGCCTTGGTCTTGCCGTCAATGAGCGCGGCGATTTCCTCGGCGGTATCGTCGGGCTCGAAAAATCTGCACTCGATACCAAGCTTAGGCAGGGTCACGCCCAAAAGATTGTACGTGCCGCCGTACACCTCGTGCGAGCAGACTATATTGTCGCCCGCGCCCGCGATTGTTAAAACGGCGAGAGTTGTCGCCGACATACCCGAAGCACAGCCGATAGCCGCAACGCCGCCCTCTAAAGCGGCAACCTTGCCCTCGAACGCCGCGACGGTGGGGTTTGCAAGGCGGGAGTAGAAGTAGTCCGAGCTCTTCAAATCGAAGCAGTCCGCCATAGCCTTGGTGTCGCCGTAAAAGTACGTGGTCGACTGTACGATGGGGGGTATTCTGCTTTCGCCCGTCTTAGGCTTGTAGCCCGCCTGTACGCACAGCGTGTCGAGTTTGTAATCTTTCATATATTAAACTCCTTAGTAGTCTTTGATTTGCCTTTTGGTGTCGCGCTCGATATCGCGCGCTTTAATCGATTGTTTTTTGTCGTAGTTCTGCTTGCCGCGGCAGAGCGCCACTTCGACCTTGATTAAATTGTCCTTAAAGTAGAGGGCTATGGGCACGAGCGTCATACCCTTTTGATTGATTTTGCCCACAATCTTGTCGATTTCCGCCTTGTGTAATAAAAGCTTTCTGTCGCGCTTGCTGTCGCGCGAGTTGAACGCGCCGCTCTTGTCGTACACGGGTATGTGCATATTTTTGAGCGTGACTTCGCTGCCGCGGATAAAGCAGAAGCTGTCTTTCAGGTTGCAGTTGCCCGCCCGCAAGGACTTGACTTCCGCACCCTCCAAAACTATTCCCGCCTCGAATTTTGTTTCGATAAAATACTCGAACGTTGCGGAGCGGTTGTAAGCAATCTGTTTCATAAAAATATTATACCCCCGTTTGATTGGAAAGTAAAGTGAATTGCACTCTTCTCGAACCCAAATCGCAACCCGCAACTTTAACGCGCACCTTGTCGCCTATGCGGTATGAGTGGCTCTTGCCCTTTAACAAAAACTTTTCGGCGTAAAACTCGTAGCGGTCGGCGGGAAGAAGCTCGAAGCGGATAAATCCCTCGACGGTGTTTGCAAGTTCTGCAAATATCCCGCTCTCGATAACGCCCGAAATGACCGCGTCGTACTCCTCGCCCAAACGCTCCTGCATATACGCAACCTTGTACAAATCGTCCACGTCGCGCTCCGCGGTTTCCGCCTGCCGCTCGCGCTCGCTCGTGTCAATCGCCGCCACCCGCGCAATAGGGGAGTACTTCGATTTTGCGACGTCGTTCTCGCCGTGCAGAATACATTTTAAAACGCGGTGAATAAAGAGGTCGGGGTAGCGGCGAATGGGCGAGGTGAAGTGGCAGTAGCACCCGCTCGCCAAGCCGAAATGCCCCTTGTTTTCCTCGGAGTAGCGCGCCTTCTGCATAGAGCGTAGCATAACCTTATTGACAACCGAAGCGAATGGCTTGTCCTCGACTTGCTTCAAAATTCGCTGATAATCGACGGGGCGCGCGTCCTCAACGTCGCCCTTCGCATTAATTCCTAAGTCGCGCAAAAAGCCGTACAAAAGGCTGGCTTTTTCGGGCGCGGGCTGTTCGTGAATGCGGTATAAAAAGGGAACTTTCTGCCTTTCGGCAAGCTCGGCAACGCACTCGTTCGCGCTCACCATAAACTGCTCGATAATGCGGTGCGACAGGGCGCGCTCGTAGTCGGGAATTTCAATTTTACCCCGTTCGTTGAGGTATATGTGCGCCTCTTTGACGTCCAAAGTTACTTCGCCCGCCTCTTTGCGCTTGTTTTCAAGTATTAGGCATAGGTCGGCCATATCCTTAAGCATAGGCGCAATTTCCGGGCAGTTGCCGTCGCCGTCGAGGATAGAAGTGACCTCGTCGTAGGTCATTCGTTTGTCGCTCTTAATCACGCTCTCGCACAGCTCGAAAGACAAGCGGTTACCCTTTTTATCGAAGACCATAAAACAGCTCATCGCGTAACGGTTTTCGCCCTCGTTTAAACTGCACGCGCCGTTCGAGAGCGCTTTGGGCAGCATGGGGATAACGCGGTCGGGAAAGTACACGCTCGTGCCGCGCGAATACGCCTCCTTGTCGATACAGCCGTTGTATTTAACGTAGTGGCTGACGTCGGCAATGTGCACGCCGAGGCGGTAGTTGCCGTTAACCGTTTCCAAAGAAACCGCGTCGTCGATATCGCGCGTGTCAACACCGTCAATCGTTATTGTTAAAAGGTCACGCAAATCGCGCCTGCCGTCAAGAGATACGCGCTCCGAGGCAACATTTTGCGCCGTTTCTTCAACGTAGTAGGGGAAAGAATTTTCATAGCCGTAAGTGCGCAAAATCGCCTCTTCCTCGACGAAGAAGTCGCCGTCCGTGCCGAGCACTTCCACAATCTTGCCACCGACTGCCTTATCGCGCGGGTAGGAGGTGATTTCGGCAACCACCTTGTCGCCGTCCTTCGCGTTGCCGCAAAGGGAAAGGGGGATATAGACATCGGAAAGATAAGCCCGGTCGTCGGGGATAACGTAGCCCGCGCGCCTGTCCGCCTGAAACACGCCGACGACCTTGGCTCTGCCGCGCTCCAAAATTTTGATAACGCGCGCCTCGTCGTCCGTGCCGCGAACGGGAACGGCTAAAACAATGTCGCCGTCAAGCGCGCCGGTTAAATGCTTTTTCGGTACGAAAAAGTCGTTCTCGCGCTCTGCCTTGCCCTCGGGTATTAAAAACGCATAGCCCTGCGGATTGGCTTTGACTTTAGCGCGGAACTCTTCCGTTTTTTTATGGGCGCTACGATTAGCGCCGTTTTGTTTGAATGTTTTTCTGTAATATGCCATATGTAAAAATAATGCGGCGAAACCCGATAAGTTCCGCCGCCGTAAAAGCTCAAATTAAAATCACTCGAGAACGATTATTACGATGTAGAATGAGATTGCAAGGAACGCAAGCACACCGAGGCAAATCCAGCTCCATTTTTTGAGCTTGCTCTCAATCGACTGACCTTTGTTTTTGCCGAAGAAAGTTTCGCTCGAACCGGTAATGCCCTGAATACCTTCCGAATTACTCTGTTGCAGAAGAACCAAAATTATAGCCGTAAGCGCCGCAAGGAACATTGCAACGATTGCGATTGTTCTTAAAACGACGTAGGCGGTATACGAACTGTCGCCGAAAGTCGCTAACAAATTTAACATTTAAAGACCTCGATTAAACTTATTTACCGAAAAATTATAACACAGTTAAAAGCAATTTGACAATGAAAAACGGGGCTGTTTTCAAAAATTATTTACGATTTTTTGCGCCTTTCACCGAATTTATTGATAATAAATATGCCCAGGCAAACCAAAATTATGGCGATGAGGGTGTACCAGCTTAAAAGTTGGTCGCTTTCGGAAAGGATAATCGCCGAAAAGACCGCGCCGAAAAGCGGGTTTGTGCTCTTGAAAACCGCGACCTTGGAAACAGGGTTGTATTTGAGTAAAAAGCCCTGCAACGTAAACGCGCACGCGGACAAAAATGCGAGGTATAAGAGCATAAACGCCGCGCCGACGGAGATATAAGGTATGCGCCCGCCGAAGCTTGCGCCGATAATTACGAGCACAACGCCGCCTATTAAGAACTGATAGCCGCAGAGCGCGGTGGTGTTTTCGTGCTTTGAAAAGATTTTTACAAGCCCCGCGGCGACGGCGGCGGACAGCCCTGAAAGAATTAAAAAGCCCTCGCCCGTAAAGGAAAAGGTGAACGAAAAATCGCCGCCGAGATTGATTAAGATTACTCCGCCGAAGCCCAATATACAGCCCGCAAGCTTTATAAGGTTGAACTTTTCGGTGCGGAAAATAAAGCACGCGCAGAGGATTGTGAAGAACACGCCGAGCCCGTTTAAAACGGAAGATTTAACTCCCGAAACGCGCGATAAACCGATATAGAAAAAGGTGTATTGAAGCGCCGTCTGAAAGAGCGCGACAAGCATTACCCGCCACATATTACGGGGTTTAGGCACTAAAAAGGCGCGTTTTTGTATCGAGCCGAACGCTATGACGAGCGCTCCCGCCAAGGCAAAACGGACTCCCGCAAACAGCATTAAAGAGGCGGGGTTAGACGTGTCGATTTTAAATAGCTTATAGCCCGTTTTGACGCATGGGAAAGCGCTGCCCCAAAGCACGCAGCAAAAAATGGCGCAAAGAGCGACCACGAGCGGCTTTGTAAAAAACCGTTCGGGAGTGAGCTTTGCTTTAGTAAATTTTTCGTTGCCGCCGCTTTCTGACTTTTCGACTTGCTCGGTCGGCTGTTCGTTTTCTGTCATTACTGTATTATTATAATCGTTTACGTAAATTTTTGCAAATAAAAAGCCGCCCGCGCTTCTTTATAACGCGCGGGCGGGTAATCGTTTGTCAATAATCAGATTTACCGAAAAGGTAGTCCAAAGAAACGCCGAATATCGAACTCAGCTTTAAAAGCATAGCCATAGAAGGTTCTTGCTTATTCGTTTCCCAGGCGTGCACTGTGTTGCCGCTCACGCTCAGTTCCTTTGCGAGCTGATGTTGTGTTAAATTTTTCTCGTGCCTTAAATCTTTAAGCCGTTCACCGAATACTTTCATTTGATTAAATTATTCACGAAAATCGTGATAATTACTTGACTTTCACGAAATTCGTGAATATACTGATTTTATATTGAAAGAAAAAGGAGAGAAAAAATGCAAAAGAAAAAAATCAAGGAATACTTACTCGGCGGTATTGCATTGTTTATTGTGTTGTTCACGCTTATCGGAATGGCGTTCAACTTAACGCAAATGAAGAATTACAGGGAATATGAAAAAAGTGTTCCGTACACATATCACGACAATGGCTTTAATCTGCTTGATTTTGACAGTGATTTAGTCGGGAGAGAATACGATTGGGTGCCTAAGCTTTTAGGAGCTTTTAGTTTGATTCAGTTGCTTGCCTGCATAGCCGCAACAGTATTGGTTGTTTTATCCTTTATTGCGGCGAAGAAAAGAAAAAATATTCTAAATGCAATTGCCGTAATTATAGGTGCATTTTTCTCGCTTCTATATATGATTGAAGGTGTTACTTACACGGCGGTATTTAATGATGAAATCGGAGGAAAATATTTCGAAACTTTATCATTCGTGCCTTTGATAATAGTGGTAGTTGCGGTTGTTGCCTATATTTTGGTAGCGAAATTGTTTGTCGTCGAGGCGGAAAGCGGCGTTAATAGTAAGCAAGAAACAAGCAATACTGCCGAGACTTACGTAAAAAAAGTAGACGTAGTGCAGATTAAACAGTTGAAAGAGCTCTTGGATATGGGTGCAATCACTCAGGAAGAGTACGACGAAAAGAAAAAGGAAATATTGAACGGTTAATTATAAAAATAAAAGCCCCGCGGCGAAAATTCGCCGCGGGGCTCATTTATTTCTTACTTAATCAAGCTCTTGCCTGTCATCTCGGCGGGAACGGGTAAGTCCATAACCGTCAAAAGAGTGGGCGCAAGGTCGGCTAAAATGCCGTCCAAACGCAACTTCGCATTCTTGTATTTTTCCGAAACCAGAACGACGGGTACGGGGTTAGTAGTGTGCGCCGTGAAAGGCGAGCCGTCGTCGCCCAAAAGTCTGTCCGCATTGCCGTGGTCCGCGGTTAAAAGAGCCGCGCCGCCCATTGACAAAATCTTGTCGCAGACCTTTTTAACGCACTCGTCAACCGTGCCTACCGCCTTGACCGCCGCGGGAATAACCGCCGTGTGCCCGACCATATCGCAGTTTGCAAAGTTCAAAATGACAACGTCGAATTTGCCGCTGTCCAGCTCTTCCAAAACCTTGTCGGTAACAAGGTATGCGCTCATTTCGGGCTGTAAGTCGTAGGTCGCAACCTTGGGCGAGGGGATAAGGTCGCGCTGTTCGCCCTCGTTGGGTGCTTCAACGCCGCCGTTAAAGAAGAAAGTTACGTGCGCGTACTTTTCAGTTTCCGCAATTCTGAGCTGAGTCTTGCCGCATTTTGCAAGATATTCGCCGAGCGTGTTGTCCAAAGAGGTCTTGGGGAAGGCGATATCAACGCCCTCGAACGCCGCGTCGTAAACGGTAAAGCAGACGTAAACGGGCTCTAAATAACCCGTCTTTCTCTCGAACGCCGTGCCCTTGGGAACGACGAACTCGCGCTGGGATACCGCGCGGGTAATCTCTCTTGCGCGGTCGGGGCGGAAGTTAAAGCACACGACGCTGTCGCCCTTTTCGATAAGTCCGACGGGCTTGCCGTTCTCGAATACGTTAATGGGCTTGATAAATTCGTCCGTATCGCCCGCCGCATAGCTGTCCTCGACCGCAGTCGCGGGGTCGGCGCAGGGCGCGCCCGTGCCGAGAGTTAACATATCGTAAGCTTTCTCGACTCTGTCCCAGTTGTTATCGCGGTCCATCGCGTAATATCTGCCCGCAACCGAGGCGATTTTGCCGTAATTAAGGCTCTTCATTTCAGCCTGCAACGCGCGGATAAACTCGATGCCCGAGGTGGGGGGAACGTCTCTGCCGTCCATAAAGCAGTGAACGTAGCACTCCTTGACGCCGCGCTCTTTAGCCATTTTCAAAAGCGCGTAGAGGTGGGTGATATGGCTGTGCACGCCGCCGTCGGATAAAAGTCCGTAGAGGTGCAGCTTCTTGCCCGCCGCCGCATTGTCCATAGCTTTGATAAGCGCGGGGTTTGTAAAGAAATCGCCGTCGCCTATCGCCTTGGTAATTTTGGTCAGGTCCTGATACACGATGCGCCCCGCGCCCATATTGAGGTGACCGACCTCGGAATTGCCCATCTGACCGTCGGGAAGTCCGACCGACATACCGCTCGCGCCGAGGGTGGCGGAGGGGTAAGTTTTAATGAGCTCGTTGACGTTATAACTTCCGTTTATCGAAATGGCGTTGCCGTCGCCCGCGGGGGCTAAGCCGTAGCCGTCCATAATTATAATCGCATAAGGTGTTTTAGCCATATTTATCCTCTTATTTATTATAGTTAACGATGGTTGCAAAGTCTAATTTTAACGACGCGCCGCCGATAAGACCACCGTCGATATCGGGCTGAGCCATAAGTCCCTTGCAGTTGCCCGCGTTCATCGAGCCGCCGTACTGAATGATAACTTTCTCCGCGCACTTGGGGCAGAAGAGCTGTCCTATCTTTTTGCGGATATACGCAATCGTTTCCTGAGCCTGCTCGTCGGTGGCGGTTCTGCCCGTGCCGATAGCCCATACGGGTTCGTATGCAATGACCACTTTCGCAACGTCTTCAACACCCTTCAAGCCGTCCGTGAGCTGCTTGTCCAAGATAGCTTCGGTAATGCCGTTTTCGCGCTCTTCAAGCGTTTCGCCGACGCATACTATGGGGGTAATGCCGTTTGCAAGCGCCGCAAGAGTGCGCTTATTTACGCCCTCGTCGGTCTCGCCGAAGTATTGACGGCGTTCGCTGTGACCGATAATCGCGTACTTGACGCCGTATTCTTTGAGCTGTTCGCAGGATATCTCGCCCGTGTACGCGCCCTTTTCCGCCCAGTGCACGTTTTCCGCGCCTATGGCAATATTCGTGCCCTTGGCGGCTTCCGTCATAGCGGGGATAAGTATCGCAGGTACGCATAAAGCAACGTCGCAGTCCGCGTTCGCCACGAGGGGGGCGAGCTCGCGAATTAGTTTCGCGCCGCTCTCCGCAGTCATATTCATTTTCCAGTTTCCTGCAATAAAAGGTTTCCTTGACATACTATTTTACCTCGAAAATTTTTTTAATCTCTTTTCAGTTATTCTGCCGCGTTTCAATATCTCGTCGAACGCGGTTTGCGGGTCGTTCAATATAAAGTCCAGAAGTTCTCTGTTTTCAACCGCGATTGAAAATTTATCAATAATTGCAAGTACGTCTTTGCTCAGCCTTAATGAAACGGTTAGCTCTTCGTATTCGAACGTAAAGTTGAGGTAAATATGTACGTGCATTAAATAGTTGAAAGTTATAATCTCGGCGTGCGCGTTTTCCAGATTAAACCGAACGCCGTTCACGCTCATTCCGTCGCCGTTGATAATTACCGTGTGGGAAGCGTAGATTTTAAGCTCGCGTTCGTCGTGCGCGTCGGCGTAAAAGTCGGTATAGCGTGCGTCTTCGGAGTAATCGCCTACGCTTGCCGCGCCGTATTCGGGAATAGGGTTATGCAGTTTACCGCTTTCTATATCAAGTCCGTAGTAGTCCAGAAGCCGTCTAAGTCCGTCCGCGCCCGAAAACGTAGCGTTGCCGTTATTAAATTCGGAAAAAGGCGAGGAGGATAGCGGAAAGGTTGCGGCTAGGTCTGCCTGAACGAAAAAGTATTTGTCGCGCGGCTCGGCGCTCTTGGCGTCAAAGTCGTACTTTTCAAGCTCTATGGCAACTTCCTTTTTTCTCGTGAACGGAATCGAAATCAGTAATGCGGCGGTAAGCAGTACGAAAAGGCCGATGCAAGCTAAAAATACGGGCAGGTATTTTTGGTCGTCTATTTCCATAAGACATATCATCGGGACAAGTAATGCAAAGCACGTCGCGCAGTAAATAGGTATAATAACGCAATTTACCGTTCTGCGGATAGGATTAAACCGCCGTTTTCTTTCTTTTATTCTTTCGAACATATTTTATGATTGAGGGGGCAAGCAAAACCCGCCCCCTCGTTAAAACCGCAATTAATTCTTTTCGTTAAGGCACGCAATGCCGGGAAGCACTTTGCCCTCGAACAGCTCTAAGGAAGCGCCGCCGCCGGTTGAAATGTGGCTCATCTTGTCCGCAAAGCCGAGCTGCTGAACTGCCGCCGCCGAATCGCCGCCGCCGATAATGGTGGTGCACTTGCCGTAAACGTCCGCGAGCGCCTGAGCAACCGCAATCGTGCCCTTTGCAAGGGTGGGGTTCTCGAACACGCCCATAGGTCCGTTCCATACGACCGACTTCGCGTTCGCAATGGCGTCCGCATAGAGCTTGCGGGTCTTTTCGCCGATATCCATACCCATCATATCCGCGGGTATCTTGTCGCTGTCGACGGTGGTTACGTCAACGGGCGCGTCGATGGGGTCGGGGAAGGACTTGCAGATAACCGTATCGATAGGCAGAAGAAGCTTCTTGCCCGCCTTTTCGGCTTTCGCCATCATTTCCTTGCAGTAGTCGAGCTTTTCCTCGTCCAAAAGCGAAGTGCCGATTTCGTAGCCCTTGGCTTTAAGGAAGGTGTAAGCCATACCGCCGCCGATAATGAGCGTGTCGCACTTTTCCAAAAGGTTGGAAATAACGTTCAGCTTGTCGGCAACCTTCGCGCCGCCCAAAATGGCAACGAAAGGTCTTGCGGGGTTCTCGAGCGTTGCCGCCATAACGGAAAGCTCCTTTTCGATGAGGAAGCCGCAAACGGCGGTCTTGATAATGCCGTATTCGACGATAGCGGCGGTGGAAGCGTGCGAGCGGTGAGCCGTGCCGAACGCATCGTTAACGTAAATTTCCGCGTCGTATGCAAGTTCCTTGCAGAACGCTTCGTCCTTCTTTTCCTCTTCCCAGTGGAAGCGCAGGTTTTCGATTAAAACAGCCTCGCCGTCTTTGAGTGCGTCGCGCTTAGCCTTAGCGTCCGCGCCGATAACGTCGGTGGCGAATACGACTTTGCCGCCCGTAAGTTCTGCAAGCCTCTTTGCAACGGGTGCAAGCGTGAGCTTTTTGGGTTCGTCCTTTTTAGCCTTTTCGATGATAGCCTCTGCGGTCGTTTCGCCCGCTTCGACCTTTTTCTTGTCCTTTTTGTTGAGCTTGACCTCGTCCGAGAAAATGGAGTGAGGCTTGCCCATATGCGAGCAAAGGGTTACGCGTGCGCCTGCGTCCAGAAGATATTTGATGGTGGGCAGAGCGCCGATAATTCTGTTTTCATCGGTAATCACGCCGTCTTTCATAGGCACGTTGAAGTCGCACCTTACGAGTACTTTTTTGCCTTTAAGATTTTTCAAATCTTTAACCGACATTTTGTTCATTTAAAAACACCTCGAAAATTTTTATTTTTATCGCATATCATTATAAAAATAATTCCAAATATTGTCAAATAAAATAGGGCGTTAACGTGAGTTAAAACAAACGTTTTAAAGTGATTGACTTCGTCGGAAATAAGTGATAATATAAAAGACAAGCAGAGAGGGAGCCCCCTCGACGGTTAGCACTTCCTAACATAAGGAGGTGGTTTTTATGAGTAATGAGTACATAATCGTTTTGCTTAAACTTGTTGAGCAAGGCGTCGTATCTTCGATTACGGTTACAAAAGAAATTGTGACAATTCGCATAAAAAAATAACCGTCAAAGTTTAGCGATTGCGACGGTTATTTTTTAACTGATAACAAGGCTAACCGTTTGGGGCTACCCTCTTTGTGATTTTATTATAGCACCGATTTAGTTCCTTGTCAATATTTTGGCAAGTTTTTTTAACTCTCTCTACCGAGAATATAATCAACGGAGCAATCAAGCGTTTCGGCAACTTTTTTCAGGTTTTCAATTGAGGGCTTTGATTTTTCCGTGAACCAATTATGCAAAACACTCCAAGAAATATCAGAGCTTTTCTGAAAACTGTATTGTGAAATGCCGCGTTTTCTTAAAATGCTTTTTAATCTTGTTCCGAACGATTGAACGGAAGCATACTTTTTATTTCTTTCGGGATAATCTTTATTGCCAATCAAAAAGTCTGCCGAGCAATTAAAAAATTCAATCAACAGAACGAAAATATCAAAAGTCGGTAGTGCCTTGTCATTTAAGTATAACGATAATTTAGGTCTTGATGTGTTCAGTTTTTCCGCTAAAGTTTGTTGCGTTAAACCGTCCTCGTTCATAAGTTCCAAAAGCTGTTCAGACAGTTTCGACATTTTTCCCTCAAACTAGTGTTATTTCTACAATTTATTATCTTCTGAACAATAACTTTTTGCTTGCTATGTTAAAATTCAGAAGATATAATTTAATCACACTTAAATTGCGCAAAAGAAGTGAATAAGAAACGAAAGGATAACTTAATTATGGACGTTAAAGAAAAAAATCTTACACAGGAAGAAATAGACGTGATTTTCGACGCAGTAAACAGATTGAGAAAAATTAAAAACCGAGAGCTTACAAAAAAGGAAATCGAAAAGTTGATTTATAAAGTGCGCGGTGTTGCGTAAAATCAAAACTTATGCTATACTTGAAATATATTAAGTTTCAAAGGTAACGGAATATGAAAATATGTGTTGCGGGACTGGGGCTTATCGGCGGCTCTATGTGTATGGCGTTAAAGCGCGCGGGCTATAAAGTGGACGGCTACAACCGTTCGCAAGCGCCCCTCGAATACGCGCTCAAAAACGGAATTATCGACGGCGCGGCGCAAAGCTTTGAAAGCTACGACGTGGTGTTCGTCGCTCTGCCCCCCAAGCCCACCGTAAACTTTATAGTCAATACGCACTTTAAAGAGGGAGCAATCGTCGCGGATATCTGCGGCGTGAAAAAGTATATCGAGGACGCCGTTTCTTGCGCGCGCTTAAACGTAAATTACGTGGGCACTCACCCCATGGCGGGCAAGGAGGTTTCGGGCGTGGAAAACGCGTGCGCGGACCTCTTCGACAGGGCAAGTATGGTCATTACCCGCGGGATATGTGCCGACGAACGCGCTTTTGACGTGGTAAAGGGCCTTACGAAAGATATGGGCTTTGCGCGCATAGTCGAGTGCTCGGCGGAGCTTCACGATAAAAAAATCGCGTATACCTCGCAGCTTGCGCACGTCGTTTCCAACTGCTACGTAAACGACCCCGAAATCGACGGCTGCTTAGGCTTTACGGGCGGCAGCTTTCAGGATATGACTCGCATTGCGGGCGTGGACGAAAATATCTGGTCGGAGCTGTATCTTTTGAACGGCGAAAATCTTTTGGAAAAGGCGGAAACTCTGCATAAGTCTTTGAGCCAGTTTATCGCCGCGCTGAAAGAAGCGCAAAAGAGCGGCAACGCGGAAGCGGTAAGAAAAAATCTGTCCGTAGGAGCTAACGCCTACCGCAACGGCAAGGCGAGCGGCTTTACGGGCGAGGGAATAAAGGTAACGGAGCTGAAATGAAGTACTCACTGATAATTACGCAAATTGCGGACGGAGAAAACGCGGTCACGGCGGTGGACGCGGAGGGAATAATGGACGGCGGCGTGCTGACTTTAAGCTATTCGTACGACGGCGCGGAATACACGCTCGAGATAGGTCCAGGCGAAATGGCGCAAACGCGCGAGGGCGACGTGCGGCTCTATACGCATTTTTTGGAGGGGCAGACGACTATGGCGCGCCTTTATGACGGCGAGAGCGGCGGCGAGTTCCCCGTGTGCACTCTTAAGCTTGTAGTGCAATTCGACGGCGAGGACTGCAAGGCCGATTGCGAATTTTCCTGCGGCGAGGGCGGCGAAACGGTAAATTTGTCGGTTGCCGCAAGCGTGTTGCAATAGCCGGCTAATTCCTTGACAATTCCCATTTTATTATTTACAATAATAGTTGCAGGAAAAAATTATGAAAATCAGATATTTAGGTCACTCTTCCTTTCTTTTAACCGAGAGTACGGGCACGGCGGTCGTCACAGACCCCTACGACAGTTCAATCGGTTACTCTATGCCCGAGGTTTCCGCGGACGCGGTAACCGTTTCACACGGTCATTACGACCATAACAACGTCAAAGCCGTCGGCGGCAATCCCGTAATTTTATCGCACGAGCAGGGTTACGAACTGCCCGGTGTGGTAATAAATGCCGTAAAAAGCAGTCACGACGACCAGGGGGGCGCACTGCGCGGCGAAAACGTCATTTTCAAGTTCCGTATGGACGGACTCGACGTCTGCCACTTGGGCGACCTCGGCGAGGAGTGTTCGCCCGAGCTTATCGAGGCGATTTTGCCCGTCAACGTGCTTTTAATTCCCGTGGGCGGCAACTACACTATCGACGCGAAGCTGGCGAAAGAGTACGTAGACAGAATAATGCCCGACGTGGTTATCCCCATGCATTACCGTACCAAGGCGTGCGAGCTGGACATCGACAAGGTGGACGAATTTGTTTCGCTTATGGAGGACGACGATACCGAGTGCGAGGAGACGGATAAGGAAATCGAGCTCACCCGCGACGACGTAGACGGTGAAACCACGCGCGTTATAGTAATGAAATATTGAGTCTTTTAATAAAATAAGTGCGGGATATAAACGGGCATAAACCGCATTTTAAGTCAAAATACATAAAATTCATATTTTTATTTTCACGTTTTACAAATTATAATTTCAATTATAAATCTTTTTATCTCGTTTGCGGTGCGCCGCAAAAATTTCTCAAAACCACATTTTCAATTTAACAGGGAGGCGGCATTACATGGATTTGGCCGACAGCATAAGAATTAAACTCGACAGTAAGGGAATACACCAGCTTTGGCAGATAGGCAGGGCGGTCGGCGTGGCGTTCCCCACGAAGAAGAAAAAGGCGGAGCTCATTGACGACATTATCGCCATTGCCAAAAACGAGATAGAGCCCATACCGCGTTCGACGCGCGGCGCGCCCCCCAAGTCGGAGGAGTACGACGCCGAAACGGTGGAGGAAATTTTCAAGTGCAGGCAGTGCTACGCGCAGATGAACAGCGCTTCGGAAGAGACGTCAGATGACGCCGTTACGGGTGTTGCTTCCGAGTACGAAGAGGATGAAGCCGTCTATTCGGGCGTTTTGGAGCCTGCCGATAAGTTCTGGTTTCTCCGCACTCAGAATATGCAGATAACCTCGGCGAACGACGTGTTTATGCACTCTTCGTTCGTCAACCGTTTCCGCCTTCGCACGGGCGATAAAATCGTGTGCAAGGCAAAGAGGCGCAAGGCAAACGAGTGCCCCGGCGTCACCTATATCATAAGCATTAACGGTCGCTCGCCCGACACTCCGCGCGGCTTGTCCTTCGAAAGTCTGACCCCCTGCTATCCCGACAAGCGGATAACATTGGAGAACGCGGACGGCAATTTGACCGACAGAGTAATCGACTTGTTCTCGCCCATAGGCTTCGGGCAGAGGGCGCTCATTGTTTCGCCCCCCAAGGCGGGCAAGACGACGATGCTCAAAAACATTGCGAGCGGGATTCGCCGCAACCACCCCGAGGCTCTGGTCGTCATACTTCTGGTCGACGAACGCCCCGAGGAAGTGACCGACATTATGCGCTCGGTCGACGGCGCGGAAGTCGTGTATTCGACTTTCGACAAGGGCGACGTTCACCACACGCATATCGCGGGGCTTACCCTCGAATATGCAAAAAGGCAGGTGGAAGCGGGCAGAGACGTCGTACTGCTTTTGGACAGTATAACGAGGCTTGCGCGTGCGCACAACGCTTTGGCAAATTCGGGCAGAACGCTTTCGGGCGGTCTTGACCCGCAGGCGCTCGTCGAGCCCAAGCGTTTTTTCGGCGCGGCGCGCAATATCGAGAACGGCGGCTCGCTTACAATTATCGCAACTGCGCTCGTCGATACGGGCAGCAGACTTGACGATATAATCTACGAGGAATTTAAGTCGACGGGCAATATGGAAATCGTTCTGTCCCGTCAGCTTGCCGAACGCAGAGTGTTCCCCGCAATCGATATACGCTCGTCGGGTGCGAGGAAAGAGGAGCTTTTGTTGAGCGAAAACGAACTCGGCTGTGCGGCGGTTATACGCGGACAGCTCGGCAGAAATTTAACCGAGGAAGAACTGTACTCGTCGATGAAGAAGTCGGCGGGCAATCAGGAATTTTGTACTAAGTCGCAGGCGTTTTTCAAGGCGACGGGCGGCAGATAAAGTGCGTTAAACGGCACATTTAAAAACTTATAACGTAGCAACCAAAAACCACGCTTTTTGGTTGCGTTACCCAATTTGCGAAAACTTTCGGCTCACTAGGTGAATTGCCGTATTTTCTAATAATCGTGGGCGTTGAAATAATGCGGCAAGAGGGCAACGCCCTAAAAAATCGTCGGATTTCTTTTGCGCCCCAAGCAGAAGAAATCCGACGAGAAAGAAGGGCACTAATGGCAACTGATAACAGTATTTTTATTGATAAAGTCAAAATAACGGTAAAGTCGGGCGACGGCGGCGACGGTATGAATTCGTTCAAGGCGTACAAGGGTAAGCCCGCGTGCGGACCTGACGGCGGCGACGGCGGCAAGGGCGGCGACGTCTACTTTCTGGCGGACGCGTCCTTAAACACTCTCCTGCCGTTCAGATACAAGACCAAGTACGTTGCGGAGAGCGGCGAGCGCGGCGGCACTAACCAGTGCTTCGGCAAGAGCGGCGAAGACGTCGTAATCCGCGTGCCCGTGGGTACGGTCGTAAAGGATTTGGCGACGGGTACGGTTATTGCCGATATGTATTCGGCGGGCGATAAAAAGCTCGTTGCCGAGGGTGGCAGAGGCGGCAAGGGCAACGTCCGCTTTACCACCGCAAGAAGGCACGCCCCCAACTTTGCGCAGAAGGGCGAAAAGACCGAACTGCACGAAATATTCTTAGAGCTCAAAGTCATTGCCGACGTCGGGCTTATAGGCTTTCCCAACGTGGGTAAGTCGACTTTGCTTTCCAAGATTTCGGCGGCGCGTCCCAAGATTGCCAACTACCATTTCACGACTCTTTCGCCCAATTTGGGCGTTGTAAGGGTGTACGACGATACGTTCGTTGCGGCGGATATCCCCGGTTTAATCGAGGGTGCGGCGCAGGGCGCGGGCTTGGGTCACGACTTTTTGCGGCATATAGAGCGCACGCGTATGCTCGTGCACGTCGTCGATATTTCGGGCTCGGAGGAGCGCAACCCGCTCGACGATTTTGTCAAAATCAATACGGAGCTTAAGGAGTATTCCGAAAAGCTTGCCGCATTGCCGCAAATCGTTGCTTTGAATAAGTGCGACGTTGCTGGCGCGGAGGAAAACGTTAAGGCGTTTAAACGCAAGTACGGTAAGAAGTACCAAATTTTTCCAATAACTGCAGTCAGCGGCGAGGGCACGGAAGAGCTTATCGTTGCGGTAAACGAGCTACTTAAAACTCTGCCCGCGGCACAGCCCGTCGAGGCGGACGAAAACTTTACCTACCGTAAAAGCGGCAATCTCGACTACGAAATTTACGTGGACGACGACGGCGCGTACGTTTTGGTCGGAAGCTTAGTGGACATGCTCTGCCGCAACGTTGCCCTAAACGACGCGGAATCGATGGCGTACTTCCAGAAGATTTTGCGCGAAAAGGGTGTAATTACTCAACTTAAAAAGATGGGTATTCAGCAAAACGATACGGTTATCGTAGGCGACGTCGAATTTGAATTTGTGGACTGACTTCTCTGCTTATAAACTTCGCATTTCAGCGTTGCGTTCCGCGCCGCCTTGGTCGTGTACTTCATTGTACACTCCCTGCGGTCGGTGCTCACGCGCCTTGAACTGCTTGCTTCTAAGCAGAGTGAAAAGTTTAATTAATAAGGATACATTATGGAAAAGGGTATCGACGCGGTATTTTACAACTTTAAATATTATATATTTCCCGACGAATACGCCGATTTGTCGGCGATAGAGGACGGCGCGGAAATCAAGGCGAAGCGGCTTAAAGAAGAACTTTGCATGGCGCCTAACTTCATATACGAAAGTATCGAAGAGGAAACGCTGACGGTAGAAAACGCCAAGCTTCTGTGCTCCGTTAAAATTAATTTGTACTCGCACGAGGAGTACGATAAAATTCTCGCCGAACAGGTGCACAGGGTTTGCCCCGGTTGCAAAAGGTACATAGATAACGACGACCCGTCGCTCGACGGACACCACCGCGAAATTTCGCTCGACGGCGTTTGTTACGAAAGAGAGGACGGCAAAATTGCCTCGTACGCTCTGCGCATGTGGTGGTTCTTCGACGATTTGAAGGAGCACCTCGACGAGCTTGCAAAGTGCATAGACAAGGGCAATCAGAAAAAGTTCGATAAAATCTGCAGGGAGTGCGCAAAGTACATACAGGCTCCCGCACAGTTTATCGGCGGAGTCAGGGACGGCAAGTACTGCATCTATATGCAGGCGGGGCTGGACTACGATTTGTCTTACACGTTGTCTGCGACTGCCGCGGCGGTAAGCGAACAGAAAAATATCGGTCTTTCCGACGCGGGCTGGCAGGTATATCCGTATATTCCCGCGGGCGTAAAAAAGTATAAGGGCAAGATAAAGGACAAGACAAAGCTTGCCGCGTTCACTCCCGTAAACGGATACGAGCAAAGGTATGTGGTTAAGCTCTACTGCAAGGACGCAAGCGACAAAAAGCGTCAGGCGGTTGTGGACGATTTCTTGGCGTACCTTACGGATAAGATAGGCGAAAAGGCTTTTTTGAACGGCGTGCAAAGAATGGAGTTTACGGACAGTTACGACGACTTTTTAACTGCCGCCGAGGTGGTTGAAAAGCTTGAAATTGCCGATGACGATAAATTTAAAACTTTCCCGCCGGGCTTGGTTTTGTCGTGGGCGGCGCAGGACGACGCGTTGCCTTACAGGCGTTCGTGCGAAGGGTTATCGGTATGCGCGGACTTTTCGGTAATCGCCTTAAAAGGAAAGAATAAGGAAGATTTAGATATCGATTTCTGCGGTCGGATAGCTTATGCGTACGTCTACGTGCCCGCAACGGAGGATACTCTTTCAGAGGTTATCGAAGTGGTCGGCGGGTATACGGCGTGCGAGGACAAAGTGCCCGAACCGATAATTTATGCCGACGATTACATACCGTCGTTCAAAGGGCTCGGCGTGTTTGCGTGCTATTCGGACGAGGATATCCCCGAGGGAATGGCATTCGACTTCCTCGTATTAGACGAAAAAGCGTTCTTCCGCTTTATGAAAATTTTAACTCCCGTGCTCATCCGTTACGGCGCTCGCTTAGTCGTCGTGAACGACGACGGAGTGCAGGAATACAAGCCGGGGTATGTGATAGAGCCCGCTGACGGCGAAACGGCAAACTGATATTTAAAGGATAAAATTATGTTGACAAGCAAACAGAGAAGTAAATTAAAAGCCCTTGCCGCAAACATCGACCCGATAGGTCAGGTGGGCAAGGACGGGATAGGCGAAAATATGCTCAAAAGCTTTTCGGACTGTTTAGAAGCTCGCGAGCTTATAAAGGTGCACATTCTTGAAAACGCGGACGGCGCTCCTCAGGATATAGGCAGGGAGCTTGCCGCTCAGCTTAACGCGGAGTGCGTAATAGTCATAGGCAGAAAGGCGGTTTTGTACCGCAAATCGTCCAAGAAAGATTTCAAGCATATTCAGCTCGGCTGACTGTTAATTAAAACGCTGACGGCGGAAAGCCCCATCAAAAGTCCGCCGAACACGATATAGTAGAGCGGGTAGAAAGTGAAGAACGAGAAAAACAGCAAAGTTAATCCGCTGAAAAAGAGGGGCGCGCAAATCTTGCGGTTGAAGCGTTTTTTAATTCTTTTGAATACGTTCGGCTTTTTCACGTTGCCCAAAGCGTACTTTTCGGGAAGCAGGTTTTTATCCTTTAAAAGGGCGTAGATTTCCGCAACGGTCACGATTTGAATGGAGAAATCTTCGGCAAGAGAAAGGGCTGCGGGTGAGATTTCACAGCAGTAAATATGCTTGGCCTTTTTAACGCTCGAGCGTATTACTTCGGCGATATCGTCGGCGGACAACGGCGACATTTTAAAGTTGAAAAAGTAGATATTTTCGTTATCCTGTAAGCGTTTACCCCGCACATATGTGCCGTCCAACGCCTTTTCGAAGAGATTTAAAAGGTATTCGTCGCCGCAGACGGAGAGATGAAGCGAGAGCGATTTCTTCTCGTTTTCCGAAAGGGTTAAGATAAGCCGCTTTTTGCGCTTGGATATAAGTACGTTAAAGGCGATAATGCCGCACGCTAAGGCTGTGCCTATTGCGACTATTAGCGCGGTCTGTGCGTTGCGGGTGTAAAAGCGTACGCCCGTAAAGCATAAAATGAACGCGCAAAGGGTAAAAAATATAACGTCGGAAATCAAAGCAAAATTCA
>CAYXTN010000014.1:0-31520 GCA_964468085.1 uncultured Clostridia bacterium | reverse complement strand
TTTCGTAAATGATTGCGACCACGCCCAAGGGCACGGAAATTTTGCTTATTTTAAGTCCGTCGGGGCGGGTCTGTTCGCTCAAAATTTCGCCTACGGGGTCGGGCAGAGAAGCAACCGCTCTTACGCCCTCCGCCATAGCCTTTAAGCGTTCGGTTGAGAGCGCGAGCCTATCGAGCATTACCTTTGAAATACTGCCTTCCGCCGCTTTCATATCCTCTGCGTTCGCCCGCAAAATTTCGTCCGCGCTCTCTACGAGAGCGTCCGCCATAGATTTTAGCGCGGCGTTCTTCCTTTCGGCGGTCAGTCCCGCCATATAAGTTTTCGCCGATTTTGCGGCTGTCAGAATTTGCTTGGTCGTCATAATTTTTTACCCTTAAAGTACGTGCCTGCGGGTTTGCCCGCGATTATATCGTATAAAAGTTCGGGCGCGGAGCCGTTGGCGATAACCATATCGCACCCCGCCGCCATACACAGTTTTGCCGCGTGAATTTTGGTTGCCATACCACCCGTGCCCACTCCGCTGACCGAGCCGCCCGCAAGTTTTTCGAGCTCGGGCGTGATTTCCTCCACCGTCGAAATGAGCTTTGCGTTCTTATCCACGTGCGGGTCGGCGGAATACAAGCCGTCAATATCAGAAAGCAATACCAAAAGGTCGGCGTTGATATTGACTGCCGTCAACGCGGACAGCGTATCGTTGTCACCGACGGAAATTTCCGCGGTTGCGACCGTGTCGTTTTCGTTGATTACGGGCAGTACTCCGAAGTCGAGAAGTCGGCGCATGGTATTGCCGAAGTTGGTGCGGCGCTCGTCGCTCTCGAAGTCCTCGGCGGTAATTAAAACCTGCGCGACCGTATGGTGGTACTGCGAAAAAGCTTTATCGTAAAAGCACATAAGCTCGCACTGACCGACGGCTGCCGCCGCCTGCTTTGCGGGGATATCCGCGGGGCGTTCCTTTAAGCACAGCTTGCTTTTGCCGAGAGCGATTGCACCCGACGAAACGATTATTACCTCGTTGCCCGCGTTTTTGATATCGGCGATAACCTTACAAAGATTTTCGAACATATGCACGTTTAAATTGCCGTTTAAATACGTCAGCGTTGACGTGCCGATTTTTATTACGATACGCATAATTACCTCTTTTGCATTATTATAAACAAGTCCGTATAAATAGTCAAATAAACTTAAAGCGCGGGCGCAATAATTTGCGCCCGCGCTCTATTTAGTTTTTAAGATTATACCACGCCGTGAGCCATCATTGCGGTTGCAACCTTGATAAAGCCCGCGATGTTCGCGCCCATTACGTAGTTGCCGTCGTAGCCGTATTCCTTTGCCGCATTGTCCATATTGTGGTAAATGTTTACCATAATGTTTTTCAGCTTTGCGTCTACCTCTTCGAAAGTCCAGAACATTCTGCCCGAGGACTGCGCCATTTCGAGAGCCGACGTAGCAACACCTCCCGCGTTAGCCGCCTTTGCAGGCAAGAACACAACGCCCGCCTTTAAGAACACGTCGATTGCCGCCAGGGTCGAAGGCATATTCGCGCCCTCGCCGACGTACTTCACGCCGTTTTTAACCAAAATCTTTGCGCTCTCTTCGTCGATTTCGTTCTGAGTTGCGCAAGGCAGTGCGATGTCGCAGGGAATAGTCCAGATGCCCTTGCAGCCCTCGACGTACTTCGCACCCTTAACTCTGTCCGCGTACTCCTTAATTCTGCCGCGCTTAACTTCCTTGATGTCCTTAACGACGTCGAGTTGAATGCCGTTGGGGTCGTATACGTAGCCGTTGGAGTCGTACATTGCAACGACGTTCGCGCCCAGCGACTGAGCCTTCTGGCACGCGTAAATCGCAACGTTGCCCGAGCCCGAAATGACGACCGTCTTGCCCTTGAAGCTGTCGCCGCGCACCTTTAACGCCTCTTCTGTAATGTAAACAAGTCCGTAACCGGTCGCTTCCGTTCTTGCAAGCGAGCCGCCGTAGGTAAGACCTCTGCCCGTTAAAACGCCGACGTGCTCGTCGCGTATTCTCTTGTACTGTCCGAAAAGGAAGCCTATCTCTCTGCCGCCTACGCCGATATCGCCCGCGGGTACGTCGGTGTCAGCGCCGATATGTCTTTGAAGCTCGGTCATAAAGCTCTGGCAGAAAGCCATAACTTCTCTGTCGCTCTTGCCCTTAGGGTCGAAGTCCGAACCGCCTTTACCGCCGCCGATGGGCAAGCCCGTAAGGCTGTTCTTTAAAATCTGCTCCAAACCTAAGAATTTAATAATCGAAAGGTTTACGGAAGGATGGAAACGAAGTCCGCCCTTATAAGGTCCGATTGCGCTGTTGAACTGCACGCGGTAACCCTTGTTTACGCGCACCTTGCCCGAATCGTCCACCCAGGGAACGCGGAACATAACCACTCTCTCGGGCTCTACAAATCTTTCAAGCAAGCCCGCCGCCTGATATTCGGGGTGCTTTTCCACTACGGGCGCAAGCGAAGTTAAAATTTCGGTTGCCGCCTGATGAAATTCGGGCTCGTTGGGGTTGGTCTTTTTAAGGTTTTCCAAAACCTGCTCTACATATGACATAAGTTTGTCTCCTAAATCTTTTATTTGTCGCAATTATACTATAAACTTTGTCATTATGCAAATTTTATGCAAGCATTTGGCTATCGTTGTTTTTTATATCCACTATAAGCTGTACTTATATTACTTAAAATATACGGCGTCTGCGGTTGAATACATAACCTTTTCGAGCTCGCTTTCGGTGAACACGCCGCTTTCGGTTATATAACCTTTCAAGTGCGCATACGTGTCGCGGCAGAGCGTGGACGGCATATCGCTGCCGAACATAAGTCTGTCCGCGCCTACCACCTCTTTTGCGGTTTGCAAATGCTTTACCGCCGTCGGGTAGGGATAAACCTCGGGCTTCTGGTTTGCCGCGAGCGCCGCCAAATCGAACCACACGTTGGGCAAAGCGAGTTTGCCGAGCGTTTGCTTTAACAGCTCGACGTCGCTAACTTGCGGCGCGAGCAAGTGACAGACTACGAATCTGAGCTCGGGAAAGTCCTTTGCCGCTTTAGCGAGCGCGTCGGGCTGCCAGCAACAGTTTCGCGGTCTGCCTATATCAACGGTAACCGTCAGTCCGTTATCGCACGCATATTCATACTCTTTCCGCATAATTTCGCCGTTTATATCTACGGGCGGGTGGTAAGCCATCAAGCCCGAGCCGTTCGACAATTCGAACTTGATTATTTTAAAGCCGAGCTCGTTAAAGAGGTGTTTTTTGACCGCCTCCGCGTTCAAGCAAAACGGGTCGTACGCGCCCGCGCCGACAAATCGGTCGGGATATTTTTGCACGACCTTGGCGGTGTACTCGTTCTGAAAGCCGAAAAACTGCCCCTGCAAAAGGACAGCTTTTTCAACGTTATTTTCATTCATTACCTTTAAAAGGGCCTCGCCCGTCACGCACGTTTCGCCCATACCGTCGGGGAGCATTTTAAAGGTCGAGCCGTCGGCGTACACCGCCATACCGCCGCCCGCCGCGCGCAGTTCCCCGCGCGAGGTGAAGCCCGCTATGCACTGCACGACGTGCGCGTGCGCGTCGATTATCTTAATATTCTTTGACATTGTTGTTTTTATACGTACAGAAATTTATCATATAGCCGTTTGTTTCAACGGCTTCGGACTTGTAAACAAGCTCGAAATTTTCGTTCTCGTCCAAATTTTCAAAGTATGCGTCCGCGCCGCCGACCGCGTCCACCTTGGTCACGAGCACCTCGGTGCAATAGGGCAAAAGTGTTTTGTACATCATTGCGCCGCCGATAACGTATACCTTGTCGCCGTCGTACTTTTTGATTTCGGCAAAAAGCTCGTCGAGGCTGTGCACGATTTTGCAATCGTCTCTTTCCTCGCCGTCGGGATACAAAACTATGCTCGTACGGTTCTTTAAAGGCTTGCCGTCGGGGAAGGATTTGAGCGTGTTACTGCCCATTACCACCACGTTGCCCGTGGTCGTTTCCCTGAAAAATTTCATATCCGCGGGTATTTTAAACATTAAGCCGTTGCTCTTGCCTATGCCCCACTCCTTGTCCGCATGTAAAATCGCTCTCATTTTGTCCTCACTCCGCTACGGGTATATTGTACTTTTTATCGTTACATTTATAGTCAACAAGGTTAAAGCTGTCTACCGTGAAATCGTAGAAGTTTTTGATGTCGGGGTCGACCTCGATTTTCGGCGCGGCAAACTGCGGCTGCGCGATTATCTCTTTTACCATATCCACGTGTCTGTCGTAGATGTGCGCGTCGGCGATAACGTGCACCAGCTCGCCCGCCTGCAAGCCCGAAACCTGCGCGAGCATAATGAGCAGTACCGCGTACTGCACCACGTTCCAGTTATTGGCGGTAAGCATATCGTTCGAGCGCTGATTTAAAATGCCGTTAAGCGTATTGCCCGAAACGTTGAAAGTCATCGAGTACGCGCAAGGGTACAAATTCATTTCGTGCAAATCGGCAAAATTGTAGATATTGGTCATTATTCTGCGGCTTGCGGGGTTATTCTTTAAGTCGAATAGCACTCTGTCGACCTGGTCGAACTCGCCCTCTTTGTACTTGTGCTTGACGCCGAGCTGATAGCCGTAAGCCTTGCCTATACTGCCGTTTTCGTCCGCCCACTGGTCCCAGATATGCGGCTTTAAATCGTGGATATTGTTGCTTTTTTTCTGCCATATCCACAGAAGCTCGTGTATGCACGACTTGAACGCCGTGCGGCGGATTGTCAGAATGGGAAATTCCTTTTGCAAATCGTAGCGGTTGACTATACCGAACTTTTTGACCGTATGCGCGGGCGTGCCGTCCTCCCACTTGGGGCGAACGGGTCTGTCCGTGTCCCACACGCCGTTTTCGATAATGTCTTTCATATTCTCAACGAAAATTTTATCCGCTAAACTCATAATTTCAGCCTCCGCAAATATCTTTTTTATTTTAGCATACTTTGCGGCAAAAAGTCAATATATCTTGACGTTAGTTATACAGTCGGTTATTACGATTTGCAGCCGCCGAACGTCGTATGCGAACACGTATCCCGCCGCGGCGTCCGAACACTCCGCGATAAGTCTGTCTATTTCGTCGGTAAAGCAGTTCGCCGTGTTCATGTCCGCAAGTCCGCTTAGCCCGCTTCTTACGTCGCCCAAGACCGATTTCGCCGACGGCTGAGAGCACGAATTGCTGTCGAGCGAGTTCGCCAGGTCGTAGCAAAGACGCGAAAGCGACAGAAGCGTTTCGAGATTGCCCTTGAATTTTTCGGCGTTACGCTTTGCCGAGCCGCGCAGCTCAAAGTCGCCTGCGGTGACCTCGACAACCGAACAACTCAGCCCCTTTTTGCCGAGCGTGGCAACGACGCTCTGCGCGTCATTGTTGTCGTAATAGCAAGCTACAGTTACATAGTAACTGCCGTCGTTCTCGATTATGTATCCCGCGCCGCCGTAGCTGTGCACTACGCTGGAAATCGAGCTTGCCGACTGCGCGTCGGGCGGGCTGTTGTAGCACACGTAATAAAAAGTGGTTTTAAAGCCGAGTTTGCCCGCGCACGACGGCAACGTAAAACACAGAACAATTAGGACAAGCACGACCGCCGCGCCCGCCGTAAATACTACCAGCTTTGTACGATATTTCATATGATATTGTATTAGCCGCGCGGTAAAATATGAAAAGTTCAGGGCATCAAGCTAAAAATCGCAAAAAAATATTTTGTTTGTGTAAAATCGCTTGATTTTATTTCAAAATTGATATAATATGTTTAAGCAATTGAATATTTGCTACTGTGGCTCAGCCGGTAGAGCAGCTGATTCGTAATCAGCAGGTCACCAGTTCGAATCTGGTCAGTAGCTCCAGAAAAGACCGTCGATTTCGGCGGTCTTTTACTTTTGGCAAAATTGGGTAAATTTTGGTTTTTTGCACAAATTATCTGTATGAACAGAAAAAACACCGTACTCTGCGCGTTCCTACTGCTGTTTTTAATGGTCGCAACTCAGTTTTTGGCCATTTGCGACAACTTCGGAGTTAAAATCGCGCTCGCCGAAACCCGTCCCGAAGCTCCGCAAAAATGCGTTTATCTCACCTTTGACGACGGCCCGAGCGACAGAGTTACCCCCAAAATCTTAGACGTCTTACAGGAAGAAGACGTCAAAGCCACCTTTTTTATCGTAGGTAAGATGGCCGAACGCCGCAAATACCTTATCGAGCGCGAATATACCGAGGGGCACACGGTTGCCGTGCACTCCTACTCTCACGTTTACAACGACATTTACTCGTCCACCGAAAAGCTTTTGGCGGACATTGACCGTTGCAACGAGCTAATTCACGATATCACGGGCGAATACTCTGGCATTTACCGCTTCCCCGGGGGAAGCTTCTGGGTTAAAAAAGAACTTATCGACGCGGTAACCGCGCACGGTATGCGTTACGTTGACTGGAACGCTTCGATGCGCGACGCGGAGCTCGTCAACCCCGCGCCCGACGATTTGGTCAAGGCGGCAATAAACACCCCCGCCAACCGCGACCACATTGTTATGCTCGCTCACGACACAACCGACAAAACGACTACCGTTCAGGCTCTGAAAAGCGTTATTCAGTACTATAAGAAAAAAGGCTACGTTTTCGCAGCCTTCTGATTTCTTATTCCACGCCGTAGGTTGCGCGGTATTCTTTCATTTTGGAAAGGTACTCTTTGCCCTCGATTATGCCCAGCTCGATTGCCTCGATAATATCGCTCATCGTGACTATCGAATACACCTTAACGCCAAATTCCTTGTACACTTCCTGCACGGCGGAAAGCTGACTTTCAAGTCCCTTTTCCATTCTGTCCACGGAAATTATCATACCCGCAATTTCTACGTTCGCCGCCGCTTTCAATTTGGGCAACATTTCGCGAAGAGCCTTGCCCGAAGTCATAACGTCCTCGATTAAAATTACCTTTTCGCCGTCCGTAAGCTGTTTGCCGACGAAAAGTCCGCCCTCGCCGTGGTCCTTTACTTCTTTTCTGTCAAAGCAGTAATTCATATCCACGCCGTAGTCGCCCGCCAGCGAAACCGCGGTGGTTACCGCAAGAGGTATGCCCTTGTACGCAGGACCTACGAGCGTTTCCGCGTTAAGTGCGTTCTGCTGAATGCAAGCCGCGTAGTACTTGCCGAGTCTTGCGAGCTGGCTACCGGTTTTATAGTTGCCCGTATTGATAAAGTAGGGCGCTTTTCTGCCGCTTTTAAGCGTAAACTCGCCGAATTTCAATACGCCGTTGTCTACCATAAATTTAATAAACTGCTGTTTGTATGTAAGTTCCATATGTATTTACTCCTTCTATTATCAATTGATAGATGTTAATTTAACTCAAATGATATGCCATCCAGTTTTTGCCGCTTTCAATCACTTTAACGTTCCGTTGCTTTAAAACTTTGATAAAGCTCCCGTCCGCAAATGAAGTACCGTCATCAATAAAGTTCAATAAGACGTTACCCTGAATATCATACATTTTAACCTTTGATATCAAAGAATATTTGATAACAACTTTATCGATATCCTCTAATCTTGCCGATTGTGTCTTTTTAAAAATTTTTACATATGTAAAAGTTTCGTTTTCAAAGATAAATTTTTCTTTTTTGCAGCCGTATATGCAAAACAGTCCTATCAACGCTATAACCGCACTTAGACAGTCTGCCACGATAAACACGGGGTGAGCCATACCCAAACAAAGCAACAATGTTAACACAACACTTATAGTTACACCGATAACGGCTACCATAATTGAGGTTACAAACACCCATTGCGGATTTTTAATTAAAAATTTTTCAATCTTTTCGTCTTCCATTTTATCTGCCGTTGAGCGTTAAAGTATCGACTATTTCGTTTACGCTTGCGATATTGTGCCTATCGAGCCAGTCGTTCATTTCCTTGATTATTCTCGGCATTGCCATAGCGTCGGCGAAGTTAGCCGTGCCCACCTGCACCGCCTTTGCGCCCGCGCACATAAATTCCAACGCGTCCCTGCCCGTCATTATGCCGCCCATTCCCACGACGGGAATTTTGACCGCGTGAGCCGCCTCGTACACCATCTTGAGCGCAATCGGCTTAATACCAGCGCCCGAAACTCCGCCCGTATTATTGGCGATTATCGGCTTACGTTTTTCGAGGTCGATAACCATTCCCATAAACGTATTCACGAGCGAAACGCAGTCCGCGCCGCCGCTTTCCGCCGCTTTGGCGTTGGTAGAAATACTTTCTACGTTGGGCGACAGCTTGACCATCAAAGGCGTCTTTTTCAAATTGCTCTTTGCAAGCTCGGTGACTTCCTCGATATTCTTCGGCTTGATGCCGAGTGCCATACCGCCCGCGTGCACGTTGGGGCAGGAAATATTCAGCTCGACCATATCGACGAGCCCGTCGAGTTTTTTGCAGATTTTGCCGTAGTCTTCGAGCGTGTTGCCCGCAACGTTTGCGATTATCACAATGCCCTTAGACTTTAAAAAGTCTAAATCGTACTTGATAAAGTGCTCGACGCCCGGGTTTTGCAGTCCGACGGCGTTCAAGATTACGCCGTGCCCCTCGGCTATTCTGGGTACGGGGTTGCCGAGGCGGGGCTCGTTAGTCAAGCCCTTTGTGGATATGCCGCCGATTTGGCTTATATCGTATACCTCGTCGAACTCTCTGCCGAAGCCGAAAGTGCCGCTTGCCGCAATTACGGGGTTTTTGAATTGCACCCCACAAATTTTTACGCTTAAATCAGCCATTTTTCACCTTATGATTATTCAGTGACGGAATTTCCCGTCAGTACGCAAAGCTTTCTGTACGCCTTGTCGCAGTTTGCCACTCCGTCTGTTTCCTTGCGTTCGCCGTTAATCGTTACCGTGATTTTGTTCTTACCCTTTTCGACGGCGGTTATTTCGTTGGGCGAACATTCAGTGCCGTCGGGGAATACGAGCTTGCCCTCTTTTAAGACTATCAACGCATAAGTGCGGTAAAGCTGTCTTATAAAGAGCGCCGTAAAAACGGCGATAAGCACCGCTCCGAGTGCCGTAAGACCTATTTCCACCGCCTGCTTAACTACGTCGTTAACCTTGAAGCCGACCGCTAAATACATAATTATTCCCACTGCGGCAACAATCACGCCCAACAGCGACAGTGCGAGAAACACGTACGCGGTTTTACGCGATTTTTCGGCTATTACTTCAACCTCTTTTTCTTCAGTACGCGTTTCAGTCAAGGTTCACCTCGTTGATATCGAACACGGGTCCGTCCTTGCAGACCCTCGCGTTGCCGCCGTCCGATTTTTTGCACACGCACACAAGGCACGCGCCTATGCCGCAACCCATTCTCTCTTCCAAAGATACAAGGCACGGAGTCTTGATATTATTTTCTTTAAGTTTATTTTTTAACGCTTTTAACATTACGGGCGGTCCGCATGCAATTATAAGGTCGGCGGGCACTTCGTTTATCTCTTCGAAGTACGCATTGACCGCGTTATTCTTTTTGCCGAGCGAGCCGTCGTCCGTAACAACGGTCAGCTTTTCGCTTTTTTCGAACTCGTCCAAAAGGCAGGCGCAGTTTTTATTGCGGAAGCCTATGTACGAATAGAATTTTTTGTTTTTATTGCCGCAGATTACGGGCACGAGCGGGAAAATACCCACTCCGCCGCCGATAATCACAATATTTTTCGCGCTTTCGGGAATATCGAAGCCGTTGCCGAGCGGCAGTAAAACCGCGAGCTTGTCCCCCGCTTTCGCGTTTGACAGCGCAACCGTGCCCTCGCCCTTAAGCTGAAAGCAGACGGTTATATCGTTGCCCTCCGCCTTAACTATACCGAAAGGTCTTTTCAAAAGGCGCGAGCCGTCGCCCGTGGCGATATTCAAAAACTGTCCGCCCTTAATCTCGCCCGCGCTTTCGGGCAAAGTTACGGTCAGCGAATACGTATTGTCGGCAATTCTTTTTACCTCTTTTACGGTTGAAACGAGTTCCTTCATCTGCCTATTTTACCTATGGTACTTACCAAATCTTTCTGCATATCTATGCACGCCGCGCGAGCCGCCTCGGCATAGCCCATACCTGCGTATGCGGGCTTCTTGTAGGCGCAGATAACTCCGCGCGAATTGTTGACTATACCGCCCAAGCCCCTCTCGTCGAAACAGCATTTGAGCATTTCCGCGTTTGCGCCCTGCGCACCGTAACCGGGAATTAAAAAGAAGGTGTGCTTTAACTGCTTACGAAGATTAGCCGCCTCTTCGGGGTGGGTTGCGCCGACGACCGCGCCGACGTCCGAATAGCCGTACTTGCCTATGCAGTCCTTGCCCCACTCTTCGACGAGCTTGCCCATACGCTCGTAAAGGTACTCGCCGCTCTCCAATTTCAAATTCTGCAACTCGCCGCTCGAGGGGTTGGAAGTTTTGACGAGCACGAAAATGCCCTTATCGTTCTTTTTGATATCCTCGACGAAGGGTGCTATTCCGTCCGTACCCAGATAGCCGTTGACGGTCAGCATATCCGCGGGGAAAGCTTTCAGCTTTTTGCCGTTGATATCCGTGTTGCCGAGGTATGCCGTCGAGTAGCACTTTGCCGTCGAACCTATGTCGTTGCGCTTGCAGTCGGCAATGACGTACATTCCTCTGCCCTTGGCGTAGTTGACCGTGTAGTCGAACGCGCGAAGTCCGTTATAGCCGTACTGCTCGTAGTACGCAACCTGAACCTTGACCGCGGGCACTATGTCGCATACCTTGTCGATTATATTCATATTAAATTCTATAATCTGTTCGACAACGCCCTCGAAAGTCGCCATACCGTCGCGCATTTCGTCGGGCAGGTATGAAAAATCGGTGTCAAGTCCCACGCACGTGGGGTTCTGCATTTGAATAATTTTCTCGATTAAACTGTCAGTCATTTTATTTCCCTCTTTGATTTTTTACTGTGAAAATTTAACTTCGCCGTCAACTAACGTTGCGCAAACCTTTCCGTATACTTCGTATCCGTTGAACGGTGTGTTCTTTCCTTTGGAAAGAAACTCGCTTGAATCAATCGTGTAAGCCTCGTTCAAATCGACGATTGCAAGGTCGGCAACGCCGCCCTCTTTGAGCTCGCCGCCCTCTAAATTGAGAGTTTTCGCGGGGTTGTAAGACATAAGCTTCATAAGCTCGGAAAGTTCCAAAATTCCGCTCTTTACAAGGTAGGTGTACGATAAGGCAAAGCTCGTTTCGATGCCGCTCATACCGAACGCGGCGAGGTTGTATTCCACCTCTTTATCCTTCTGCGAGTGGGGCGCGTGGTCGGTGACTATGCAGTCGAGTGTGCCGTCCTTCAAGCCCTTTATGATTGCCTTTCTGTCCTTTTCCTCCCTTACGGGCGGGTTGACCTTGGTGAAAGTGTCGAAGTTCGTGATTATATCGTCGGTTAAGATGAAGTAATGCGGGCAGGTTTCGGCGGTGACCTTAACGCCGCGCTTTTTCGCCGCGCGGATAATGTCCACGCCGCTGTACGTCGAAACGTGGCAGATATGGACGGGCACGCCCAGACTTTCCGCGAGCGAAATATCGCGTGCAATCATTATATCCTCGGCGGCGCGGGGACTGCCCTTCAGTCCCGTGAGCGTGGAATTTTTGCCCTCGTTGACAACTCCGCCGTCCACAAGGTTTATATCCTCGCAGTGGCAAAGGCACTTTAAGTTAAACCCGCTTGCGTACTCCATACCGAGGCGCATTATTAGAGAGTTCATTACCGACCTGCCGTCGTCGGAAATTGCCACCGCGCCCGCCTGAGCCATTTTACCTATATCGGCAAGCGCTTCGCCCTTTTCGTCCTTGGTTATCGCGCCTATGGGATTGATTTTGCAGAGGTTGACCTCGCTTTGACGCGCCTTGATATATTTGACCACGACCGCGTTGTCGCACACGGGCGAGGTGTTGGGCATACAGCAGACCTGCGTTACTCCGCCCGCAACCGCCGCTTTCGAGCCGCTCTCTATATCTTCCTTGCCCTCGAAGCCGGGCTCGCGAAGGTGAACGTGCATATCGATTATGCCCGGAATTACCGTCTTACCTGTCGCGTCGATTACTTTGTAATCGGGTTGAGCTTTTATACCCTTGGCAAGCTTTTTGATTTTGCCGTCTTCTATTAAGATATCGAGTTTTTCGACGCCGTTTAAAAGTACGGCCTCGCCGCCCTGAATTAACGTTTTCATGCGTGTGCCTCCCTGTATTCGGAAAGAAGTTTTAAAGCCGCCATACGCACGGCAAGTCCGCTCGTTACCTGGTCCTCTATGCGGCTGGTTGAGCCGTCGATAAGCTTGGGCGTAAGCTCTACTCCGCGGTTGACAGGTCCGGGGTGAACGACTATCGCCTTTTTGTCGGCGCGCTTCATTACCTCGTCGTTTACGCCGTAAAAGCGCGAGTATTCGGACAGCGACGGGAACAGCCCTCCCGACTGCCTTTCGAGCTGTATTCTCAAGCCCATTACCGCGTTTGCGCCGTCCACGCACTCCTCGCGGGAGCTGGCGATATGCGCGCCGAGCTCGTCAAAGCCCTTTGGAATGAGCGTTTTCGGAGCGTAAACCCACACTTCCGCGCCCATTTTCTTAAGTCCGAACAGGTTGGACTTGGCAACTCTGCTGTGCTTGATATCGCCCAAAATCGCGACTTTCAAGCCCTTTAACGTGCCGAACTCCTCGCGCATGGACAGCATGTCCAGAAGCGCCTGCGTGGGGTGCTCGTTCATACCGTCGCCGCCGTTTAAGACCGAACAGCCCACCGTTTTGGCAAGCAGTGCGGGCGCGCCACCCATAGGGTGGCGGATTGCGATGAAGTCGGTCTGCAAGGCTTGCAGTGTCTTGCCCGTGTCGATAAGCGTTTCGCCCTTTTGCACCGAGCTCGACGACGCGGAAATGTTTATTTCGGTTGCGCCTAAATACTTGCCCGCAAGCTCGAACGACGAGCGCGTTCTCGTACTGTTTTCGTAGAAAAGCGTTACGAGCGTTTTGCCCTTTAAAAGGTCGAAGCTCTTCTCGCCTTTTTTTAGCAGTCCCTTCATCTCTTCCGCGGTATCCAAAATGAGCGTTATCTCTTCCGCCGTGATATCCCTAAGTCCCAGTAAATCTTTTGATTTGAGCATATGTAAACTTTCCCGTATTCAAGGTTTCGGCATTAAAAAAGCGGCAACAATGCCGTAGAAAATACGACAATTATTCCGCTTCTGAACCAAGTTATTCGATTAGCGCCGACGCGCTTCTTTCCGCGCAAACGGCAATTCTTAAAGCCTTCATTTCGCCAAAACCTTTAATTTTTTAAAAGTATATCACAAGTAATTACTAAAGTAAAGAAATTCAGACAAAAAAATCGCAAAATATTACAAAATGCGTTGCAGGGTGAACCCCACTTTATCGCACGAAGTCAGAACGTACTCTATGCCGTCTTTGACAGTCCTCAAGGGAAAATAGCTCTGCCCGTGTATGTGCCCGAACACAACCTTGTCCGCCCTGTTTTCCTTGAAAAGTTCGGAAAAAAGCGTATCCTGCAATTTGGGACCGACGGGCGGAAAGTGCGTCATTACGATTAAAATATCGCCCTCGCCGCGCACCTTTTCCACTTGCTTAAAACAGAGCTTGAGCCGCTCGGCTTCCCTCAAATACAGCTTTTCGTCGTGCGGGGTATAGTCGGCGCTGCCAGGGCACGACCACCCGCGAGAGCCGCAGATTACCACGTTTTCAAACTTAACGCAATCGTTTTGCAGAAAGTAAAAACTATCGTCGGGAGCCGAGTCGCGCAGCTTTGAAATGCCGTTCCACCAATAATCGTGATTGCCGCGGATAAAGATTTTTTTGCCTTTTAAATCTTTCAAGGAATTTAAATCGAACACGCCTTCTTCGAGCACCGTGCCCCAGCTCGTGTCGCCGCACAAAAGGACGATATCCTCGTCGGAGACCTTGGCTTGCCAGTCGCATTTAATTTTATCGAAGTGACCTTCCCACCCCGCGCCGAACACGTCCATAGGCTTGTCGCACGTACCCGAAAGATGTAAGTCGCTGATTGAAAAAATCTTCATATTTAAAATTATATCACTTAAAAAGCTAAAATTAAAGCGATTTGCCGCAAGGTTAAAATTTTGTTAAAATTAGCTTATTTTGGGCGATTATGCGTGACATAGTACTACTTAATTTGCCAAAAACACGAAAAATGGGCGGCAAAATTGGTAATTTTGCCGCCTCGCGTAATTGTAGCAAGTAAATTAAAAGCGCTTATTTGCAGTTGCAGTTTTTACCCTGGGGATAGAGCGGCAGCTCGAAAAAGCCTGCGCACACTTCCTTCGAATAGTCCTGTGCGGGGGGAATTGCACAGTAGCCGTAGCTGGGTATCAAAAGCTCCACGTCGATGGCAATCTTTAAAATTACCGTCG
Organism: uncultured Clostridia bacterium; assembly: GCA_964468085.1. Taxonomy (GTDB): domain Bacteria; phylum Bacillota; class Clostridia; order Christensenellales; family Borkfalkiaceae; genus Coproplasma. The sequence continues at coordinate 17,121 of CAYXTN010000014.1, read as the reverse complement.
TGCAAGCGTTTACCGTAAAGGTGCCCGTTTCACTGTTGAACGTGCCCTCGGCGCAAACCACCGAGCCCTGCGCCTCTACCTTGAAGGGCATAATCGACGGCGCGGGAACGAACAGCAGAACATCCTCCGTGATGGCTATGGAAGCAGTACCGACCCCCTCCACGCCGTTCGCGTCGGTGTAGACCACCTCCACGGGAATGTTGACGGTTGCCTGCACCCTTGCGCAACCTTGCTTATCCGCAAGCCTGTCAACGCTCACGTTAGTAAGCGTCACACCCGCGTCCGTTGAACGCGCGCTTATGAAAGTCAGGGGATATGTAGGATTGGCGGGCGTAAATGACGTAACCGTCAGCGTGTAGTTTTCTATCTGTACCTGCTTAATACCCGCGTCGAAAATTTTCTGTGCCTGTATGCACACCTTTTCGCACATGCCGTTTAACGGGTTTCCGCTTATTGTGCCGGGACATTTATCCGACTGAAAATTTGAAAAGAACGACATTTTTACCTCCGTTTATTTTATACGCCGCAGCGTGTTAACTGAATATTTCGGTTAATGTAGTATATGCTTTTGCGCCTTTCGGGTGTTACGGCAGCCATATTTTAAGCGTAGGGTACACCGCTTTACCGCCGTTTTCCGCACGCAGCAGCGCTTCGTCAACCCTTTCCCTTGCGGAAATGGTCGCGTAAGTGTCGCCCGCCAACGCGTAGCAGTATCGTTTTGGCGGGGACAGCTTTATTATTTCGCCGCAGAACACCTTGCGCGAGGGACAACTGAACACGTCGGATACGTCCTTCTCCGTCACGCCCTTGCGTATCCTCAAGTACCTGCCCCTCTCCAAAGTAAGCGAAAACATACTATTATATATTCTCAATCGACAAAATTTGTGAATATTCGGGAAGCTCGGTTTGTAGAATATTGTTGATGAGAAAGAGCAGAAAAAAGAAGAGCAATATTTATAAATCGGCGGCTCAGGTCACGGTGTTTTCCACCTTCGAAAAGGCGCTGAGCTTTATTTACAGAATTATACTTTCGCGCTCCATAGGAGCGGAAGGTCTGGGCATTTATCAGATATGCCTGTCGGTTTTTTCGGTATTTTTGACCGCCGCGTCGAGCGGTATTCCCGTAACCGTCTCCCGCCTTATCGCAAAAAATACGGCTACGGGCAACGTCAAGGGCAAGCACGCAGTAGTTTCGGCGGGGATTTTATGCACATTAATGTTTACGCTGCCCGCCGCGCTCGTAATGTTTCTTGCTCGCGACTTGTACGCGTTTCTATTTCCCGACCGCGACTGCGTTAAAATCTTCCTCTGGCTGCTTCCGGGGCTGATTTTAACCTCCATTTACGCGATAATGCGCGGTTCTTTCTGGGGAAACAAGCAGTTTTTGCCGTACAGCATAATAGAGCTTGCCGAAAACGCCGTTATGGTGGCGTGCGGCTGCGTGCTCATCGGGTTTGCACACACCGCAAAGGACGGCGCGCGCATGGCGATAATCGCCGTGCTCATATCCTACGTATTCTCGTTTGCCGTCTCCCTCGGCTGGTATTTCTTCAAGGGCGGCAGAATCGTCAGTCCCAAAACGCAGTTTAAACCGCTCGTCAAAGCCTCTATGCCCATAACGGCAATGAGGACGTCGACCTCCCTTTTAAACTCGTGCGTGGCAATGTTCCTGCCCGCGCTCCTTTCCAAGGCCTGCGGCTATACAAGCAGTGAGGCGCTCGCCCTCTACGGCACGGTTATCGGTATGAGCGTGCCCATGCTGATGATACCCAACTCGCTTATAGGTTCGATTGCAGTTGTCGTCGCGCCCGAAATGAGCGAGAACTTTTACGCAAAGCGTAACGAGCTTTTAAAGCGCGATATCGAACGGACGATTAAGTCGTCGGTGCTCATTGCGACCGTATTGATTCCCATAATGTTTACGCTCGGCAAGGATATCGGCGTGCTCTTCTACGCAAGTGAATTGAGCGGCACGGTTATGCGCAGATTTTCCTTTATGATGCTGCCCATGTGCATATCGATGATAACGACCACCATTTTGAACTCGCTCAATTTCGAGGTGCGCACGCTCATTTACTTCTTTATCGGCGCGATTGCAATGATTGGCACGATTTTAGGGTTGACGCACCTTTTGGGCATAAACGCTTATATGGTCGGACTGTCGCTCGATTTCGTCATTACCGCGGCGCTCAATTTGCGGCTGTTAAAGAAAAATTGCCCCGATATCAATTATCTGGGCTATCTTATAAAGAGCATTGCCATCTGTGCGGTTGCGTGTCTGTTCGGGCATTTGCTTTCAAACCTGTTCGCGACCTTTATGCCCGCAATCTGGCGCATGATTGTGTGCGGAATAATCGTTTCGCTGTTTGCCGTAGGCGCGTTCTGCGGCATGGAAATGGTGTCGGCGCGCCCTATAAAGAAGCTTTTCTCGCGCGCTTAATCCGCCCGCTTATTCTGCAACTGCGTAATCAGCGAAAACGCCTGTTTTACCGCGAATGCGACGAGGAAAAACCCGAACAGTTTTTTGAGTACTTCCGTAGGAAGCGCCGCCATTAACAGTCCTCCGAGCACGGTGGTTATAAGTGCGGGAATAATTATTTCCCACACATCGTCCGTCCGCAGAAGTCCGTTCTTTTTATGGGCGGGCAGAACGAGCGCCGCCATGGGCAGAAAGGCTATTACGTTGGTTGCCTGCGCGAGGTGCTGGTTAACTCCCAAAATAATAGTGAGCGCGGGTATCAAAATCGTGCCGCCACCCATTCCCATACCGCCTATAACGCCCGCCGCAAAGCCGACCAAAAGATAAATTATAAACGACATATCAGCCTATCACCATTCTTATTCCCGCCACGAGCATTATGGCGATAAAGGTTATATCTACCCACATTTTAGGCAGTTTGCCTAAAAGCTGAGCGCCCAAAAGTCCGCCCGCCACGTTGCCCAACGCGGCGGGTATTATTATCGACAAATCGGTAAAGCCGTATAAAATGTAAGTTATCGCGCTGACGATACATACGGGCGTAATTATTAAAATCGCCGTTGCGTGCGCCTGCTTTCTGGGGTAATTCAGAACGTCTGCCAAAACGGGCACGGCTATCATTCCGCCGCCACCGCCGAAAAGTCCGTTAATTGCGCCGAGCGCAAGTCCGCCGCCGACCGCTTTTTTATTGATTTTCTTCATACAGTTCCTCTCACGTCGATTTCTTCGGATACAGTCCCTCCGTTCAGAAGCGAGCAAGACAAGGAGCGGAAGTACAGAACCGACGGGAGCATACAGAGAAGTATGTGACCGAGGGCGAGCATTTCGCGACGAAGTATTGCGACGCCTATGAGCGGAGAGCACAGTAAACGACATATTTTAATAATAGTTTTAGCAAAATTTCTATAATAATGAATTTTTTTGGCTTTCAACCGCAATAATCAGTTGCAAAAAGCTCAGGTTTATATTAAAATAATAGGGTATGAAATCTCGGACCGCTATGCGGACAAGCCGAGGAGAAAAAACACAGAACAAACTCTTTTTCATAGGTGTTAAATGAACAGGAAAAAAAGAACCTTTTTAAAATCCGCCGTTATAGGCGTTACGGCTATTGCAACGTCGCTTACCATAGGTATGTCGGCTGCCTGCGCAACTAACGATGGCGGCAGTTCGTCCTCTTCTACCGACGACGACAAGACCACTACCAAAATCGACGAGCAGACCATAAGAAACGGCAATTTCGAATTTTATTCCGACAATAAAGGTCTTTACCCCATAAGCAACCCCGATAACTGGACGAGAGGCTCGAGCGGCAATTCGTCCGCATCGCTCTCGGGCGTTATCGATACGGGTAAAGAGCGTTGGGACTACCTTACCGACCCCGACCTTCCTCAGACTCTGGAAGCCAACGACGATTTGGAGTCGGGCGACGAGAACAAGAAGGACTACAACGGCGCGCTTGCCGACGATATGCCCTACAAAAACCCTCACGAAGCGACGGACGATTCGAGCGAGGACGAGAACGCGAAGGACTACATTGCCAACCCCTTTACTCACAAGTACCGCTACGACGAGGAGAGCGGCAAGGTTTTGGACCTTGATGGCAACGAAGTCGCCACCTACACCGACGACGACGGCAATATCTTCCTCGACGAGGCGCATACTCAGCCGTTAGAGACCTCGGTTCTTATGATTCACAACTACCGCAGAAACGATTTTAACGGCGCGGAAACCTATTTCTCGAGTTCCACTACCGTTGCTCTGGAAGCCAACACCTCGGCGGAAATTTCGCTTTGGGTCAAGACCTCCGATTTGTATTTCAGCGGTGCTAACAAGCAGAGAAAGGAAGTCGATTACGACCGCGGCGCGTATATCAAAGTCAACACGCAGGTCGGCGGCAACAGCCTGGACGCTTTCGAGATTAAAAATATCAATACCGAAAAGCTCAACCCCGCGCCCGTAACCACCGTTGACGAAAAGGAAGTCATCGACTACGCCAACTGGGAAAACTACGGCTGGGTTCAGTACACCGTTTACGTTGCGGCAAGCAGTTTTGCCACCACTACCGTAAGTCTTACCCTCGGCCTGGGCGAGGACGATACCAACACGGTTGAGGGCTACGCTTTCTTTGACGACGTTACCATTAAAAAATATCTGAACGTCGCCGATATGGAAACGAAAACGGCGTTCAGTGAGAAAATTCACGAGCCTAAGACAAACAACGACCCCGACGCGAACGTTTCCTATCCTCTTGCTCCCGACGCAAAGAGCGAGTTCCGCGTAGATATCGAAAATTATCAGACCGAGGACACCGAAGGCGACGAAATAGTCGTAGGTCAGGAATACAAGAACAACTTCGAAGACAGATATTTCTTTATCGACTTTGCAAGCTACACCACCTCCGCCGATAAGAACAATTCCGTTCCCCTGTCATCTCAGACCGTTACGGCGGGACTGACCATCGAGGACACCAACACGGGCAGATACTACTGCACCGAGTACGACGCAGACAGCACGTATGAAGGTACGACCGACAAGTATAAGAAGTACCATACAAATCTTAAACAGTACGGCACGGAGTCGGAAACCCACGCTTACAGCGGACTGTATATTCCCAGCGGACTGAGAAACAACGGCATCAAAATCTACGACGATATTCTCGCCACCACCACCGTGGGCAGTGACGAGGACTGGACGTTCAACGACTTCGGCACGGGATATTCCGAAATTTTAACCGACGCGCTAAAGACGGCGACCAAGTTGCCCGGCGCGAAAGCCAACCCCGACGCGCTCGTAATGTCGAGCGCATACGGCGCGGCGTACGAAGCGCACATCACCGACGACGAAAAATTTGCCTTAGCGGGCGACCAGTATCTGCTCATATCCTTCTGGATAAAGACCTCCGCTATGAACGGCAGTACGGCGGCGACCGTCACCGTCAAGGGACTCGAGGGCGACGACAAGGACCTCACCTCCTCTTTCACCGTCGATTCAACCACGCTCAGCAAGGTTACGATAGGCGAGGGCGAAGAAAAGGACGAGGACGCTTACAAGGGTTGGGCAAGATGCTTTATCCGCGTATCCAACACCTCTAAGGACAAGGAAAACAAGAAGCCGTTCGAAATCGTAGTCAACTTCGGCAACACTACGATAAGGAACACGACGAGGTCCGCATACAAGTACGGCTGGGTGGCTCTGACCAACATGACCGTTATGGAGCTTGACGAGGACGTTTACGGTTACACTTCGGGTTCGTCGCAGACGGCTACAATCGGCTTTACCGAGACCGCCGAAAAGGCTTCGAACAAGTTCGATACCGAGCTCGGCGAGAAGAACGAAATTAAGACCGATTTGGCTATCCCCTCTTCCTACACGGGCGTAAACGGCGCAAGCAAATTCATTAAGCCCGACAGCACTATTTCGATTGACGGTTACCACGACACCAACAAGAACGATTACTCTGGTATTCTGAACAAGGACAACGTCGATAACTACTCCGACTGCATGTGGTACAACGCACTCCTCGCTATCGAGGCGGACAACCTTGCGTCGTACGACAACAACCTGTGGAACGCGGTATTCGGCGAACGCACCGTTCAGCCCCTCTTAATCGTCAACACGGTAAGAACCAAGAAGGACAATTCGGTATCGCTCGGAAATCAGATTTACAACTACGGCTATATCGGCAACTCCTCGTCGGTAAGCGCGAACAGCTACAAAGCGGTCAGCGTTAAAGTCAAGGCGAGCTTTGGCGCGGTTGCCAACATTTATCTTGTCGAGGACAAGACGGGCGGCGAAACGCTTACCTACACCACTCCCAAATACAACTTCTGGTATGACGCGGACGGCAATATCTTAAAGGACGAGCCCGATAAGGACGCCAAGCCCGCTCAGCAGAAGGCTAACATTGCCTACACCTTGAGAAAGGACGGTCTGTACGAGAAAGACGGCAAGCTGTACGCCAACTTCTACAACCTTACCAAGCAGTACGACATAAGCTTCGAGCACGAGAAATTCTTCGACGCGGACGGCAACCAGGTCAAGTTCGAGGACCTCGTCAAGGGCGAAATCTATTATGCCGCCAACGAAAACGGCACCGCTGACTTCGACGCTTACGCGCCCCACTACCTCATTGCGGGCGGCAAGGACAACAACAAGGTTTATCTGTACAGCGGCGAGGGCGTTGGCGCTGAGGCGACCTACTACTATTTAGAGTACGCAGAAGACGGCGTTGTCAAGAAGAGCAAACTCGTTCACGGCGTCGATATCACGGGCGAAACCGCTAAAATGCGCTATGAAAACGGCGTTAACTCTTCCACTCCCTATCAGTTCACGATAGACACCGTAGCTAACCCCGAATATGCGGACAAGTGGATAACCGTTACCTTCTATATCCATGCGGGTGCGGAGTCCAAGAGCTACAAGCTCGAGCTTTGGAGCGGCGCGCGCGACGTTGAATCGAGCTACACCGAAGGCGACTACGCTCAGGACAGCTACGTTATATTCGATTACAGCGATTTGAGCTCTTCGCTCAACCAGTCTACTTTCGACAGCCTTGTCAGCGGCTACACCGACGACATTGCCGAGGAATACAAGAAGGTTATTACGGGCGAGCTTGACAAAGAGCTGGAAAACAACGACGCGAACATTTCCGAGCTCGAAGAGATTGCGGGCGAGGAACACCACGTAAGTCTGTACGACTACGAAGCGGCTTACTACACCTTCTCGCTGTACGATTCCGAGGCGTTTATCCCCTTCAACGGCGAAATCAATACCGACGAAACGGGTTACTCTTTCAACTACACCGAGAGCGAAGAGAGCCTTGCGTTCCTTAAAGTCGTTGACGACGGCTTGCCTTACGGCACGACGGACAAGAAGAACGCAACCTACACTATGTCCGCGTTTATCGACTATTCGGTAATCGACCAGGATATCGACATAATCGGCGAGCCGACCGCACCCGGAACAAGCGGCAGCGACAGCGAAAGTGGCAGCGGTTCGGAAAGCAATATCAACGTTTGGTTGCTTGCCTCCTCCATTGTTCTGCTCGTTGCGATATTCATTGCGATTGCGGCAATCTTCATAAGAGATTTCGTTAAAAAGCACGCGGGCAAGAAGTCGAGCGGCAAGAACTCCTACAACTTCAACAAGAACAAGCGTTACGTTAAGAAGTACGTTAAGGCCAACGGCGAAGCGCCCGTTATCGAGGAAGGCGAGTTCGACGAGAGCTTAATGTCCGACAAATCTGCGGAAGAGCCTGTTGAAACGGTTGAAGAACCCACAGAAGAGCCTGTAACCGAGGAAACGGTTGAACAGCCTTCGGTTGAGGAAACGGTAGACGAAACCTCCACTCCCGAGGAAGAAAAGCCCGAAGACGACGGCAAAGAGGAATAATTAGGCGTGTACAATTCACAGCAAAACAAAAGCCCCGCGGCAAAATTGCCGCGGGGCTTTATTCATATCCTGAGTCCTTTCGGTAAATGGTTTTTTGCTACTCCGTTAACCGCCTTGCACCAACCGAGCGGATAGCCCTTAAAGGTTACCGCCACCCAGCCCGATAAATCGGGCGGACAGTTGAAAGTGTTGCCGCCAAGGTACGAAATTGCCGTGCTTTCGTCCACCTCTACGGTCGGCATTTCGCCTTGCTTTAAGCTCATTGCAAGCGCGTGGCAGGGCTCGACCCGCCCGCTCTTGATTTCGCAAAGTCTTAATCCGACCCTAAGCGTTTTGAACGGCAACGACGGACAGTCGGGCATTATCGAGTAAACTATATCGCCCGCCGTGTGCAGGTTTTTATACCGCTTAAACTTAAAAAGCACGTCTTTGGGCGGCGGCGTCAACTTGAATTGCGGCACGCTTCCCTCTTCGCCGTCGGTCTTTTTCAGTAGAGCTACGAAGTGTCCCTCGCCCGCGCACTCGTGCGGATAGAGCTTTTTCATTGACAAAAGCGTGAAATTATTATACTTTTTCAAAAAGCTTTCCACTTGCCGCTCGTCCTCTTCGGGAGCGAACGTGCAGGTCGAATATACGAGCAAGCCGTTCGGCTTCAACACCCTTTGCGCGCTGTCTAAAATGAGCGACTGTCTGTTTGCGCACGCGGCAACGTTTTCCACGCTCCACTCCTTGACCGCGCTTTCCTCTTTTAAAAACATTCCCTCGCCCGAGCAGGGAGCGTCTACGAGCACTTTGTCGAAGTAGCCTTCGAAGTGTTCGGCAACCCTTTCGGGGCTTTCGCTGATTACCGCCGCGTTGGTTATACCCAGCCGCTCGACGTTCTGCGAAAGAATTTTCGCTCGGGAAAAATTGATTTCGTTTAAAACTATTATTCCCTCGCCGCACATATTTTGCGCAAGTTGCGTGCCCTTGCCGCCGGGCGCGGAACACAAATCGAGCACTCTTTCACCCGCTTTTACCTCTAAAAGCGGCGCGGCGCTCATTGCCGACGGCTCCTGCACGTAGTACAGCCCCGCCGCGTGATGCACCGTCTTGCCCGCCTTTTCCTCGGCAACGTAAAAGCCGTTTTGCTCCCATTCGACGGGCGAAAGCGCAAACGGCGAGATTATCTTAAATTCTTCGGGCGAGATTTTAAGCGTATTAACGCGGATAGCCTTGTAAGGCGCGCGGTCGTATGACTTGATAAAGTCTGCGTACCTGTCGCCCAGCTCGCGGCGCATACGCTCTTTAAACGCGGAAGGCAACTCAATCATTTAGCATAGCCCTCAGTTCGTCCACGGTAATAACCTTTCTGCCCTCTTCCTGAGCGTTGCGGGTGCGCACGGTGTCGTCGGACTCGTCGCACACGTAAACATTGCAAAGGGACAGTTTTTGCGTGTACTTGCCGCCGAGTTCGAAAATTTTATCCACTAAGGGAATGGAATTTTCGGTATCGTATTCGAGTCGGCGGGAAAAATTGAACACGCTCCCCTTCAGTTTGCCCGACTTTACCGTATGCTTGCGGTTAACGCGGGTATAAAACTTGTTGCGCTTCTTTGCAAGCTCCGCCTTTTCACTCTGGCGCTTTGCGCGGTATTCGCCGTACGCCTTTGCCGTCGGCTTGATTATCCTATTGTTTTTGAGCGAGCCGCGCCTTATCGAAAGTACGTTATCTATTTCCGCACCCGTACAGCTATGCTTTTTGCACAGAGCCTGCATAACGCGCATAGTCGCGTACGCGTCGTCGGCGGCGCGGTGAGGCGTGAACTCCACGTCCAAGTCCTTGGTTATGTATTCGAGCCCGAACTGCCGCGAAAAATCGTTTATCGACGTCATATACATAAGCTGAGTGTCGGAAAAGTCGAACTCGAAAGACGGCAGTTTGAAACGGCGGGTTTCCAGATTCAGATAGTTGACGTCGTTGAGCGTTGCGTGTCCGAACACGAGATTGTTCTTATCCTCCAAAAGCTCGCGTATCCTTTTATAGACCTGCGGAAAAAGCGGGTAATTTTTGAACTCGCCGTAGTCGTACGGAAGCACTAAGCCGTGCTCGCCGCGACCGTCGGTTAAGTGAAACTTGCCCTTGGGGTTGATAAGAATATCTTCCTTTTTAATTATATTGAAATGCTCGTCGCACAAAACGTACCCGAAGGCGCATATCTTCGCCGTATTCTTGTACACGCTTGCGCACTCGATATCGAAAAACAATAAATTCATACTTTTTTAAAAAGGCGCAACCGTTTTAAGTTGCGCCTTACGCTTTTTACTTCTTCTTGGGGTAAATGTATTCTTTGCCGCCCATATACTTGCGGAGAACCTCGGGAATGAACACGCTGCCGTCAGCCTGCAAGTGGTTTTCAAGGAAGGCTATAAGCATTCTCGGAGGCGCTACGACCGTGTTGTTCAGGGTGTGCGCAAACGCGTTTCTGCCCGTTTCCTTATCCTTATATCTTATGCCCAAACGCCTCGCCTGAGCGTCGGTAAGGTTGGAACAGCTACCAACTTCGAAATATTTTTTCTGGCGGGGACTCCACGCCTCGATATCCAGGCTCTTGTACTTCAAGTCCGCCAAATCGCCCGAACAGCACACGAGCGTGCGCACGGGTATTTGCATAGACACGAACAGCTCGACGGTGTACGACCACAGTTTTTCGTACCAATACTCGCTGTCCTTGGGCTCGCACACGACAATCATTTCCTGCTTTTCGAACTGGTGTATGCGGTAAATGCCCCTTTCCTCTATGCCGTGGGCGCCCTTTTCCTTTCTGAAGCAGGGCGAATACGAGGTCAACGTCAAAGGCAGTTTGTTGCCGTCTATTACGGTGTTCATAAATCTGCCTATCATCGAGTGCTCGGACGTGCCGATTAAATAGAGGTCTTCGCCCTCGATTTTGTACATCATTCCGTCCATCTCTTCAAAGCTCATAACGCCCGAAACGACGTCGCTTCTTATCATGAACGGCGGTATGCAGTAGGTGAAGCCCTTGTCAATCATAAAGTCGCGGGCGTAAGTTAAAACCGCGGAATGAAGGCGCGCGATATCGCCCGTCAGATAGTAAAAGCCGTTGCCCGAGGTGCGGCGCGCGCTGTCTAAATCGATACCGTCGAGGCTTTCCAGAATGTCGAGGTGATAGGGAACTTCGAAAGGCTTTTCCTTTGCCTCCAGATAGGTATTCCACTGAACGTTGCAACTGTCGTCCTTGCCCAAAGGCACGTCGTCCGCGATTATGTTGGGAATAGCGAGCATATCCTTTTTGAGCTGTTCCTCGACCTTGGCGCACTCTTCCTCTATTTCGGCAACCGTATCGTTGTTTTCCTTGGAAAGCTGTTTGATTTTTTCAGCTTCTTCCTTTTTGCCCTCGCGCATAAGTCCGCCTATCTGTTTGGCGTACTCGTTGCGCTTAGCCCTTCTCTCGTCGCCCTCGCGCTGAAGTGCGCGCTTCTTTTCGTCAAGCGACAAAATTTCGTCTACGAGCGGCAGTTTGCCGTCCTGAAACTTCTTTTTTATGTTCTCTCTTACGAGGTCGGGATTGCTCCTTATAAGGTTGATGTCAATCATATTTTGACCTGCTCCGTACTATAATTGTAAATTATGGAAATATTATACGGCAAAAAAAAGGCAAAAGCAATTAAATTGAGCTTTATTCTATTGAAAAATAGTGGCGAGTATGATATAATTATTCGGTAGAAATATTTTTATCGCCGCTTTATATGCGGCTCAAAGGAAAATATGAGCAAAATAATTTATAAAGGTAAAAAGACAGCAACGCCGCCTCCCTCCGACGACGATAGCGCCGAAATAAGCGCCGCCGCCTCCGAGGAAGCCGTTGCCGAAGCGCCCGCCGACGAGGTGACTACAGCCGCCGTCAAAGCGCCTGCCGCGCCCAAGGAAGTCAAGACGACAAAGTCTAAAAGCTCTAAGTCCGCTACCGCCAAGACGGCGGAGGAAAAAGCGGAAGAAAAGCCGGACGAAAAACCCGTCGAGAAGGCTAAGCCCGTGCGCAGAGCCACCGTCCGCTCGAAGGTTGCCGCTCCCAAGGCGGAAGAAACCGAAGAGAGCGCGGCTACGGCGGACGAGAGCGCGGTCGAAGAGAGCGAGGTTTACTCCCCCGACGTTGAAGACGAGGGCGGAAACGAAATCGCCGCTTCCGTCGTTCTGACCGACGACGAGGACGCGCCCGTTAAGGGCGAAACGGAAGAGCAACCGCAGGAAACGTTCGATAAAAACAAAATTATCAAGTATTTCAAGCGCCACCCCAAGATGAACATAAACACCAAGGTGGAAAGATTTACTCCCGATATAAAGAACGGTCTTTCCCCCGAGCAGGTGGAAACGCGCTTCAAGCAGTACTTATTCAACGACACCAACAAGAAATACTCGAAGTCTTACGCAAGCATTTTTATCGGCAATATCTGCACGTTCTTTAACTTATTGTGCCTTATTGCGTTCATATTCCTGCTGCTTGCGGGTATGAAGGGCATTACGAACTATCTCGTAATCGTAATTACCGCGGCTAACATAGGTATAGGTATTTTTCAGGAAATCCGCTCCAAGCTCGCGATAGATAAGCTTGCGATTATGGCGTCGTCCTCCACCAAGGTGCTACGCGACGGCGAGGTTATCGAAATTCCCACGCGCGAGGTCGTTCTCGACGACATTATCATAATGGAGCTGGGCAACCAGGTTTCCGCCGACTGTATTCTTGCTGACGGCAACGTCGAAGTCAACGAGAGCCTTTTAACAGGTGAATCGGTTTCCATTAAAAAGAGTGTGGGCGACGTGCTGTACGCGGGCAGCTTCATTGCTAGCGGCAACGGCAAGTGTCGCGTTGACAAGGTCGGTAAGGAAACCTTTATCGAAAAGCTTACCGCAAAAGCGAAAAAGTATAAGCGCCCCAATTCGGAGCTTATAAACTCGATGCAAATGATTATCAAAGTCGTTTCCATCATCATCTTCCCCATTGCTATCGGCGTTTTCCTCGTATCGCGTGCGGCAAACGACGTTGCGGGCGTCGAGGTTTCCGCCTGGCTCTTATCCCTTCGGGACAGCCTTGCGCTCGCTAAGACGTGTTCGGTCGTTATAGGTATGATACCTTCGGGTATGTTGCTGTTAACTTCCGTCGCGCTTGCGGTCGGCGTTCTGCGACTTGCAAAAAGCAACACCTTAGTTCGCGACTTGTACTCTCTGGAAATGCTGGCGCGCGTAAACGTTTTGTGCCTCGATAAGACGGGTACGATTACGGACGGTCGAATGAAGGTCAACGACGCGGTGATTTTAAACACTGTCGGCGAGTATTCTTTGGGCGACATTATGGGCAGTATGCTTGCCGCCCTCGACGACAACAACCAGACGTCGATTGCGCTTTATAACCATTTCGGGCACAGCGACTCGCTGTCGCCCACGGCGAAAATACCCTTCTCTTCCAAGAGGAAGCTTTCTGCGGTTTCCTTTGCCGACGTGGGCACGTTCGTTATGGGTGCGCCCGAGTTCGTTTTGAAACCGCTCCCCCCCAAGGTTGAAAGAATAGTCAAGCAATACGCTCAGATGGGCTTGCGCGTTATAGTGCTTGCGCACTCCTCGACGACAATCGTCGGCGACAAACTGCCCTCTATTTTGAAACCTATCGCAATAATTTCCATTGCCGACAATATCCGCGAGGACGCTATCGAGACCATTAAGTGGTTCAAGGAAAACGACGTTCAGGTCAAGGTAATTTCGGGCGATAACCCCATTACCGTTTCGGAAGTTGCCAAGCGCGCGGGTATAGACCATGCCGACAAGTTCATATCGCTCGAAGGTCTGAACGAAAAGGAAGTCGAAAACGTTGCAAACAAGTACACCGTTTTCGGGCGAGTTACCCCCGAACAGAAGGCGATTTTGGTACGCACTATCAAGTCCGAGGGCAACACCGTTGCGATGACGGGCGACGGCGTTAACGATATTCTCGCTTTAAAAGAAGCCGACTGCGCCATCTCGGTTGCGTCGGGCAGCGAGGCGGCGCGTAACGTCAGCCACCTTGTTTTAATGGACAACAACTTCGGAAACATGCCTAAGGTCGTAGGCGAGGGTCGAAGAGTTATCAATAACATTAAAAACTCCGCCTCGCTCTACCTTATGAAAACGCTGTTTACGGCTACGCTTGCGGTACTGTTCATAATTTTAAGGCGCGCGTACCCGTTCGTACCGAGCAATATGCTCCTTTTGGAAATGTTCGTTATAGGCGCTCCCTCCTTCTTCCTTTCGTTGCAACCCAACAACGCGAGGGTCGAGGGCAAGTTTATAACCCACGTCATGAGCCGAAGTATTTCGGGTGCGGTGGTGATGATAATGTGCGTTATGTCGATGTATCTCACCTGCACCCTCGGAGGTTCGGAATTTGACGGTTTCCAGACGGCTATGTGTATGATGGCGCTTGTGTTCTCGGGACTCGTAATGCTGTTCAGAGTATGTCAGCCGTTCAACGGTTACAGGCTCGTGCTGTACGTTTCTATGGTTGTTCTGACAATACTTGCTATGACTTTGCCGCCCATCGGCTCGCTACTCTATATTGCGGACGAACTGTGCAAGGGCTGGGCGAATCTGGAATGGAATTACGCGAAGATTCTTATCGTTGTGGTGGCTATCGAGGCGGCGTTCCCGCTGTCGTCATCGCTCATAAAGATAATGCAGATTATTATGCCTTCCTCCACCGAGGGGCAGAAAAAGCGCGTTGAGGACAACAGAGAGTTGAGAAAAAGGTGAGGCGCGTCACCTATTGCATAAAACGAAAGCCCCGCGGCAAATGCCGCGGGGCTTTTAATATTGTTTGTTTAATCGTTATCGTTCTCTTCGGGAACGTCTGCAGCGCTCTCTTCGGGAGCTTGCGCTTCCGCCTCGTCGTCGCGCTCGGTCAAAGCTACCGTTGCGACAACGCCGTCCTTCAGGCGCATAAGCCTTACGCCGCGCGAAGCTCTGCCGAAGCGGGAAATGCTCGAGCAGTGCATTCTTATAATCGTGCCGCCGTCGGAAATTATCATTGCGTCGTCATCGTCGGTGACCTGCTTAATGGAAACTAACGCGCCCGTAAGCTCGTTGAACGTGCCCGCCTTTACGCCTTTGCCCGCACGCCCTTGCGAACGGAAGTTCGACGGGTCGCAACGCTTGCCGTAACCGTTCTCGCTGACGGTCAGAACGTCCTTTTCCTTATCTACAACGAGCATATCCACAAGTCTGTCGTCGCCTACAAGCTTCATTGCCCTTACGCCCGCGGTATCTCTGCCCATAGCCCTTACGTCTTCCTGACCGAAGGTTATGCACTTGCCGCCGCGGCTGGCAACCATTACGTCGTCGCCCTCCGAGCAGTACTGCACGGATATAAGGCTGTCGCCCTCGTTGAGCTTGATTGCTATCTTGCCGTTGCGGTTGATGCTTGCAAACTGCGAAATGTCCGTCTTTTTAATCATACCGTTCTTTGTCGCAAAGCATATGAACTGCTTTTCAGCATTGTACGGCAACATCGTTTCAATCTTTTCGTCCTGCGATATCTGCACGATATTTACAATCGCTCTGCCGCGCGCCGCTCGCGCCGCCTCGGGGATATGATAGCCCTTAATCGAGTACACTCTGCCGAGATTGGAGAATAGCAGTATGTCGTCGTGCGTCGAGCAGACGAACATATTCTCGACAAAGTCCTCTTCCTTGGGTTTGTGCGCCGTTATTCCCATACCGCCGCGGTGCTGTGCCCTGTATTCGCCGACGGGCAATCTCTTTACGTAGCCCGAATGCGTGAGCGATATAACAACCTGCTCTTCGGGAATCAAGTCCGCGTCGTCGATATCGCCGAAGTCCACCGCGATTTCCGTCTTTCTCTCGGACGGGTACTTGCGCTTGATTTCCAGAAGGTCGGTCTTGATAATTTCGTATACCCTGCTCTCGTTGGCGAGTATGTCCTTATAGTCGGCAATAGCCTTTTCGAGCTCGTTCAACTCGTCGGTAATCTTGTCCACTTCGAGGTGGGACAATCTGTACAAACGAAGCTCCGCAACCGCCGTAGCCTGCTTTGTATCGAGCTCGAAACGCGCCGTCAGCTTGTTTACGCAGTCGCTCTTGTCAACCGCACTGCGGCAGACCTCTACAACCTCGTCGATGGACGCCTGAGCGATTACAAGTCCGCGCAGGATATGCGCGCGCTCCTCCGTCTTTTGTAAGTCGTACTTGGTTCTTCTGCGAATGACTTCCTTCTGGTGCTCTAAGTAATAATAAATGAAGTCTTTGAGGTTACAGATTTTGGGAGTGCCATCCACGAGGGCGAGCATTATAAGTCCGTCGGAAATCTGCAAGTTCGTGTGCTTGTACAGAAGATTTAATACGACCTGTGCGTTCGCGTCCTTTTTTATCTCGATAACTATGCGCATACCGTCGCGGTCGGACTCTTCGCGGATATCGGATATACCCTCTATCCTCTTGTCCTTGACAAGGTTTGCCATCGTTTCGATGAGCTTTGCCTTGTTGACCTGATAGGGTATTTCGGTTACGATAATTCTCTGTCTGGTCTGGTTGCCGCTCTGGTAGTCCTCTATCTCGCAGCGCGAACGGATAACTATACTGCCTCTGCCCGTCTTGTACGCCTTTCTTATGCCGCCGCGCCCCATAATGAGTGCGCCCGTGGGGAAATCGGGGGCGGGTATATAGTCCATAAGCTCGTCAACGTCGATTTCGGGGTTGTCTATCATTGCGCAAACGCCGTCTATAACCTCGCCGAGGTTGTGGGGCGGTATGTTGGTCGCCATACCCACCGCAATGCCGTCAGAGCCGTTTACAAGCATATTGGGGAAGCGCGACGGCAGAACCGTCGGCTGCATTCCCGTATCGTCGAACGTCGGGTAGAAGTCAACCGTTTCCTTATCGAGGTCTTTAAGCATTTCCGACGAGATTTTGGAAAGCCTTGCCTCCGTATATCTCATCGCCGCGGCGGGGTCGCCGTCGACCGAGCCGAAGTTGCCGTGACCATCGACGAGCGGCATATTTATAGTGAAGTCCTGAGCAAGTCTTACGAGCGCGTCGTATACCGAGCTGTCGCCGTGAGGGTGATATTTACCCAAGCAATCGCCGACTATACGCGCGCACTTTCTGAACGCTTTGTCGTTGTACAGCCCCAAATCGTGCATAGAGTACAAAATTCTGCGGTGTACGGGCTTTAAGCCGTCCCTTATGTCGGGAATTGCACGCG
>CAYXTN010000013.1:0-37967 GCA_964468085.1 uncultured Clostridia bacterium | reverse complement strand
CCGACGTATCGTCGAGATTTTTCAGTTGCCTCGAAATGTTTATTCCCTTGCCGCCGACGGTGAGCCGTTCCGCACTCGAACGGTTGACCGCACCGAGCTTTAAATTATTAACTTTTAAATAATAGTCCAAAGACGGATTAAAAGTTACGGTGTAAATCATCATACTCACTTTATAACTTTTAAAAGGTTTTGTCAATACAATTTGGACTTGGGACACGCTTTTGTCAGCGCAAAGGTGAGGGGAAAGTAGAGAGTGGCAACCGTTGCTACCGTGCAGATTGTCTGCGGCAGCATCGCTAAAAACGAGCCGTAAAAGTAGGTCAAAGCGGTCAGACCGTCCATTCCGACAATTAGCGGTGAGATAATATCGTCTAAAAGAGTAAAGCAGACCGTGCACACGGCGGCAACGGCGGTAAACAGGAATACTTTAAGCAAAGCCTTGCGTTTTGCAAGCGCGTAAAAAATATCGAAAGCAATCAAAAGACCGCCGCACACTCCCGCGACCGCGTACAAAAACCCCGTGACCGTCGCCTTGTACAGCCGCGAAATTTTAATTATATCGAAAACCGCACAGCTCAAAGCCGCCGCGCAGATTGCAAGCAAGAGCGCGTTGACGGCAATCAGAAGTCCCGCTTTCGCCTTGTCGAAGTCTATTTTTCCGAGAAGTCCGAAAAGCAGAGCGAACAGGGGGTAGTAGATATAGTATAAGAGCACGACGTTCGGCATAAAGCCCCAGATAAGACATCTAAGAGTGCAAAAGCTAACCGCCGTGGCTACGCCTATTATCACGCCGAAGTACGCCGAAAAGCAGAGCAGTAGCACGGTCACGACTTCCACGCCCGCAACGAAGCTCAGCGCAAACTGACCGCCTATTAAAAGAGCGGTCATAAGCGCGATATATGCGATTGTTTTCGCCGTTGCGGCGGGCTTGAATTTCATTCGTATGTTACCAGCTCATTGAAGAAAATTCGTAAACGAGCGCGTAGCTTGCGCCCGAAACGCAGGGGATACCCGAAACGCCGTAGGAAGCTTTGTAGAAAGTAATGCCGTTATAAGTAAAGCTCTGCGTGCCCGAATACGTAACGCCGTCTACGGTCGTGACGGTGGTGTAAACCGCCCAGTCCCAGCCGCTGTATGAATTTGCGGTAGAGGAAATTGTCTTACTGCCTATACCCAAAACCGAGGTTATATAATAGCCGTATTCACCGTCGCTTCCCTCGAAAGTCAAATCGCCCGCCGACTTTAAAGCGTTCATACAGTCGAGCATAGAGCCTTCGTCGGTGTCTGCGGTGAATGCGTAAACAATTGCGTGACCGTTCTCGATTTTTCCGCTCGGCTCGCCGCGGTCGTCGTTCGCGCAAGCCGCAAGAGACAAGCAGAGAGCGAGGGTGCATACGACGATTATCGCCGCAAAAATTTTCGTGAGTTTTTTCATATGTGTTTCTCCTTAAAATAAAAAATCGTTTCCCTGTAAAACACAAAAAAAGGAAACGCGAAAAAGAGCCGTAGCAAAATAGCTATGACAGTCCCGCAAATAAGCGTCCCCTCAGATTGCGTTCTTCCTATCCCGTGGCAGGTCTTCCGACTTAAAATCGAACGTCTTTTTGTCGCGCGCCCTTCCCGAAAAAATCAGTGAGCGGGCAAAACGGTTCGAACGGCAGCGGGGGCTGTGCGGCAATTAGCCGTGTCTTCCCTATTAAACGAGTCGGGCTACCCCGACTGAGCGTGCCGCAGGATATTAAATTCGATTACATTATAGAATGAGCCTTTGCAATATGTCAACTATAATCGTTTGACATTTATTATTAAAAATAATAACATTAGACTATGCAAAAATTTTCACCCAGGCTTATGGCCGTCGATATTGCCGAGTGCGCTATATTCGTGGCTTTGATGATAGCGGGCGCGTTTATAAAAATTCCGTTCCCCTTTATGCCCTTAACCTTCCAGACGGTGTTTGCCGTTCTGGCTGGCTTGCTTTTGGGTTGGAAGAAGGGAATGATAGCCATGACGGCTTACGCAGTTATGGGTTTAATCGGTATTCCCGTGTTCACGAGCGGCGGCGGAATTTTTTACGTTACAATGCCTTCGTTCGGCTATATATTGGGGTTTATCGCCTCTGCGGGCGTCGCGGGCATAGCAAATTCGCGCAAAATGAAGGTGTGGCAAACAGTACTTTTAGCGCTTGCCGCTTACCTTGTCGATTACGTTTTCGGCATAGCGTATTTTATTGCCGTGTGGAAGATATGCGGCTATTCGGGGCTGTGGCAGGCGGTTGTGACGTATAACGTAATCTATATGCCAAAGGACGCGGTGTTAACGCTTTTGGCGGCGGCGCTGTCGGTTGCGGTAACTCCCGCATTAAGGCGCATACGCGGAAAGGTTGCAATTAAAGAAAAAAAGTGATAAAATAGTTTTTAACCTTTAAGCGGGCAAAACGCATATTTATGTGTTATGCAAAAAACGCTTTCGGTTATCAATCTTTCGGCAATACGCGCAAACGCGCGCTACGTGCGCTCGCTCATAGGCAACCGCTTATTTCTTGCGGTCGTCAAGGCGGACGCGTACGGTCACGGCGCGGCGGAAATTTCGCGCGAGATAGAGGATATCGTCGACGGCTTTTGCGTGGCGCTGTCCGACGAGGGCGCGGAGCTGAAAATAAGCGGCATAACCAAGCCCGTATTGGTGCTCGCGCCGCCGCTCGATGAAGAGGACGCGGCAAAGATAAAATATTACGATTTGACCCCCACGGTCACGGACGTAAAGAGCGCGAAGCTTGTCGGCGGACAGCGTTGTCACGTCGCCGTAAACACGGGTATGAACCGCTACGGCTGTTTCGGCAAAGAGCTCGAAGGCGTTCTGTCCGTTCTCGAAAAGGGGCAGATAGAGGGCGTGTATTCGCACCTTTACGCCGCTGAAAACGCGGCGCACAGTATTAATCAAGCGGCGGCTTTCCGCACTGCGGCTGCAAAGGTCAAAGAGCACAGCCCCGACGCGGTCGCGCATTTTGCGGCAAGCGGCGGAATTTTGAGGGGGGACGAATACCTTTTCGACGGAGTGCGTTGCGGGCTTATGCTGTACGGCTATGCGCCAAAGGGCTTCAAAGTGCCCGCGCTTATCCCCGCGCTCAAAGTGTACGCTCGTCTTGCGCACGAAACTTTTGTTACGGGCGGCGGAGTGGGGTACAATATCGCCGACAAGGTTTACAACAAGCTTTACACTTACCGCTTGGGGTACGCCGACGGGTTCTTGCGCGGAGTGCCTCTCGGGGAAAAGACGCTGTGTATGGACGCGTTCGTTTCGACAAAGAGGGCGGAATATATGCCCGTGTTTACCGACGCCGACGCGTACGCCGCGCGGTGCGGCACGATTTCTTACGAAGTTTTATGCTCGGTCACGAGAAGAAGTCTGAAAGTCTATGAAAGAACAACTGAGATACAAATATAAAATCAAGCGCAAGTACTTTCAGCACTCCGCAAGGGAGGTCGCCGACGGCGCGATTTCCGATATAATTGCGGAGGCGTTCGCGCATAACGACAGCTTTTTAATCTATTTCAGCTACGGCTCGGAGGCGGACACGCACGCGCTCATTGCAAGACTTATCGAAACGGGTAAGAGCGTTTATCTGCCCCGAATAGAGGGGAAAACAATCGTGCCGGTGCGCTATTTGGGCGACGAGGGCGCGCTCGTAAAGAACGGCTACGGCATTTACGAGCCGACGGGACAAGCCTACGAGGGGCAAATCGAGGTGTGCATAACGCCCCTTTTGGCAGTCAATTCAAAGGGCTTCCGTTTAGGCTACGGCGGGGGCTATTACGACAGATATTTTGCCGCCAACCCGAATATTTTAAAGGTCGGCGCGGGCTATTTTCTACAGTACACGGACGAATTTAAAGAGGAAGAATTTGACAAACCTCTCGATTTATTCGTCTGCGAAAGGGGGATAATCAACTTTGAGTGATGAATTTTCTACGGGCACGCCCGAAATTTCGGCTTCCCGAAAAGCGTTATTAGAGTTCAAGGACATATTGGCGGGCGTTGCGTTTCCGTTAATCGTAATGCTCGTTTTGAGCTCAACCATAACGCTGTTTGCAGACTATCAGGCAGATTTGGGCGTGAGCTTAACGGCGCTTATCGGCGGCGAGATTATGTTTGCGGCGGCACTCGTCATCTTCGGCAGAGCCAACGGCTCGGAGGCGTATTCGACTACGCTTTTGCACGAGCAGAAGAGGGAGCTCGGCTCGACCGACGAGCGCGTCTTATGCAGAACGGGCGAGTACGCGCTGTGGAAGGGAGCGCTCATTGCCGCGATACTGTGCGTGCCGTTCATTATCGTGCAGATTATCGAGCTGTGCTATCCAAACGTCGTTTGCAGTTACTGTTTAAAGTATATGTTCGGTTGGGCGTATTATCCTTTCTCGTACCTCGGCGAAAGCTATCAGGCGCTCAACTTTATTATGATTTTGTTGCCGCTGACGGCGCACACGGTCGGCTACTACTTCGGCAAGCGCAAACAAATTCAGATTCAGGAAGCCGTCGCAGAGCAGAACGCGAATAAAAAGAGGCGCAAAAAGTGAGGATAATAGGTGGCAGACACCGCGGCAGAAAGCTTGCCGACTTCAAGGGCAACGACATTCGCCCCACGGCCGACAGAGTCAAGGAAAGTCTTTTCAATATTCTGTCCGTGCGGGTGGTCGGCGCGTGCGTTCTGGACTTGTTTTGCGGAAGCGGCAATTTAGGGCTTGAAAGTATTTCGCGCGGCGCTGAAAAAGTGCATTTCAACGACTTATCAAAGGACAGTTTGGCGGTCTTAAAGAAGAACCTTGCGGCGGTCGGCGAGCAGGATAAAAGCAAGCTCACCAATCTCGACTATCTCGCGTGCCTCGGCGCAACGGCGGACAAGTACGACTTGATTTTTATCGACCCGCCGTACGCAAAGGAGTTCGGCGTTCCCGCTCTCGAAATTATTGCAACGCGCGGGCTGTTAACGCAGGACGGCATTGCAATTTACGAGCGCGACCGCTCTTTCGAAGACGAAATCGATGGCTTGGAAAAGTTCGACGAGCGTAAGTACGGCAAGACTTATCTGACCTTTTTTAAAAGGAGTGTTTAATGAAAACCTGTGTATTTGCGGGCACGTTCGACCCGCCCACAATCGGGCATAAAGACGTCGTGGAAAAGGCACTTAAAATCTTCGACGGCGTAACCGTTGCGGTAATGCTCAACCCCGAAAAGAGCTGTCTTTTTTCCGAAGAGGAGCGGCTCGGACTTTTACGCGAGCTGTATAAGGGCGAACCGCGGGTCAAGGTGCGAGCCTTTAACGGCGCGGCGGTCGATTTGTTAAAGGAAGAGAACACGCCATTTTACGTGCGCGGCGTGCGCGATTGCGTTGACTTCGAGTACGAAAACCGCAACCGCTTTGCAAGCGAAAAGTTGATGCCCGAGCTTGTGACCGTGTATATCCCCGCCGAGCAGTGCGATTTGCACGTAAGCTCTTCGCTCGTCAGAAACAGCGTTAAATTCGAAAAAGATTTTATGCAGTATATACCGACGGAAATCAGAGAAACCGTCAAAAAATTATCGGAGGCAAAAAATGTTTGAGAGACAGATAAAGATACCCGAACCCGAGGAAATCAAGGCGATAGCGCCCCTTCCCGAAAGTCTTAAAGGAATAAAAGCGGAACGCGACAGGGCGGTTTCCGAAGTCATTGCGGGCAAGAGCGACAAGCTCATAATAATAGTAGGACCGTGCTCCGCGCACGCCGAAAAGCCCGTTTTGGACTACGTTGAACGCTTAGGCAAGCTCAACGAAAAGGTCAAGGACAAGCTCGTGCTCGTGCCCAGAATTTACACCAACAAGCCGCGCACGAAAGGCGTGGGCTACAAGGGTATGTTCTCTCAGCCCGACCCGACCAAGTCCGAGGACATTTTAAAGGGCATTTTGACCATAAGGGACTTGAACGTAAAGGCAATCGAAACCAGCGGACTTGCGGCGGCTGACGAAATGCTGTACCCCGCAAATTACGCGTACGTAGATGACCTTCTCTCTTACGTCGCGGTGGGTGCGAGAAGCTCGGAAAATCAGCTTCACCGCCTGGTTGCGAGCGGTATGGACGTTGCGGTCGGCATCAAGAACCCGATGAGCGGCTCGATTTTAGTGCTCTTAAATTCCATTTACGCGGCGCAGTCGGGGCAGACTTTCAAGCTCAACGGCTGGCAGGTAAAGACGGACGGAAACCCGCTTTCGCACGCGATTTTGCGCGGCGGCGTGGACGGCTACGGCAACGACATTCCCAACTTCCATTACGAAACGGTTATGCAGGTCATAGAGGGATACGACAAGTCGGGGCTGAAAAATCCCGCGATTATTATCGACGCCAACCATTCCAACAGCGGCAAAAAGTTCAAGCAGCAGATAAGAATTTGCGAAGAGGTTATGAACAACCGCCTTTACGACAACGACTTCAAAAAGAACGTAAAGGGCTTTATGATAGAGAGCTTTATCGAGGAGGGCAATCAGCCCGAAGACAAGGTTTACGGCAAGTCGATAACCGACCCGTGCCTTGGCTGGTGCGACACCGAAAGACTGCTTTTGGATATCGCGGATAAGGTGTAAAAAGCGTTCGTTAAGGCATATTACGGGGGCAATTGGCAAAAAGGGAGGTAAAAGCGGCTATGGACGGCAATGTTACGGGCTATTTGGGACCTAGCGGAACGTATAGCGAAATAGCGGCAAAAAACTTAAGCGTAAGCGGCAAAAAGGTCGCTTATCCGTCGTTCGTCACGCTGTTTTCCGCGCTTAAAAAGGGCGAGGTTAACGCGATAGTTATCCCTATCGAAAACACGCTCAACGGCGCGGTTACGCAGAATTTGGACCTCTTGCAGGAAACGGAAAACGTATACGCGGCTCTATCGTGCGCGCTCGAAATCGACCACAGACTGATAACCCTTGCGGGGGCGGATAAAAAGAATATAACGAGGATATACTCGCACGGTCAGGCGCTCGCGCAGTGCGGCAAATACCTCGCGGAAAATTTCCCCGAAGCCAAGCTTATTGAAACGCCGTCAACCGCAGACTGTATAATCAGGATAGACAACGCGCAATCAGCGGGCATAGTCGGCGCGCACTGCCGCGTCGAGGGGTACGAGCTTTCGGATAAAAATATTTCCGACGTTAAAAACAACTTCACGCAGTTTCTGTTAGTTATGCGCGGCGCGCCGGAAGCGGACGGGAAATCGGATAGAATTTTCTTTTCCGTGACCTGCCGTCACCGCGCAGGCGCGCTCGTAGAGCTCCTGTCGATATTAAGCGGCATAAATATGACTAAAATCGAGAGCCGCCCCATTAAGGACAAAGCGGGCGAGTTCGCGTTCTTTATAGAGATAGAGGGCGACTATTCGCAGACAAATATCAAAGCGGCGCTGAAAGAGATAGAAGCCGCCGCGCTTTCGTACAAGCTTCTGGGGTGTTATTAGAGCGAGAAAAGGCAGAGTAGTCCGAAGGACAGTACCCCTTGCAAAAACTTGAAACCGATAAAGAACGCGGGCTTGATTCCGCACTTTGTCATATAGCAGAGCTGTTGCATTAAAATGGACGCGCCGCCGAAGGTTAACAAAAATCCCGCGAGCGGCAGGGCGAAAAAACCGCCAGCGTGCGCCACGGCAAAGCAGCCGCCCGTCGCCTCGCAAAGCCCTAGGCACAGTCCGCTTGCGGCGTCGGCGCCGAATAGCGGAGAAAGTATGAGGGCGAGAGGCTTAAAAATATTGAAATCGGCAATAACTTGCGATAGGGTATAAAAAAAGCAGATAAACCCGCCCGCAACGAGGCAGGCGGTAACTCCGCCGTAAAAGCTGGAGTACAGCGCGTCGCCGCCGTTTTTCGGGTTAAGCTTAATAAGCGGAGGCGGGTCTTGTTTCCTCCCCGAAAACAGACAGTAAACAAGCGAGGTTACAACGACCGATATAAGGCACGCGCATAAAAGTTTTGCGCCCGCACCGTTCCCGCCGAAAGCGCGCGCACCCACCGTGCCGAGCGCGAACAGCGGTCCGCACGTCGAAAGTAGCGGCGCAAGCTTCTTGGCTTCGCTCTTGTCAATAAGCCCCTGCTCGCAGTATTCGTACAGAATGCGGCTGCCCGCGGGATAGCCCGAAAATACACTCATTAAAAAGAGCGGCACGCCAACGTTGGGCAGTTTGAGCTTTCGGGAAACTCTGCCGAACGGTTTTGCGGCAATCTGCGCCGCGCCCAGCTTGATTAAAAGCAGGGTAATAATCATAAACGGAAAGAGCGAGGGAAGAACGCTCTCCGCCCAAAGACAAAGCCCGTCGAAGCATACCGAAAGGTATCTGTCGGGAAAAATTATCAGAACGCCGCCGAAGAAGAGTAAAACGGCGCATGCGGCAATTTTGGCGACAATTTTTTTCGAAGTCATACGCTAATAATTATTATATTAAGGGTAAAATTATGAGTAAAAAGATAGGACTTGCCTTAGGAAGCGGCGGAGCGCGCGGCGTTGCGCACCTCGGAGTGTTGAAAGCGCTCGAAGAGGAGGGTATCCGCCCCGATTACATTGCGGGCTGTTCGATGGGCTCGGTCGTCGGCGCGGGCTACGCGAACGGACTTACCGTCGAGGAAATGTACAGGCTGGTTAAAAAGCTCAAAGCCATTCAGCTTATCGACGTAACCGCGCTTCCCATAACCCGCCTTGCCTTAACGAGGGGCAATAAGATGCGCAATATGCTGGTTTCGAAGCTGGGCAACACCACGTTCGACCAACTGAAAATACCGTTCAAATGCGTCGCGAGCGACCTCTACTCGGGGCGGCTTGTCACGCTTTCCGAGGGCAAGGTGGCAACCGCGGTGGCGGCTTCGAGCTCGATGCCCACGGTATTCCCGCCCGTAAAACTGGACGGCAAACTGCTTATCGACGGCGGAGTTTTGTGCCGCGTGCCCACTAAGCAGTGCAAGGAAATGGGCGCGGACGTGGTTATCGCGGTCGACGTTCTCGACAACACGAAAGAGGAAGTTAAGCAAGTCAAAAACATTATCTCGATGATAATGCGCGTTTTCGATATGATGGACTACAACGGTTCGGAAATGAAGAAACAGCTTTTGGGCACCGAGAACGAGCTGTGGCTCGTGCCCGAAATGAAGGGCTTGAGTCAGTACGCGGTCAAGGACGCCGACAAGGCGTACGAAGAGGGGTATCTCACCGCGAAAGCGCATATGAACGAGATTAAAGAGCTGATAAAATAAATGGATTTATTCGATTTGAACGGCAACGAGGAGAAAGCCAAACCGCTTGCCGAGCGCATGCGCGCAAACAACTTAAACGACTTTATAGGTCAAAAGCACATAGTGGCGGAGGGCTCGCTCCTTCGCCGCGCCATTGCGCTGGACAGACTCGGAAGCTGTATTTTCTGGGGACCTCCGGGTACGGGCAAGACCACTTTGGCAAACATAGTCGCTTCCACCACGCACGGCGAGTTTATAAAACTGAACGCCGTACAGGCGGGCGTTGCCGACGTAAAGGCGGCGGTAAAGACGGCGGAGGACAACTTAAAGCTGTACGGCAAGCGTACATATTTAATGCTCGACGAGTGCCACCGTTTCAACAAAACGCAGTCGGACAGCTTACTTCCGTCAATCGAAAAGGGCACGATAATTTTTATCGGCTCGACGACCGAAAACCCGTTCGCCTCGATGACCCCCGCAATAGTTTCAAGGTGCAGAGTTTTCGAGTTCAAACACCTTTCAATCGAGGATATTCGGGGGGCAATCGTCCGTGCGCTTGCCGATAAACGGCGCGGTTTGGGCGAATACGCGGCTCAAATGGACGACGAAGCTATCGACCATATAGCCAATATGTCGGGCGGCGATTTGCGCGCGGCGTACAACGCTCTGGAGCTTGCGGTGCTTACAACGCCCGTAGGCGCGGACGGCACAATTCACGTAACGCTTTCCGACGCGGAACAGTCGATACAGAAAAAGGCGCTGTCCTATAACGAGGACGCGTTCTACGACTATCTGTCGGCTTTCTGCAAGTCACTGCGGGGAAGCGACGCCAACGCCGCGCTGTACTACGCAATGCGCATAATCGAGGGCGGGGGCGACCCGATGATAATACTTCGCCGCCTCGTCGTGCACTCGTCCGAGGACGTCGGCATGGCAGACCCCAACGCTTTAGTGGTGGCAACCTCGGCAATGTACGCGTTCGAAAAGATAGGCTATCCAGAGGGGCTCATTCCCCTTTCCAACGCGATAATCTACGTCTGCGAAGCGCCCAAGTCGAACACGGTGGTTTTGGCAAAGGACGCGGCTCAGCATGACGCGACGACCGTGCGCGACGACGACGGAGTACCCGCGTATTTGAAGGACAACACGTTCGGCACGAAAGAGGACAAGGCGCAGTCGAAAAAGTACAAGTACCCGCATAACTACGGCGGCTACGTCGAACAGCAGTACCTGCCCGACAAATTAAAGGACAGAGTGTACTACACGCCGACGGATAACGGCTTTGAAAAGACGGTCAAGGAAATACGGAAAGAAAAGGGCAAGAAAAATTAAATGAAAAAGCGCGGCTTATTGCCGCGCTTTTTCAGTCTTTTAAACAGTAGAGAGCCATACGTAACCCCGTTTTAAAACCGGCCTTATAATAGGCAAGCCCTACTTCGTATTCACCGTCCGCTTCGGCAAGCCAAAGTTTCGAAAGTTTTTCCTTTTGCTCGTCGTTCATACTTTTGTCAAGCTCATCGTAAATATCCGAGACTTCGGCAGACAACTTTTTATACTCTTCGTTGTTTTTCAGCGCTTCGCCGCTTTCAATAAGATTATTATAAATATCGTTCAAAATAGTTTCCATCTTGTTTCCTCATTCATGTTATTTTTCTATAATATATCAAACTAAAAAATAAAAATCTCGCTTTATCAAAATCTTGATATAAATTTTTAAATTGCATTATCGAGCGATAATATTTGACAACGGCGCAAAATAATACTATAATTTACATAAATTAAAGATAAAGGCAACGACGAAGACACGTTCCGCATAACACCGCTTTACAGAGAGCGGGGGCAAGGTGAAAGCCCCGCAGGCAAGGAAATGCGCGGATAACCCTTCCGAGCCGCTCGTCCGAACCGCAGTAAGTGCGTTAAGTAGGGCAAGCCGTAAAACCCGCGTAAGAGGTTGAAGAGCGATTGACTTTAATAAAAGTCGATAACTTGGGTGGTACCGCGAATTTAACGTTCGCCCCGAGAAACACGGTTTCTCGGGGCGACTTTTTATTTTAAAACAGAGGTGTATTTATGGAAAACATTTACCGCACACACACGGCGAATCAAATCGGCGAGGAGCTTGTCGGAAGCGAGGTTATGCTTTCGGGCTGGATAGAAAACGTGCGCGACCACGGCGGCGTATCGTTTATCGATTTGCGCGATTTTTACGGAGTGGTACAGGTCGTAATGCGCGACACTACGCTTTTGAACGGTCTGAATAAAGAGGACTGTATCTGCGTTTCGGGCGTAATCGAAAAGCGCGACGAGGAAACGTACAACCCCAAAATTCCGTCGGGCACGGTCGAACTCAACTGCAAGGCGGTCAAAATTTTAGGCAAGGTGCGCGAACAGCTTCCCTTCGAGATTATGACTTCCAAGGAAACGCGCGAAGACGTAAGACTTAAATACCGCTTCCTCGACTTGAGAAACCGCAAGGTCAAAGACAACGTCGTTTTCCGTTCGGAAGTAATCGCATATCTGCGTTCGAAGATGACCGAAATGGGCTTTTTGGAAGTGCAGACGCCCATTCTGTGCGCGTCGTCGCCCGAGGGTGCGCGCGACTATATCGTGCCGTCGCGCAGATATAAGGGCAAGTTCTACGCTCTGCCCCAGGCGCCCCAGCAGTATAAACAGCTTTTGATGGTTTCGGGAATTGATAAGTATTTCCAGATAGCGCCCTGCTTCCGCGACGAGGACGCGCGCGCCGACCGTTCGCCGGGCGAGTTCTATCAGCTCGACTTCGAAATGGCGTTCGCAACGCAGGAAGACGTTTTCAAGGTGGGCGAGGAGGTGCTTTCCGCAACCTTTGCAAAGTTCGCGCCCGAGGGGTACGAAGTGACCAAAGCGCCCTTCCCCGTAATACCCTATAAGCAGGCAATGTTGGAGTTCGGCTCGGATAAGCCCGACCTTCGCAACCCGTTGCGCATAACCGACCTTTCGGAATTTTTCAATAAATGTACGTTCAAGCCCTTCCAGAATAAGTGCGTGCGCGCAATCAAGGTTCACGCCGAGATGAGCAAGGGCTTCCACGAAAAACTGCTCGCTTTCGCATTGTCGATAGGAATGGGCGGTCTTGGCTATCTCGAAGTTATGCCCGACGGCACGTACAAAGGACCTATCGATAAGTTTATCCCCGCGGAATTGAAAGAGGAACTCAGAACGCTCGAAAAGTTGCAGGTGGGCGATACGCTCTTCTTTATTGCGGACACCGCCGCAAAAGCTCCCAAGCTTGCGGGACAGATAAGAAACGAGCTGGGCGACAAGCTCGGCTTGACCGAAAAGAACGCGTACCGTTTCTGCTTTATCAACGACTTCCCTATGTACGAGCTCGACGAAGAGACGGGCAAAGTCGGCTTTACGCACAACCCGTTCTCGATGCCTCAGGGCGGCTTGGAGGCGCTCAACACCAAAGACCCGCTGGATATTTTGGCTTATCAGTACGATATTGTATGCAACGGCGTGGAGCTGTCGAGCGGCGCGGTGAGAAACCACGACCTGGATATAATGGTAAAGGCGTTCGAGATTGCGGGCTATAACGAGGAAACGCTCAGGGAAAAGTTCGGCGCACTGTATACGGCGTTCAAGTTCGGCGCGCCCCCTCACGCGGGAATGGCGCCCGGCGTAGACAGAATGCTCATGCTTTTAAAGAACGAGGAAAATATCCGCGAAGTTATCGCGTTCCCGATGTCGGCTTCGGCGCAGGATTTAATGTGCGGCGCGCCCAACGAAGTTACAGAATTACAACTTCGCGAAGTTCATATTAAAATAAGACAGTAAGGTATTAATTATGTCAGTAACGAAAAAGGAAATAGAAACGCTCGCGCGTCTTTCGCGGTTGGAATTTTCGGACGAAGAGATTGAAAAATTCGCGCCCGAGTTCGAGGAGATTATCGACTTTGCCAACCGCATTAACGAGCAGGTTGCGGGCGATACGGGCTCTATCCGCGAGGTCGTAACCCGCACGGTCAAGTGGGAGGACTTGCGCGAGGACGAGGTCGTCGAAAGCTTGCCCAACGAAAAAATCACGTCCAACGTGCAGGCGGAAAACGGCTACTTCCCCGTAAGGAGGGTGGTAAAATGAAAAGCGTAATTTCCGTTTTATCGCAAAAACTTCAGTCGGGCGAGATAACGAGCGTTCAGCTCACCGAAAAATACATTGCGGCAATCGAGGCGGGCAACCCCAAACTCAATGCGTACGTGCACTTGACTTTCGACGAGGCGAGAAAAAACGCGCAAGCCGCCGACAAAATGCTCAAAGAGGGCAGGGCGACTTCGCTCACGGGCATACCCTTAACCTTAAAGGACAACATTGCCACCGACGGACTGCCCACGACGTGCTGTTCCAAAATTCTGCAGGGCTTAAAGCCCTACTACGACGCGACGGTGTGGGCAAAGCTGAAAGCTCAGGGCGCGGTGCTCTTGGGTAAGACGAATATGGACGAGTTCGCAATGGGCTCGACGAGTGAAACGTCGTACTTCGGCGCGCCGTTGAACCCCGTCGATAACACCCGCGTTACGGGCGGTAGTTCGGGCGGCGGTGCGGCGGCAGTCTGCGCAAACCTTGCGGCTTATGCGCTCGGTTCGGACACGGGCGGCTCGATACGTCAGCCCGCGTCGTTCTGCGGCATAGTCGGCTTCAAGCCCACCTACGGCGCGGTTTCGCGCTACGGACTACTTGCTTACGGCTCGTCGCTCGACCAGATAGGTCCCATGACGCAGTCGGTCACGGATGCGGCGCTCGTCTACGACGCTATCCGCGGCGAAGACAAAGCGGACGGCACAAGCTGCCAAACGCCCTACGGAAAGACCGTGTTAAAGGGGGATATCAAGGGGCTTAAAATAGGCGTTGCCGAGGAGTATTTCGACGGCATTTCGCCCGAGATTAAAGGCGCAATCGATGATATGATTTCCGCGTACGAAAAGGGCGGAGCGCAAATTGTAAAGGTAAGTATTCCCGCGCTCAAACTCGCGCTTCCCGTGTACTATATTATCGCGTGCGCGGAGGCTTCTTCCAACCTCGGCAGATACGACGGAATACGATACGGCTTCCGCGCCTCGAACTACACGAGCGTGGACGATATGATAACCAAAACGCGAACGGAAGGCTTCGGCAAAGAGGTCAAAAAGCGCATAATGCTGGGCACGTACGTGCTCTCTTCGGGCTACTTCGACGCGTACTACAAAAAGGCGTGCCTCTTAAGAAAAACGGTCGAAAGTCAGATGGCGGAAGCGTTCGAAAAGTGCGACGTTCTGTTCGCACCCACAGCGCCCAATACCGCGTTCAAACAGGGATATTCGGGGGGTAATGCCGTAGAAACCTATCTTTCCGACGTGTGCACAGTGCCCGTAAACATTGCAGGCCTCCCCGCAATTTCCATTCCCTGCGGCAAGGATAAAAACGGTCTGCCCATAGGTATGCAGATTATAGGAAAGAAATTCTCCGACGCGCTCGTCTTAGATACCGCGTACTTTGCGGAAGTCAGTGGCGCAAGTAAAACGGCGGAAGTCGAAGGGGGTGTTAAGCTATGAAATACCAACTTGTTTCGGGACTCGAAACCCACGTGGAATTAGCTACCGCAACCAAGATTTTCTGCGGCTGTACGACGGCTTTCGGCGGCAGTCCAAACACCCATTGTTGCCCCGTATGTACCGGTCAGCCGGGCACTCTTCCCGTGCTCAATAAAAAGGTGGTCGAGTACGCTATCCGCGCGGGACTCGCAACCCACTGCACCATAAACACGACCACCCATTTGGACAGAAAAAATTACTGCTATCCCGACCTTCCCAAGGCTTATCAGATTTCGCAGTTCGACAAACCCTTGTGCGAGCACGGCTACGTCGAACTCGAGAGCGGCAAGAGAATAGGCATTACGCGTATCCATATCGAAGAGGACGCGGGAAAATTAGTGCACGAGAGCGGTTACACCTATATCGACTACAACCGCGGCGGCGTGCCTTTAATCGAAATAGTTTCCGAGCCCGACATTTCCTCGCCCGAAGAGGCAAAGGAATACGTTGAAAAGCTTCAGCTCATAATGCGCTATATCGGCGTTTCCGACTGCAAGATGCAGGAGGGCTCGATGAGGTGCGACGTCAATATTTCGGTAATGCCCGAGGGCGCAACCGAGTTCGGTACGCGCACCGAGATAAAGAATATGAACTCTATCTCGTATATCGAAAAGGCGATGGCGTACGAGTATCAAAGGCAGATTGAGGTCATAGAGGGCGGCGGCAAAATCGTTCAGGCAACGCTCAGATACGACGAGCACACGGGCGAAACCTCGGTAATGCGCACCAAAGAGGACGCGCAGGACTACCGCTATTTCCCCGAGCCCGATATCCTGACGGTGGTAATTCCCGAAGAAAAGGTCGAGGAAATAAAAAAAGGTCTTCCCGAACTGCCCACCGACAAACTGCATCGCTATATAGACGAGCTGAAAATCAACCCCGCCACGGCAAAGCTACTGTATAAGTACAAGCGCGTTTGCGACTTTGCGGAAAGAGCTTTCGAGCTGGGCGCGGGCGTAAAGAATACGGTTAACTTGATTGTGGGCACGCTGTATTCCAAGTTGGAAACGGAAGAGGACAAGGAAAAGTTCGCTCTGCCCGTTTCGGCGGAGGAAATGGCTAAGCTTGTAAAATGGGTGGACGAGGGCAAGGTAAATATCACCCTCGCGCAGAAAACTCTTGCAAAAATGGCGGAAGAGGGCAAGCCCGTTTCCGAATATATCAAGCCCGAGGACATTGCGGGCGTGGACGACAGCGAATTAAGAGAAATCTGCAAAAAGGCGGTTGACGCCAACCCCAACGCGGTTGCGGACTTCAAGGCAGGCAAGGAAAAGGCGATATTCGCGCTGTACGGCTTTGTCAAAAAGGCAACTCAGGGCAAGGCGGATATAGGTAAAGCCGACAAGATAATAAAGGAACTTATAAAGTAAAATACAACTTAAAATTAAAGCGCGGGCGCAAAGAAAATTGCGCCCGCGCTTTTGTCATAATCGGAGGCAATCGGCAATAAATTATAACACGGCGGTAAAGCTTGCACCGAGTGCAATCGGGCTTTCGCCAAAACAAGCCGTAAATCGACGAAAAAACTCAAAAACGGTAATTATTATTTTGCTAATATAGGTGAGCAGATTGGCAGTAACAGTCAAATTGAAAAGTATTCTCGCGTGCGTCTTAACCGCGCTTACAATAACCGCGCTGTCGGTCGGCGCGCACTACACGAGCGCATACGCCGTGTGGTTCGGCAATACGCCGCGCACCCTTCCCATATACTCGGTCGAAAGAAGCGATAAGACCATTTCCATATCATTCGACTGCGCGTGGGGCACGGACTATACCGACAAAATATTGAACGCGCTCCGCGTATCCGACGTCAAAGCCACCTGGTTTATGGTCGAGTTCTGGAGCGAGAAATATCCCGAATACGTAAAAAAGATTGACGAGGCGGGTCACGAAATCGGCACGCACTCGGCAACTCACTCGTACATGTCCAAACAGAACGCCGAGGAAATCCGCCTCGAGCTCAAAACCTCCTCGCAGGCGATAACCGATATCACGGGCAAAAAGGTCGAACTGTTCCGCCCGCCCTACGGCGACTACAACGACCGCCTCATCAAAACGGCGTCGGAAGAGGGCTACTATTGTATTCAGTGGGACGTGGATTCGCTCGATTGGCGTGACCTTTCGGCGACCGATATCGCCATGAGGGTCATCAACGGCGCCAAGAACGGTTCGATAATTCTGATGCACAATAACGGCTTACATACCGCAGAGGCAGTGCCGATTATTATCGAAACGCTCAAAAACAAAGGGTTCACGTTCGTGCCCATAGGCGAACTTATTTACCGCGAGAATTACACGATAGACGTTACGGGAAGGCAGTTGCAGTCAACTTAACACCGAAATACTAAGTAATCAGAGGTAAATAATATGAACTACATGAACGAAAAGAACAACAGAGTATATATCTGCGGCACGATAGCGAGCGACGCGGTTTTCTCTCACGAAGTATTCGGCGAAGGCTTTTACGAGTTTTTCGTCGAGGTCAACAGGCTCTCGGGGCAGGCGGACATTCTGCCCGTAACCGTGTCCGAAAGATTAATGGGCGGCGGTATGAAAAAGGGCGACGAGCTGTGCGCATTGGGGCAGTTCCGCTCGTACAACAAGCTGGAAAACGGCAAATCGCGGCTTATGCTCACCGTTTTCGTGCGCGAGGTTTTAGATTATCACCCCGGCAAAAACCCCAACAGCATTGTGCTTTCGGGCTATATCTGCAAGCCGCCCGTCTACCGCACGACGCCGTTTAACCGCGAGATTGCCGATTTGCTTATAGCAGTCAACCGCTCGTACAATAAGAGCGACTATATCCCCGCGATAGCGTGGGGCAGAAACGCGCGGTTCGTCAAAAACCTTGCCGTGGGCGATAAGATTGCGCTCTCGGGCAGGATACAGTCGCGCGAGTATCAGAAAAAACAGCCCGACGAGAGTATGGTCACAATGACCGCATACGAGGTCTCGGTGTCCAAACTCGCCGCGTTCGACGACGACAGCGATTTCGATATCGACGAGGAGTTCGACTTGTATTCCGTGCCCGGTTCAGCCGCGCAGAAAATCAGCGGCGAGTAACTGTCATATATTAACACTTTTAAGTGTTAAAATGTTACCTTACAACAAAATAAAACAATATTCGCCCGCCGTTTGCAAACGGCGGGCGAAACGCATATAATAGGCGTTGTTATGAAAGGACAAAAGACGGTTGATTTGACAAAGGGCTCGGTATGGAAAACCCTGCTTTTATATTCCTTGCCGCTGCTCGGCAGTGCAATGGTGCAGCAGGCGTATTCGCTTGTAGACCTTTTGGTCGTCGGTAACTTTGCCGAGAACGGTCAGAACGCGCTTACGGCGGTGGGCGAGGCGTCCACAATGGTAAATATTTTGTTGGCGTTCGCGCTCGGCTGTAACGGCGGGTGCTCTGTAATCGTCGCAAAATATTTCGGCGCGAAAAACAATCTTAAAGTAAGGGAGACGGTCAACACCGCGCTTATCTCGTTTTCGGTGCTGTGCGTTGCCGTTATGGCGATAGGCTTCGGCTTAGCCAAGCCGTCAATGTACCTTCTGGATATTTCCGAACCCGAAATTATGGCGGACAGCCTGACCTATCTGTACATTTATCTCGGCTCTCTGCCGTTCGTCTTTTTATATAACTTGGGTTGCGGTATCTGCTCGGCGCTCGGCGACAGCAAAATGCCCTTTTTGTTCCTTGTGTTCTCGTCCGTGTTGAACGTGGGGCTCGACTTCGCGTTCGTCTGCGGCTTTCACTGGGACGTCGCGGGTGCGGCGTGGGCGACCTTAATCTCGCAGGCGGCGGCAACCGTGCTGACCGTGTTCGTGCTGATAAAAAAGCTCAGAGCGGTCAAAAGCGAGCAAACGCCCGCGCGGTTTGACAAAAAGATATGCAAAGAGCTCACGGTCACGTCCATACCCATAATCTTGCAGAACAGCTTTGTTTCGGTGGGCAACTTCTTTATAGTCAAGCGCATAAATTTGATACGCACGGACGCCGCCGCGGGCTTTACCACGGGCTTCAAGCTGGTGCAGATAGCCAACGTCGGCGTGGGCACGATGACAAACGGGCTTGCCAACTTCTGCTCACAGAACAAGGCGGCGGGTGAGTACGGGCGCATAAAGCAGGGCTATCTTGCAGTGCTGACGTACGCAATGTGTACGAGTTTGTTTTTCTTAGTACTGTGCGAGTGCATACCCATGCAGCTCACCAAACTGTTTTCACTCAATTTGACGGACGAAGCGCTCGGCTACTCGGTACAGTTTTTGCGGATAGTCGCGGCTTTCCTGCCTACGGTGTGCGTAAAAATCGTGTCGGACGGCGCGGTGCGCGGGTGCGGCGGCAACTTAGGGTTTGCCGTTTCCACGTTCACCGACCTTATTTTGAGGGTTGCTTTCGTGTATTTGCTCGTCGGCGTGGGAATGGGCTTTGCGGGCGTGTGCTGGGCGTGGGCGATAGGCTGGTCGGTGAGTATGTTCATAGCTCTCGGCTTTTTCCTCGCAATACCTTGCCTGAGGAAGAGAAAGGGCGATAAGCTTCTTCTGACGGAAACGGACGGTCAAAACAGTTGATTTTTGCGCGCGTTTGTGGTAACTTATAAAATAAGGTTTAATATGAATAATTATACAAAATATAAAAAGCAATATTCTTTGCCGCCCGTGGTATGCAACGGCTGGACAAAAAGGGACAGCGTCGAAAGAGCGCCCGTGTGGTGCTCGGTCGATTTGCGCGACGGCAACCAGAGCTTAATTGAGCCGATGTCGCTCGACACCAAGGTCGAGTTTTTCAAACTGCTCGTAAAAATAGGCTTTAAAGAGATAGAGGTGGGCTTTCCCGCGGCCAGTCGCACGGAATACGATTTTTTGCGCAAGCTAATCGAAGAGGACTTAATTCCCGCCGACGTGACCGTGCAGGTTTTAACTCAGGCGCGCGAGCACATAATCAAAAAGACCTTCGAGGCGTTAAAGGGCGCGAAGAACGCGATTGTACACGTTTACAACTCGACTTCCGTTGCTCAGCGCGAGCAGGTCTTTAACAAGAACAAAGAGCAGATTAAAAAGATTGCGGTGGACGGCGCCAAGCTTTTAAAGAGCTTAGCCGAAAAGGAGGGTGCGAATTACCGTTTCGAGTATTCGCCCGAATCTTTCACCGGCACGGAGCCCGAGTACGCGTTGGAAGTTATCAACGCGGTGCTGGATATCTGGCAGCCGACCGAGGACAGAAAAGCGATAATAAATCTGCCCGCCACGGTCGAGAACGCAATGCCGCACGTGTACGCTCAGCAGGTTGAATACATATCCGAAAATATGAAGTACCGCAAAAACGTAGTGCTTTCACTGCACCCGCACAACGACAGGGGGTGCGGCGTGGCGAGCGCCGAGTTCGGGCTTCTGGCGGGCGCGGACAGAATAGAGGGCACGCTGTTCGGCAACGGCGAGCGCACGGGCAACGTCGATATTATCACGCTTGCGGGCAATATGTACTCGCAGGGCGTTAACCCCGAGCTCGATTTTTCGGATATGCCGCACGTGACCGCGCTGTATAAGAGCTTTACGGCAATGCCCGTAAGCCCCCGTCACCCGTACGCGGGCGAGCTCGTGTTCGCGGCGTTTTCGGGCAGTCATCAGGACGCTATCGCAAAAGGAATGGCGTTCCGCAAGAACACCGACCGCAAAATCTGGGACGTTCCCTATCTTCCCATCGACCCCGCCGACGTGGGCAGGGAGTACGAGACGGACGTTATCCGCATAAATTCGCAGTCGGGTAAGGGCGGCGTAGGCTTTATAATGACGCAGAACTACGGTATGGTTCTGCCCGCCAAGATGAAGGAGGATATGGGCTACAAGGTCAAGGATTTCTCCGATATTCAGCATAAGGAGCTCAAGCCCGCCGAGGTGTATACGGTTTTCGAGCAGAGCTATTTAACGCCCCGCGCGCATTTCGACATAACCGAGTGCCACTTCAAGCAGACGGACGGCATAGAGGCAACGCTTACCGTCGACTTTAACGGCGGAAGTAAGACGGTCGTCGCAATCGGCAACGGCAGACTTGACGCCGTTTCCAACGCGGTAAAACAGCTTTTCGGGCTCGACTACGTTTTGACGGGCTACGAACAGCACGCCTTGACCGACGGCTCGCGTTCGCAGGCGATTTCCTACGTGGGAGTCGAAGCGGGCGGCAAGACCTACTGGGGCGCGGGCGTGGATAACGACGTTATTAAGTCGGGCTATAAGGCTCTCGTTTCGGCGGTAAACAATTTAATGGGTAAATAAAATGGCAAAAGGACCTTTATTTTCAATCGGCAGTCTGCACGTCCAGTACTACGGACTGTGTATGGCTGTGGGCATAATTCTGTGCTTTGCGTTTCTGTATTTTGCAATGCAGAAATTCAATTACAACGACGAAGCTATCGATAAAATGCTGATAATCGGCATATGCGCGACGGCGTTCGGCGTGTTTATGGCAATGGTTTTCCAGGCGCTGTACGACTATATCGCGCACCCGTCGGCGGGTTTCCACCTCGGCGAAGCAATGACCTTCTACGGCGGACTTATCGGCGGCGTGGTCAGCTTTCTTGCGGTGTGGAATCTGTACGTTTTCGTCATTGCTCCGCGCACCAAAATCAAGCTTTTGCAGAACAATATGAACGCGTCTTTAACCGACGCTTTGAAGCTTGCGCCCATAGGCTTGACGATTGCGCACGCGTTCGGTCGTCTCGGCTGTACGTTTGCGGGTTGCTGTCACGGCGGCGAGACCGACGCCTGGTACGGTATCTGGATGTATATCAACAGAAACAACAGCGGATATCCCACGACGGATGCGGTAAAGGTAGTGCCCACGCAGCTTTTCGAGTGCCTGTTCCTGTTCGTGCTAACGGCGGTAATGGTAATACTTCTTTTCAAGTTCAAGTTTAAGTACAACCTCGGCGTTTATGCAATAGCGTACGGCATTTGGAGGTTTGTAATCGAGTATATAAGAAAGGACTACCGCGGAAGCTTTATCGGTGCGATAACGCCCTCGCAGTTCTGGTCGATAATAATCGTTATCTTAGGCATTGCGTATTTCTTTATATATAAATACTGGTTATTCCGCTTTGAAAAACACCCCGAAAACCAACCGCCCGTTCGGCAGAAAAAGGTCAAGGGCGCGGTTGCCGAGACGTCGGTAGGCGTTGAGGACATAGCTGATAACTTAACGCTGGAAGAGGCTACGAGGGATAGCGAAGACGAAGAAGAATAAATTGAATTTACGCGGCGCGAAAAATCGCGCCGCGTATTTTTTTATGTAATAAGCGCAAACTGTTTTTGTTGTTAAAAGGAGAAAAAATGAAAGCAACAGGAATTGTACGCAGAATAGACGAATTAGGCAGAGTGGTAATCCCCAAGGAAATACGCTCTACGCTCAGATTAAAGAGCGGCGACCCGCTGGAAATATTTACCGACCGCGACGAGCTTATGCTCAAAAAGTATTCGCCGATAGCCTCGCTCGAAAAGTTTTCGGAGGGCACGGCAAAGAGTCTTTCCGAGCTGTCGGGACACCTTGCGATAGTTTGCGACACCGACGAGGTTTTACACGCGTCGGGTAGCGGCAAGCGCGAGGTTGCGGGCAAAGCCGTTTCGCCTAAACTCGATAAAATAATGCAGGAAAGAAGAAGCTATATAGCCAACCTTGCCGAGGGCGGCGACATCGTGCCCATCTGCGAGGGTAGCGAAAGCCCCATAACCGCGCAGATTATCGTGCCCATAGTTTCCAACGGCGACTGCCTCGGCGCGGTTGCGCTCGTTTCCACCGACCAGGGTGCTAAAATCGAGCCCGCCGCTTGCAAGCTTGCACAGCTTTCCGCAACCATACTTGCCAACCAATTCGAGTAATCGGCTGTAAATGAAAAAGCAGAGCTATTTGAAGGGAGCAATCATAATATCCGTTGGCGGTTTTCTCTCGAAACTGCTCGGCGCGGTTTACCGCATACCCCTCGTCGCGTACCTTGGCGGCGAGGGTATGGGCATTTACCAGATGGTTTACCCCCTGTACTGCATACTTTTAACCGTGTCGGCAAGCGGTATCCCAACGGGCATAGCGCGGCTGATATCTTCGGGCGGAAACCACGGCGCGGAGAGGAAAGCTTTTTATCTGTACGGCGGTATAGGGCTCATAGGCTCGCTTTTAATGTTCGCATTGTCTTCGCCGCTCGCGGCGGCTCAGGGCGAGGCGGAGGTGGCTCTCTGTTGCCGTCTTTTGTCGCCGTCCGTGTTTTTCGTCGCGCTCATATCGATTGTCCGCGGCTACTTTCAGGGCAAGGGCAATATGTACCCTACGGCGTTTACAGAGGTCACCGAGCAGGCGGTCAAGGTGGCGGCGGGTATTGCGCTTGCGGGACTGTTCCGCGGCAACGTTGCAAAGGCGACCGCTGCGGCGGTAATTGCCGTTACCTTGAGCGAAATAATAACCTGCGCGCTCGCGGCGGCGCTTTACCTCGGCAGCAGAAGCAAGGTCAAACCGCTCTATAAATTAAAGCAGGTCTCGGCAAAGAGCATATTCGCGTTCACTGTGCCCTTAACCTTCACCGCAATCGCACTGCCCGTAAGCCAGCTCGTCGAAAGTATAGTAGTGGTCAATTTACTGCGTGGAATTGCCGACAACGCAACCGCGCTCTACGGCATATTCTCGGGCTGTGCGGTAACCATTATCAATCTGCCCGTGTCGGTGACGTACGGTCTGGCGGCGGCAAGCGTTCCCAATATCTCGCCGCTCGCGGCAAAGGGGGATATGCAGGGGGCAAAGCGCGAGGTAAGAAAAGCGCTAATGTATACCGCGGCAATCTCCGTGCCGTTCGCAATCGCACTGTACGCGTTCGCACCGCTTGCCGCGCGCATAATTTTCCCCTCGCTGTCCGCGGGCGAAAAGTCGCTTCTCATCAACTTAGTCCGCATAATGGCGGTAAACGCGGTGACGTCCTCGCTCGTGCAGACCTCGTCGGCGTGCATAACCTCGCTCGGAAAGCCGCTACTCGGAACTGTCACGCAGTGGGTGACGGCGGCGATAAGAGTCGCGCTTTCGGCGGCGCTCGTCGCGTTCACAAACCTTTCGATTGTCGGCGTTGCCGTTTCGGCAAACTGCGCGTATTTTGTTGCGGTCGTGCTCAATTTCTGTTATATTATTGTTGTAACTAAGAAAAAGGGGCACTCTAATGTCAATCACACTGATAGGCTTGGGAATAAGGGAAGGGGACTTAACGCTGTCGGCTGACCGTGCGCTCGGAAAGGCGGACAAAATTCTCGCCCGCACGAACGCAAGCGAGAGCTTTAAAAGTCTGAAAAGCTATAACGTGGAAACGCTTGATAACGTTTTCGAAAAATCGCGCAACTTCGATACGCTCAATAAAAACCTCGCAAAAGAGGTGCTGACTGCGGGCAAAACGGCTGACGTCTGCTACTGCGTGGACGGCGCGGTGAGCGAGGACGAGGCTTGCAAAATAATACTTAAAAAAGACAAAAACGCCGTCGTTTTCGAGGGCGTTTCCCGCGTTTCGCACATAAAAAATCTCGCGCGCCTTAGCCGCTCGACCGTGACGGCATTGTCCGCTTACGAGGTGCGCACCTTAAAAAGTTGTCGCGCCGCCGTCGTGTACGATATCGACGACGGGTACGCCGCTTCGGAAGTGAAAATCGTTTTGACCGACCTCTTCGGCGAGGAAACGGAGTGCAGTTTCGTGCGCGGCGATAAGGTCGAAAAAATTAAAATTTACGAAATCGACAGACAAAAGAATTACGACTTAACCTGCGCCGTGGCGGTGGAAGAGGGCGAGTTCTTAGAAAAAGAGCGTTACGATTTTGCCGACCTCGTGCATATGGTCGAGCTGTTGCGCGCGCCGGGCGGTTGCCCTTGGGACAGAGCGCAGACAAATAAGAGCATAAAGGGCAACGTTATCGAGGAGGCGTACGAGCTCGCCGACGCAATCGAGCGCGACGATGACGACGGCATCTTGGAAGAGACGGGCGACGTGCTTTTGCAGGCGGCTTTTCACGCACTCTTGAAAGAGGAGCAGGGCGCGTTCAACGCGACCGACGCGACGACGGGCAACGTCAAAAAGCTCATATTCCGTCACTCGCACATTTTCGGCGGCGACAAGGCGGCAAGCGAGAGCGAGGCTCTGGGCGTGTGGGATAAAAACAAGCTCAAGGAAAAGCACATGACGACCTTCGGCGAAAGCGTAATGGCTGTGCCCAAAAATTTTCCCGCGTGTATGCGCGCTCAGAAAGTAGGCAAGCGCGCGGCTAAGAGCGGTATGGACTTTTTATCCCCCGTGTCGGCTTCGGAGAAGCTGTGGGAAGAAGTCAAGGAAATGGTGGAGGCAATGCAGGCGGGCGACAAGCAGGCAACTTTCGACGAGGCGGGCGACGTACTGTTCGCCGCCGTAAACACCTGTAGATTGGCGGGCGTGGACTGCGAGGAAGCTCTGCGCGCGGCAACCGACAAGTTTGTCAATCGCTTTGTCGAGTGTGAAAAACTCATTCTCGCCGACGACAAAAATATGACCGATATGGACGAATTGGAGCTTGACTATTATTGGGTGAAGGCGAAAAATGCGCTTAAAAAAGATTGAGTTAAAAGGGCTTACAATTAAAAATAACGTACTGCTTGCGCCGCTTGCGGGCTACACCAACGCGGTGTTTCGAGCTATGTGCGAAAGGCTGGGCGCGGGGCTGTCGTTTACCGAAATGGTCAGCGCGAAAGGACTGTGCTACAACAGCGAAAATACGCGCGAATTATTGCGGTTAACCCCCGAATATGGCGCGATTAACGCCGTTCAGCTCTTCGGAAGCGAGCCCGAATATATGCGCCGAGCCGCGTTAAGCGAGGATATCGCGCCCTTCGATTTAATCGATATAAATATGGGTTGTCCCGTGCCGAAAATCTTCAAAAACGGCGAAGGCAGCGCACTGCTTGCAAATATCCCGCTCGCGCAACAGCTTGTAAAGGCGGCAAAGGAGAGTGGTAAGGCGGTGTCGGTAAAATTCAGAACAGGGGTGGACGGCGAGCATTTAGTCACTCGCGATTTCGCCCTTGCAATGCAGGACGCAGGCGCGGATATGCTCACGGTGCACGGCCGCACGCGCGACAAAATGTATTCGGGCGAGGTCAACTATAATGAAATCGCCGCGGCGAAAAATGCGGTGCAGATACCCGTGATTGCCAACGGCGGAGTGTTCTCTAACGCCGACGCGGAAAAGCTTATGGGCAAAACGGGCGCGGACGGAGTTATGGTCGCGCGCGGCGCAATGTACAATCCGTTTGTCTTTGCCGAGCTTACAGATACGCCCGTTCCCGACAAAAAAGAAGTAATAAGAAAACAGCTAAACGATACTTTCGCAAATTACGACGGTCGGTTTGCAACCGTGTATATGCGCAAGATGCTCGCCTTTTACATAAAGGGACAGCCCAACGCGGCGGCAACCCGCGTAAAGCTTATGGGCGCGGACAGTAAAGAAAAAATAGAAGAAATTCTCAACGGAATACAGTTTTAAGACCTCGACGCGATTTTTCAAATTGCGTCTTTTTTTTACATTTTCCGACAAGCAAAAGGGCTGTATAATGCTTTCACGATGCAAGTGTACGTTGAATACGCCCTTATCGAAAACTTCTGTATGGACTTCACCCTGCTTGTTGCGGCAAAGGCGGCGGCGAAAAATCCCGCTAAATACGTGCGCATTGCAGTAGCTT
The DNA here is from genome assembly GCA_964468085.1 of uncultured Clostridia bacterium. Lineage (GTDB taxonomy): Bacteria > Bacillota > Clostridia > Christensenellales > Borkfalkiaceae > Coproplasma. The sequence continues at coordinate 11,403 of CAYXTN010000013.1, read as the reverse complement.
CCGTGCTCGGCGCGTGCTTTGCAGTCGTGTACCCGCTGTTCAATCTTAGCGGCGTTGTCGGCATAATCGTAAAGGTCGTTTCGGGCGGAGCAATGTGCGCGGTTGCGGGTAAGTTTCAAAGCTTTAAGGGCTATTTAAAATTCACCGCACTCTTCACGGCGGCAACGTTCGTGGTCGGCGGCGCGCTGATTGCGCTGTTCTCGCTGGCGGGCGTTGCTTACAAGCAGGGTGGGGGCTACGTGCTCTCGTCCGTGCCCGTGGGAATACCCCTTTTCGCTGCGCTCGTGCTTGCGCTCATTGTAATAAGGATAAGGCGGAAGTTTGTCGCAAACAAAAACGTCAGTGCTTACTGCAAGATTTATTTCAAGGACAAAAGCGCGGTGTGCACGGCGTTTTACGACAGCGGCAACAAAGTGTACTTAAGCGGCGCGCCCGTCAGTATAATTCCATCGTACATAGCCGCAAAACTTACCGATAAAGAAAGCATAAAAACCTTTGCGGAAATACATACTGTTGCAGGGAAAAGTAAAATTCCCGTATTTACAGCCGAAAAAATCGAGATAGACGACGGCAAAAGCAAAATTACGCGGCAAAACGTAGCTTTGGGTATCTCGCCGCGGCACATAAACAAAATTGTGCTTCACCCTGATTTATCGGAGGTAAATTAAATGTTCGAAAAAATTAAAAGTCTACTGCGGGAAATTTTAGGACTCAACACTCTCGACTATATATGCGGAACGGAGGCGTTGCCATTGCCTTTATCTTCCGAAGAGGAGCGGGCAAAACTCACTCTTTTGCAGGGTGGCGACGAGCGGGCAAAGGCGGAGCTTGTCGAGCACAACCTGCGGCTCGTCGTGTACATAGCCAAGAAGTTCGAGGGTACGGGTGCGGACGGCGACGACCTCGTTTCGGTGGGCACGATAGGGCTCATCAAGGCTATCGATTCTTTCCGCGCGGACAAGAATATCAAGCTTGCGACTTACGCCTCGCGGTGTATCGAAAACGAGATTTTAATGTATTTAAGACGGCTCTCGCGCTCGCGGCAGGAGGTGTCGTTCGACGAACCTTTGAACACCGACTGGGAGGGCAACGAACTGCTATTATCCGACGTGATGGGCACGGACGCCGACGCGGTGTATTCGGACGTCGAAGGGGGAGTTGAAAGGGAGCTTTTGAAGAAGTCGCTTTCGCGCCTTTCCATGCGCGAGCAGAAGATTATGCGTATGCGCTTCGGCTTGGACGGCGGCGACGAAATGACTCAAAAGGACGTCGCCGACAAGCTCGGAATATCGCAAAGCTACATATCAAGGCTTGAAAAAAAGATAATAGCAAAACTTAAAAAAGACATATCCAAACAGATTTAGACCCCGTAATATCCCTTAATTAACGGCTTTATTGTACATAATGGAGGTAAAAAATTATGTACGATAAAGTCGTTATTTGCGGAGTGGAAACTTCGGGCTTGCCCAAGCTTTCCAACAAAGAGCAGGAAGAGCTGATGATTAAAATCAAGGCTGGCGACAACGCGGCAAGGGAAAAGTTCATTGTCGGCAATATGCGCCTGGTGCTCTCGCTTGTTAAAAGGTTCTGGTCAAAAAAAGCCAATGCGGACGACGTGTTTCAGGTGGGTTGCGTGGGACTAATAAAGGCGATTGACAACTTCGATATTTCGGTCGGCGTGCGCTTTTCGACCTACGCCGTGCCCATGATTTTGGGCGAGATAAAAAGGTACCTTCGCGACGGCAATTCACTGCGCGTTTCGCGCTCTATCCGCGACACGGCGTACCGCGTTTTAAAGGTGAGGGAAAAGCTCGAAGAGACGTGCGACGACGTGACTTACGATAAAATCGCAAAGGAAATGAACGTTGCCGTTTCGGAAGTCGCATACGCGCTCGACGCCATATCCGACCCCGTTTCTTTATACGACCCCGTATACAACAAGCAGGGCGACACACTGCTACTCATGGACCAGATTTTCGATACCAAGAATAACGACGAGGTGTGGACGGAAAAGGCGGCGCTGTACGAGGCTATAACCCGCTTGGGCGAGAGGGAGCGCAATATTCTGTTCTTGCGCTACTTCGAGGGCAAGACTCAGACGGAGATTTCCGAGCAGGTCGGAATATCGCAGGCTCAGGTTTCGAGACTCGAAAAGAGCGCTCTCAAAAGGATAAGGGCGGATATCTGCTAAACTAATAATTTGTTAGCCCCGCGCACAAACGTGCGCGGGGCTTTAAAATTGCCAAATTTGTCATAATATAAGTCTTAACTTGTAAAATTTGCATAAAAATAGTAAAAAATAAGGTATTACAGTGTTTGAAAACGGTATTTAGTGTGATATAATTAAAACAGTCAGGAGGCAAAGATTTAAATCAGTCAGGAGGGCAAAGATGCAGATAATCGACTGGATTGCCATAGGCGTAGTTCTGGTGTCCGTACTGTTCGGACTGCTGTTCGGCTTTGGCAAGTTGCTCAAATTTTTTACGGGCGGCATAATAGGCGTGTTGATATCAATCGTCGTAACTTACTTTTGTTTCGGCGTTGTATCGAGCTGGGTCTTTGTGCGCGACGTTATGGCGAAACTGCTCGGAGCAATGCAGAACGCCAACAATTCGGTAGTCAATTTCTTAATTAAGATAGGAATTGAAAAAATCATTCTTGCAATCGCAATCTTTATCGTCGTACAGATTTTGAGAATTATTATCGTAAAGATTATAAAGGGCATAGTCGAAATCGATAACCCCGTAGCCAAGACGGTCAACAGAGTTTTCGGCGTGGTGTTTATGCTCGCGGTTGCCGTTATGGTATGGCTACTCGTATTCCACGTAATACAGCTTGTCGGCGGTCAGACGGCGGCAAACGTCAGGGTGGATATAAGCGGCAGTGTGTTCAAGCTCGACTGGGTGTTCGACAACAATCCGTTAAAATGGATAATAGAGAGAGTAGTTCCTTAAAGTAAATTGAAAAAATATTTAATGCGGCAGACAACTTCGCGTTGTCTGCCGCATATACTTTTATATGGAATTTTTGTTCAGTCAGTTGAAAAAAATGGACGTCGTATCCGTTGCGGACGGCAAAAACCTCGGGCGCGTCTGCGATTTGGCGTTCTATTTTCCCGAAGGCAAAATCAAGGGCTTTTACGTTACGGGCAGTAAAGGTTTCAAATTCACAAAGTCCGACGTGTTTATACCAATTTGCGACGTGGTAAAAATAGGCGAGGACGTCGTGCTCGTAAAACTCGGTCAGGGCAAGCCGCCCAAGGGCGATTGTCCGCCCCCGCAACTCAATTGCCCTCCGCCGTGCCCGCCGCAGTCGCACTGTCCGCCTAACGGCAGACCGCCGTACCCGCCGCAACCCGACCCGCGCCGTAGCTTCGACGACTACGAGTAAATAGATTTGCCGTAGCAGTCGGTTGCGACGACGGCAGGAAAATCGACAACTTCCAACTTTCGCACCGCCTCGCTCAATAGCTCGGGGAAGGCTATAAGTTCGCTTTTTACTATAGCCTTGCCGTACGTTGCGCCCGCACCGCCGATTGCGGCAAAGTAGACGCCCGTATTGCGCACGAGCGCCTCGGTCACCTCGTCGCTCATTTCGCCTTTGCCAATCATTCCGCCTAAGCCGTTGTCGAGTAAAAGCGGAGCAAAAGCGTCCATGCGCGCCGAGGTGGTAGGACCGCAACTGCCGCTCGCATAGCCCGGCTTTGCGGGGCAAGGACCTGCGTAATAGATAAACGCGCCGCCTATATCGAAGGGGAGAGGCTCGCCCTTATCGAGCATTTCTTTAAGCCGCTTGTGAGCGCAGTCGCGCGCGGTGTAAATAGTACCCGAAATCAGCACGCTGTCACCGGCGTGCAATTTTTTTATTTCGTTTTTGTCGATAGGTAAATTGAGTTTGAGCATTATAACACCGCCTTTTCGCACCTTACGCAGTGGCACTGAATATTGACCGCTACGGGCAAGCCCGCAATGTGAGTGTGCGCCCATTCACAGCTTACGCCGAGCGCCGTCGTGTTGCCGTGGAAGCCCTGACAGCCTATGCCGAGAGTGTTGATTTTTTCAAGAGCTATGCGCTCTATTTCGGCAACGTCTTCGCGCTCGGAGTGAGAACCGATTTCGCGCGTCAACGCCTTCTTTGCAAGGTACGCGCACGTATCGAAACTGCCGCCTATGCCGACTCCGACGTAGACGGGAGGGCAGGGGCGCGAGCCCGCTTTCTTGACCGTATCGACAATCGCGCTTATAATGCCGTCAACGCCCTGAGCGGGTTTGAGCATATACATAGCGCTCATATTTTCACTGCCGAAGCCCTTGGGTAAAAAGGTGATTTTTACCTGTTCACCCGCACATATATGCGTATGAATGACCGCGGGAGTGTTGTCGCCGGTGTTTTCGCGGGTGATGGGGTCGCATACCGATTTACGGAAATATCCGTCCTTATACGCCGCGCGTACCGCACCGTTTACAGCCTCGGTCAAGGGCGCGCCGGTAAGATAAACTTCCTGCCCGATATCCAAGAGTACGACCGCCATCCCCGTATCCTGACATACGGGAAGACCGTCGTTTTCTGCTATGCGGCAGTTTTCGATAAGCGTACCGAGGGCGAATTTCGCCGCGCCTTCGCTTTCGGTTTCCGCCGCTTTATTCAAAGCCGCCTTGCAGTCGGAGGTAAGGCTTACGCCCGCCTTCAAAGCCATATTGTAAATTTTTTCCGCGATTTCTTTGGTGTCGATTTTTCTCATACCGCAATTTTATTACATTTTCATTTAAAAGTAAAATAATTTCATTTACTTTATCGCCGCAATAAAGTATAATCTTTGATATGGAACAGCAACGCGACCAAAAAAACAAATACGCGCTTCCGCTCGGCTCGGCGGCGGGCGGACTGTCGTTCTCGATAACAGTGGTAATAAATATGCTTATAAGCATAGTCGCTACGGGAATAATTATGGTGGGCTCGCTCAAGGGGACGGACGCGGCAAAGTATATTTCCGTGCTCGTATCGCCGATAGCGGTTGCCGTAACGCTGACTCTTACGTTAAAGGTCGTAAAACAGTCCGCGCGCTCGGTACTGCCGATAAAGACGCACCCCAAATATTTTTTGATAGGCGTGCTGCTCATTTTCGGACTGTTGTTCTCGCTGAACTCATTAAACGAGTACCTTATCAGGCTTTTCGAGCTTATGGGCTATCAGCGCAGAGTCAACCCTCTGCCGGATATATCGGGCTGGAAGGTTGTGCCCGCACTCATTGTTATTGCCGTACTGCCCGCAGTGTTCGAGGAAATTCTCTTCCGCGGAATACTCTTGAACAATACGGAAGAGGGCACGGGAACGGTGCGCGCGATATTCTTGTCGGGCTTCTGTTTCGCGCTTTATCACGGCTCTGTGGAGCAGACTGTCTATCAGTTTGTCTGCGGCTGTCTGTTCGCGTTTTTGGCTGTGCGTTCGCGCTCGCTTGCGCCGACGGTCGTCATACACTTTTTGAATAACGCGGTCATAATCGTGCTGAAAGCCTGCGGCCTTTTAGACGAAAGCGGTTCGCTGATTATCTCGCAAACCGACCAGATAATTGTCAGCGTTTTGTCTGCCGTCAGCCTGATTGGTGCGGTAGTATGGCTCGTTCTCGACAAAAAACCGCGTAAAACCTGCACGGTCGGCGGAGTCAAACAGTTCTTCGTTTTTGCGGCGGTCGGAATCGGCGCAATGGCGCTTATGTGGATAGCGGGGTTGTTTTAAATGATTAAAGTAAATATCGTCTGCGTGGGCAAGATTAAGGAAGAGTATCTCCGTTCGGCGTGCGCGGAGTATGTAAAAAGGCTTTCGAGGTTTTGCAAGCTCGAGATAAAAGAGCTCGCCGAGGGCAAGAATTTAAAGGAAGAGGCGGCGGCGATTTTAAAGAGCGTAAAGGGCTATAAAATCGCGCTGTGCGTGGAGGGCGGTCAGCTCACAAGTCCCGCTCTTGCCCAAAGAATAGGCGCGCTCGTCGATAAGGGTGAAGAGATTACCTTTATTATAGGCTCGTCGTGCGGACTCGATGACAGCGTAAAAAATGCCGCGGACTTAAAGCTCTCGTTTTCGCAGATGACTTTCCCGCATCAGCTTATGCGCGTAATTCTGCTCGAGCAGATATACAGAAGCTTTATGATAAACTCGGGGAGTGAATACCACAAGTGACGGTTTCGTATAATGTTATGTGATATACGAAAAAGTAACTCAATTTTATAACTTTTACAAAAGCAAAAAGTGCGTGATAGGCTACACGCACCAAAACCGAAATATTTACGCAATGCACGTCGGCAGCAACTTTGGCAAGCAGTTTATTGCCGTGTACGCCGTGCATGCGCGGGAGTACGTTACCGCGCTTCTTGCCTTGAGGCATATCAAAGAGGGCGTTAGGAGCGGCGGCTGGCTCATTCCGCTTTTAAACCCCGACGGAGTTCATATCTGCGAAACGCGTGACCCAATGTGGAAAGCCAACGCGCGCGGCGTGGACTTGAACTGCAATTTCGACGCCGACTGGGGCACGGGCAGACTGAACACAAAAAAGCGCGGCGCGGAAAACTGTATCGGCGACTATCCTTTATCCGAATGCGAAAGTGCGGCTCTCGTCCGCTTTACCTTGCGGGTAAAGCCCGCGGTTACGCTCGCCTTTCATACCAAGGGCGGCGAAATCTACTGGGAGTACGGCGGCGCGGGCGACGAGCTCGGCGCGAAGATAATCGCGGCGCATACGGGGTACGCGCCGAAAAAAATCACGGGAAGCGCGGGCGGCTACAAGGACTGGTGCATACAGAAACTCGGCATACCCGCGTACACAATCGAGTGCGGCGACGACCTCTTAACGCACCCTATAGAGAGGTTAAGTAAGATAAAGGAGTGCTACGGACTTTTAAAATATTTTACCGAAAATTATGAAATACGATAAATTTATGAAGAGCGCGCTTAAATGCGCGGGAAAAGCATTGAAAGAGGGCGAAGTGCCTATCGGCGCGGTCGTCGTTTTGGACGGAAAAGTAATATCGCGCGGTCACAACCGCCGCACCAAAAGGCAGATTGCAACCGCTCACGCTGAAATCGAGGCGATAGAAAAGGCGTGCAAAAAGCTGGGTAGCTGGCGTATACCTGAGTGCGAGCTGTACGTCACGCTCGAGCCCTGTCCTATGTGTATGGGCGCGGTTTTAAATTCGCGTATAAAGAAGGTGTACTTCGGCGCGCCCGAGGACAAGGGGCGGTCGCTGACACGCGAGCTTGCCACGGCAAACCTTTTAAATCACACGGTTGAAGTTGAGGGCGGCGTTATGGAAGAGGAGTGCCGCGAAATTTTATCGCGTTTCTTTTCCGATATGCGTACTAGGGAGAAGAAGTAAAATAAAAACCGCCGCGCGGCAAAACTTTGCCGCGCGGCGTAATTTAAAACGCTTGCTGAACGAGAGTAGTGTAAACTACTCTTTTTTTGATTTTAAATAGTTTCTCAAAATTAAATTTATATATTGCGAAAGCGAGCGTTCGTCTTCGTCTGCCTTGCTTTTTAATTCTTTAAGTAAATCGGAATCAATTGTTATGCTTATTTTTTCTTTTAAAGGTTTCATAGCGCACTCCCGTATAAATTATAGCAAATATCTTACTTTTACTTGACAAGTAAGATAAAGTAGGATAAAATACTACTTAATATAGTTTATGGACAAAGGAGAAAATTATGAAAAAGAAATTTTTATTGACGGCGGCGGTATGTGCGTTGAGTGCGGTCTGCATATTCGGCGCAACGGCTTGCGGTAAAGACGGCGATGACGGTACCAGTAATGCATACCTTGATGACGGAGTAGCGTCTGTTCAAGTTACAGAAAATGAGTGGAAAGAATCACTTGAAAAAATGACTGAAATAACAAATTTGACTGTTCACGAGCTGACGGTCATAAATCCGAAAAATAGCAGTATAAACACACGAATAGAAAGTGAGATTTACATTTCTGATATATTCGGTTTCGAAAAATTTAAGACAATATCATCTTCCGTTCAAGGGAATTACGAATATGTAACAGCCGTATTTGAGCTATACGAAGCGGTTGATGAAACCGCTGGGGTTACTTACGATGCGCAGTTTAATATGGGTATGCAAAATGATAAGTGGGAAATAAGTAAGGTCGATGGCAAGCAGTTGGGGTATTGGGCTGATGCTTATTTGTGGGGAGCAGGTCAGTATAAATTGTCTGAAAGCCAAACTGATGAATTTAAAGAAATTACCGAAATGTATCAATTCTTTACTTATCAAAACGGTTACTATGTTGCTCAGCTTTGGAGAAATTCAACTTATTCGGGAGATGAAGCCGTAAACGTAAAAGTTAAAGCAAAATTTAACGAACAAGGCTATTTATATTATATTTGCTATGAATATAGCCAAAATGAGTCCGGAATGGAAGTTGAGTATAAAGATGAAACTCTCATTTCCAATTTGGGAACAACAAATTTATCGTATGTTCCCGCCGAGGCTAAACAAGCAGTCGAAGATTACAAAGCCGCAAACAACTAAATCGTTTCGAAAATGCGACAGCCTTCTAATTTCTTACCGCCCGCGCAGTTTTGCGCGGGCGGTTAATTTATTTGTCACAAACTTTTCACTCAAAAGTTACTTTCTAACATTTTAATGTTAATATTTTTAGCGGCGGCTAACGGTTGACTTATGCGCGCGTTATAAAGTAAACTATTATTGTTGATAAAGGCACGCGGGTAGCCGACCCCAGCAGATACATTTTGACGGGTAAATCTCGGTCTAAACACCCAAAGCGTCCCTCAGCGTGCCACGCGGCACGCTCTCGTGTCGTTTCGTGCGTTTATCCTCGTGATTTGCCGCGTCAAAACGCTTCGCGCCTTCAATTGATTGTTTTTAGACTATTGCAAGGCGAACGAGTGAAGGCGTAGTAGGTGCTACGGCAAGCGAGTTCAACGCAGATAGAGGCAAAAACAATCAATTGAAGGTGTGTCGACTGAGGTCGGCTACCCGCGCAAACTTTTAAAAATACAAATGAATAGCGGAGGCAAAACACAATGATTAACCACGGCAACGAAATCAAGATTTTTTCGGGCAATTCCAACCGTCCCCTGGCGGAAGCGATTGCAAAGCACTTGAACACAACCTTAGGCGAAATGGAGGTAACTCACTTCTCCGACGGCGAAATCTACGTGCGTTTCGACGAGACGGTACGCGGCAAGGACGTGTTCCTTATCCAGTCGACGAGCTATCCCGTAAACAACAACCTTATGGAACTGCTCATAATGATTGACGCGGCAAAGCGTGCAAGTGCGGGCAGAATTACCGCGGTTATTCCCTACTTCGGCTACGCAAGACAGGACAGAAAGGCGCGCTCGCGCGAGCCTATCACAGCAAAGCTCGTTGCAAATCTTTTAACGAGCGCGGGCGCGGACAGAATACTTACAATGGACTTGCACTGCCTGCAAATTCAGGGCTTCTTCGATATTCCTTTGGACAACCTCGTCGGCGGTCCTACGCTGTATAACTATTTCAAGCCGAAAGTAGACGAGGACTTCGTCGTCGTATCGCCCGATATAGGTTCGGTAGCGCGTGCAAGAAAGGTTGCCGCAAGAATGGACGCAAAGATGGCGATAATCGACAAGCGCCGCCCCAAGGCGAACGTTATGGAGGTTATGAACATAATCGGCGACGTCGAGGGCAAGAATTGCCTCATGGTCGACGATATGATTGACACCGCGGGCACGATAGTGCAGGGCGCAAAGGCTTTAAAAGAGGCTGGCGCGAAAGAAATTTACGCTTGCTGTTCGCACGGCGTTTTGTCGGGACCTGCAATCGAAAGACTTGCATCCTCGCCCATAACCGAGCTTGCAATGCTCGATACCATCAATATCCCTCAGGAAAAGATGTTGCCCATATTCAAAATGATTTCGACCGCAACGATATTCGCAAACGCAATCGAGAACGTGTATATGGACAGACCTATGTCAAAAATCTACGACTAATCAGATTAAAGCCACAGCGCGAAAGTTGTGGCTTTAATAATCTTTAAAGGTGCGCAAATGTTTATAATCGTCGGGCTCGGAAACCCCGAGCAGAAATATTTTAAAACCTTTCATAATATGGGCTACCTCGCCGTGGGCGACGCGGCTCAACAGCTCGGCGTAAAGTTCAAAAAGAGGGAGTGCGAGGCGCTCACCGCCGAGGCGCATATTGGCGGCGAAAAAGTAATCTTAGCCCAGCCTTTAACCTATATGAACAACTCGGGCAGAGCGGTCAAACAGCTCCTTGCCAAGTATAAAGCCACCCCCGACGAGCTCGTGATTTTATACGACGATTACGATATCCCCAAGGGCAAAATCCGTATACGCCCCGACGGCAGTGCGGGCACGCACAACGGTATGCGCTCGGTCATTGCCGAAATAGGCACGGCGGCTTTTAAAAGAATACGTATCGGCATACGCGACAGCGAGGTCAATATCCCCATAATAAACTACGTTTTATCCAACGTAAAAGAAGAGGACTACGAACTGTTCATATCCGCCTGCAACCGCGCGGCGGAAGCGGCGATAGCTTTTGCAAAGGGCACGCCGTGCGAGCGCGTAATGACGGACTTTAACGGCTGAAAACTCAAGTTACCCGCAACATATGCGGCAATTAAAGGTAAATGCGGGTGAAAAATTTCTTTAATTATCACAATTTAGGGGGCGATTATCCCGCCCTGGCTAGCGACCTCCGCCTCGGTGCTCCGACGGCGGTTTTCGGCGTTTCCGACAGTCATAAATACCTGACCGCAAGCCTTATAGAGCGCCCCGTTTTATATATCGCGGCGGACGCGGTTTCGGCGGGCAAAGCGTATGCGGCAATCTCTACGCTTTCAGGCAAGAAGTGCGCCTATCTTGCCGCAAAGGACGACGTTTTACTGTACAAAACCGCCGTTTCCAAGGACGCGCTTTTCAAAAGGATAGAGGGGCTTTACAACCTAATGTCGGGCGCGGAAGTAATCGTGTGCGAGGTGGAGGCGGCGCTGCAACTAGTGCCCTCGAAACTCCCCGTAATTACCTTGAAAGCGGGCAACGATTACGACTATGCGGCTTTGCCAAAAATGCTCGTACAGCTCGGCTATTCGCGCGAGTATTCGGTGGAGAGCAAGGGCGCGTTTGCCGTGCGCGGCGACATACTCGATATCTATCCCGTCACGGGCGAAAACCCCGTGCGTATAGACTTTTTCGGCGACACCGTAGAGCGCATACGCCCCTACGATTTCGTAAGCGGCGAGCGGCTTGCAGATATAGAGGAAGTCACCCTCGCGCCGACCGTCGACTGCTTTATAACCGCGAACGAAGCGAGCGGACTTACCGAAAAACTCAACCGCGCTTTGAGGGAATGCAAGAGCGAGGCGGCGTTCAAAAGACTGC